>JACQYK010000115.1 GCA_016208255.1 Deltaproteobacteria bacterium | reverse complement strand
CCCTTTTAATAAAAAAAGATGACATCGATTCAGCAATCCGCAATCCGCAATCGGCCATCGGAGAGGATCAAGGTCCTCCATTTGATTACCGACCTGGATCCGGGAGGCGCGGAGATCATGCTTTTCAAGCTCCTTTCGGCCATCAATCCTTTGGCCTTTGAATCCCTGGTCGTTTCCATGACCGGCAGGGGATTGGTCGGAAGGAAAATAGAAGAATCAGGTGTGAGGATTCTATCTCTAAATATGCCTAAGGGTCGGGTATCACTGACCGGATTTATCAAATTAATAAAACTGTTACAGCGTGAAAAACCTGATATTCTTTTGACCTGGATGTACCATGCCAATCTTTTGGGGATCCTGGCCGGACAATTCTCTTATCGTTTCAAAGTCGTTTGGAATATCCGATGCTCAAATGTCGAATTTGAACGATATAAAAAACTGACTTATTGGGTGATGAAAGTCTCGGCTTGGCTTTCTTCTTTGCCGGCGGCCATCATTGTTAACTCCCGCAAAGGCTCCGAATTCCATACCGCCCTGGGTTATCACCCTAAACAATGGGAAATTATTTATAACGGGTTCGATTTGGAGCGCTTCAACATAGATCCTTCAGCCGGAAAGGAAGTGCGGAAGGAGTTGGAGATCGGAAATGAAAAGCTGGTTGTCGGATTGATTTCCCGATTTGATCCTATGAAGGATCACGAAACCTTTTTAAGGGCTGCACGATTACTCTGCAAAAAATATCCGGATATTTGTTTCCTGCTTGTCGGAGAGGGCGTCAGCGGTGAGAATAAATTTTTTACTCCTTATCTGTTTGATAATCAATTGAAAGGTCGATTGATTCTGCTGGGGTTCCGGGAAGACATTCCGCGAATCCTCAACGCCCTGGATATTTCAACCTCTTCCTCATCCGGCGAAGGATTTCCCAATATTATCGGTGAATCGATGGCCTGCGGGATTCCCTGTGTCGTGACCGATGTCGGAGATTCTGCTTTTCTTATCGGTGAAACAGGAATTTTGGTGCCGCCCCGGGATCCGGCGGCCCTGATGGAAGGGTGGGCTGAACTCATTGCCCGGAAAGAAACAGGGCGCAAGGCCCTGGGTCTGGCCGCCCGTGATCGCATTTCCCGATTATTTTCCATTGAAAAAGTAACCCTCCAGTATGAGACCCTTTTCCGCCGGGTTTTATCGTAGAATAAGGAATGAGCGGCTATTACTCAAACAAACTAAAAACCCTGAATGATCTTTTCGCTTCCAGCGAGATCCGGTTGGAAACCGACCGTTTAATCGTCGATCGGAAATCCTATCCGATCGTGGATGACGTCATAATCCTTCTTTCCGCCGATCAATATCCCGATTTGCTGAAAAAAAAACTGGGCCTGAACAAAAAAAAGGATCCCGTCTATGGGAATACAGCAGCGCGGGATATCCAGTTTTCCTTCGGGAAAGAATGGCAAAAATATTCCGATATCCTTCCCGAACATGAGGAGGAATTTAATCGGTACTTCGATCTGATCGATCTGGAGTCTTTGGGAAACCTAAGGGTGTGTGATTTGGGTTGTGGAAACGGCCGCTGGAGTTATTTTTTAAAAAACAGATGCCGGGAATTGATCCTGATTGATTTCTCGGATTCTATTTTTGTGGCCCGAAACAATCTGAGGGATTGGGACGGTTGCCTCTTCTTTATGGGGGATCTAACCCAATTGCCTTTTAGACAGGATTTTGCCGATTTTTTGTTCTGTCTCGGGGTCCTCCACCATTTGCCGGCCAATTGCCTGGAAACGATAAGGAACATCCGGACCTACGCCCCGATATTTTTAATTTATCTTTATTATTCCCTGGATAATCGGCCTCTTTATTTTTGGGTATTATTAAAAATCATCACCTTGTTTCGCTGGACGGTATCCAAAATCAAAAACCGGTACTTCCGCTCCGGTTTTACCTGGCTGGTGGGAGCGCTGTTGTATAAGCCACTGGTTTGGACGGGCGAGCTCTTTGAGCAGTGGGGGGCTTCAAAATATATTCCTCTTTATGAGAGTTACCGGGGAAAGAGTTCCCGGCGCATCCGGCAGGATGTCTACGACCGTTTTTTTACCACCATCGAACAGCGATGCAGCCGAAAAGAAATTATGAGGTTAAAGGACACCTTCCGGGAAGTCGAGATATCCCCCCAGATTCCCTATTGGCATTTTGTTTGCCGAAGGTAAAAAGAAAGTTATTAAGGATCTTAAATAATTTGCCCGGTAAAGAAGCTCCCAGGTTCAGGGTGGACGCCGGCTTCCCTTGGAAGCCTCTTCATAGGTCGGCAAAGCCGACCGACCCAAGAAAAAGACCCCTCAGTCCTTTATCAGGCAAGCTCATTTGTTCCATGTCAATATTATTATGAGACGATTAATAACTACTGGAATGTCTTTCAGAGAAAATCGTACCGACTATAACCCCCTCAAAAAGGAGAATGGGGTAAAGAGAAAACGCATCCTCTTCACCTTGGGCAGTTTGGAGGAGGGAGGGGCTGAACGGGTGGTCATTAATCTCCTGAGGCACCTGGACCGTTCTAAATTTGAGTTACATCTGGCCGTTGTTCATTATTTCGGATTTTTTATCGAGGCCCTGCCGGAGGACATCATCATTCATGATCTGAAGGCCCGTCGGGTCAGAAAAAGTTTTCTGCCCTTTATCCGCCTTTTCCGTCGTTTAAAACCGGATGTCATTTTTTCAACCCTGGGTTACCTGAATTTAGCCGTCATTCTCTTAAAACCGGTTATCCCTCATCACACCAGAATTATAGTCCGGGAGACCTCTGTCGCCACCGAAAACCTGAGGGATGTCCCGTACTCCCGGTTATGGAAATGGCTTTACCGGGGTTTATACAATCGGGCTGATAACATTGTCTGCCTGTGTGATTGGATGAGCCAGGATCTTATTGAGCATTTCGGGGTCGATCCTAAAAGAATAATCCGCATCTTTAATCCCGTTGATATGGAAGAAGTCCGACTTTTGGCTGATCAAGGGGAAAACCCCTTTTCTTCCTATGGAGAAGGCCCTCATTTGGTGGCGGTCGGAAGATTAGTCTCGGCCAAAGGGTTCGACCGTCTTATCAGGGCTTTTCAAACATTATCGGCCAGGAAACCGAAAGCGAGACTTTGGATTTTGGGAAAAGGGGAATTGGAAAACCAGCTGAAGGAATTAATTAACGGTTTGGATTTAAAGGAAAAGGTGTTTTTGGCCGGATTTCAAAAAAACCCATTTTTATGGTTAAAACATGCCGATTTATTTGTCCTGTCTTCCCTGTTTGAAGGACTGCCCAATACCTTATTGGAGGCACTGGCCTGCGACTGCCCGGTTGTGGCCCTTCGTCATTCGGGGGGAACCGAGGAAATGCTCGGGATGCTGGGACTTGACGACCGTTTTGTGGATTCTCTGGATAGCTGGCCAGAGGCCTGGTGGGAACGACCTTTGTATAAGATATCGGATTTATTGATTAATAATTTCGGAAGAGTCAAAATCACGAAAGAGTATGAGAATCTGTTCTTAAGGGTTTCAAAGTAATACGGCAACACAAGAACGGGGAAATCTTAATGGAAACAAGCCCATCGGCCTTAAGTTACGATTAATGTGAGATTCATAATAAACCAGTAAAATATAAAAAAGACTTGACAAAGGTCGGGCTTTAAGTAAAAAATGGTTGTTCAAAAGATGAACATGTTTTTCCCAGTTTCCTCAACAGGTTTTGCCCTGGTTAATTTCCGCAAGTCGCTTTTTAGGTAAGCGAAGAGGCGGTAGCCCTTCTTGAATTCCCAACCAATTTCTATCCTGGAGATTTTACCCATAGGACTTTCATAGTATGGAAAAAGAATCTGAACGTCAGCTTACCATATTGACCGAAATCGCCGAAGGGCGGCCTATAACCCAGCGGGCTATAGCCGACAAAATGGGGGTGGCCCTGGGTCTTGTCAACCTCTACCTTAAACGGCTCGTCCGAAAAGGTTATATTAAAGTCTCGACCATCCCTTCCAATCGGATTAAGTATCTCCTTACCCCTAAGGGCGTTGCTGAAAAGGCCCGGTTGACCTATGAGTATATGGGCTATTCTCTTCAACTTTATCGGAAGACGCGATCGACCATTCGGGAAGGGTTGGAGCCGCTCCTTGAGAAAGGGGTACGCCGTATAGCCATTTACGGGACCTCGGAAGCCGCCGAGCTGACCTTTTTAACCTTGCGGGAACTGGGATTGGAGGTGGTGGCGGTTATTCATGAGGATGGTGAAACAGGAGCCTTTCTGGGACTACCGGTTTTTACTTTGTCCGACTTTCCATCTGAGGAGCTGGATCTGATCATAATAGCCAGTTTCACGGATAATCGCCGGGATATTTCCAATATCACCAAGCAGGGTTTTCCTCCGGAAAGAATATTGACCCTGAACCACTGATAGCTTTTATCCGCAGCTTCTTGAATTTTTATCCAAATATCTTTAAACCGATCCACCATGCCCCTGCGAAAAGACTTTAAATCCGTTAGTGGCTTATTCAAACGATTCCTGAGGCCCTATTGGGGGGTTATTTTATTCCTGACCGTCATCAATATCCTGCTGGGAATTTTTTTGAGTTTACGCCCTCTGGTCATCGCTCCGGCGCTGGAGGCCTTTGCCGGAAAAAAACCGAAAGCGGCGGAGCAACTATCGGAGTTGACGCTGAACAATCTTGGGGCCACCTTAATTCAGACCCTGCACCTGGATATAGAGAATATCCTGGATATCGGTTTCCTGGTGGCCGGGTTATTCGTCCTTTTTTCCGTCTGCATTGCCGGGTTGAATTTTTCTTCTCTGGTTCTGTCCACCCGGACTCGTTCCATGATTTCACGGGACATGATGGTTTCCTTACATGAACATATGCTCACCCTGCCTTTGGCTTTTTTTCAAAAAAGAAGGGCCGGGGAGTTATTAAGCCGGTTAACGAACGACGTTTCGAAAACGGCGGCTTTTTTAGACAGTTTTATCAGAGGTCTGCTCCAATCCCTGGCCCAGGTGACCATTTCCCTGTACATATTATTCCGAACCGACGCCCTGTTCACTTTTACCGTTATAGGATTGGGTTCGATCCATATGGTGGTCACCCGATTGCTTGGGGAAAAAGTTAAAAGAAAGGCCCAGGGGGTTACCGACAAGATGGGTATTTTAAACGCCAACTTGTTCGAATCATTCCTGGGTATCCGATTAATCAAGTCCTTTGCGGCGGAAAAATTCGATTCCGAAAAAATTACCTCGGCCGCTACCAAATATCGAAAGTTTGAAACCAGATACCTGATTACCAAACGGACGGAAGAGCCTCTCCGGATTTTGACTGATGCTTTGGTAATCGGGATCGTGCTCATCCTTGTTTTTTATGCCGTGATCCAGGGACGGCTCAGTCTGCCGGCCTCTCTGATGTTTTTTTATCTTTCGCAGCAGCTTCTCGCCCCGGTTTCCAACATCGCCAGCCAGTTTCTTGGGTTACAGAATATGATCGGATCAGCCGCAGCCGTGACCGATATCTTTAATACCCAAAGCACCATTCCCGAGGGAACCCGGAAAGCGGATAAATTAAAAGAGCGGATCGAAGTTAAAGGGGTTGATTTTGCCTATGAAAAAAATAATCCGGTTCTGAAAAATATCCATTTGGCGATAAACCGGGGGGAGATGGTGGCCCTGGTCGGGCCGAGCGGGTCAGGGAAGTCAACCCTGGCCGATTTGATCCTACGGTTTTATGAGGTGGAAAAGGGAACCATCACCTATGACGGTAGGGATATTCGAGAGTTTACCCAGGAAAGCTACCGTAATAATTTCGGAGTGGTTTCCCAGGAATCCCTTCTTTTTAATGCCACGATCCGGGAAAATATTATATACAATCGCCCCCTGAACGACGAAGACCTGTCCCACGCTGTCTGGGCCGCCAACGCCGAGGAATTTATCACTGCTTTGCCGGAAGGATTGTCCACCCTGGTCGGGGATCGGGGAATCCGCCTATCCGGCGGACAGAAGCAACGGGTGGCCATCGCCCGGGCCGTTTATGGTCGCCCTTCCATTCTCCTTTTGGATGAAGCCACCAGTGCCCTGGACAGTGAATCGGAACGGGCGGTTCAGGAGGCGATCAACCGTATTTTAAAAAATATGACGGCCCTTGTCATCGCCCATCGTCTGTCCACGGTAACCCATGCCGATAAAATCGTCGTTCTGACCGGGGGCGAAATAGAAGCCATCGGACCTCATCAAACGGTTTATGAAAAAAGCCCGACCTACCGCCGCTTATATAATATTCAGTTCGAATCCGGAGGATCCAACGGGTTTCAATGAGTGAACCTCAAAAAAAATTCCGGCTCGGTATCCCTTTGTTAGGCAAGGGGGCGACCACCCATTTGCATCGGAAAATGTTGATCCAGGCCATTCAAAAGAAAGGGGTGGAAGTCTGCTTTCTGGTTCGGGAGGACTACGCGGACTTGTTGGAGCCAATCCCTGGGTGCCACTATATTACCTATCACCCTCCGGAAGTTAGTGGCCGAATTTCCCAAAAAATATTGGATTTTTGCCAGAGTATGCGCCGCCTGTATCCCAGGAAAGACCTTTTCCGAAAATGGCAGTATCGTACTCTTTCCAAATCAAACCCCTCTCTTCTTGGAAAGCTGTTTCATGGTTTTCAGCATAGAATGGCCGGGTCCAAGCAGATCATGAAGTTTTTCGGTTTCATCGAGGGCTTGATATACCGGTCTATTGAATCCAAAACCCACGATTCGTTCTTACTGGACCAGTTGCTGGTTCTCGGGGTTGGATCTCCGATTGACAGTTTGAGTCTGCCGATAACCTGGTGGGGGCTCAAGAAGGGGATCCCGGTAGTCCATTTTGTCGGAAATTATGACAGCCTTTCTTCTAATGGCTTTCGGGGTCATCCCATAAAAAAAGTCCTGGTCTGGGGCCCGAACATGTTAAGGGATGCCAGAGACTTGCATGGGATTCCGGAGGAAAGGATTCAGGTGATAGGTTCTATCCGCTATAATGATCTGGACTCCCGGAAAAAGCAGCCGAGAGAAGAATTTTTTAAGCAACGGGGTTTGAAGGCGACGGCCAAAACTCTGACCTTTGCCGGATTTTTTTTCGAATTTCACTATTTCGAAATAATTTCCGTTTTCAAGCAATTAAAAAAGACTATTGAAAATCTTCAATTAATCCTGCGAATTTATCCCAATAAACGGCTTCTCCGCTCCCCTTTTATGGAGCTGTTGATCGAACATACCGAAAACATGAAAGACATCTATATCAGCCTGGCGGACCCGTTTTACCGGAAGGGGGAGAAAGATCGCGTTGTTTTACAGATTGAAGAGGAGGAATTGTGGGATATCCTCAACTATTCTGATGTCCTGGTCAATGTCTTTTCTACCATCGCGGTAGAAGCCTCTATCTTTGATAAACCGGTCATTAATATGTGGTACTTTCAAAAAACTCGCGGACTGTTGAAAGAGCCGGTTTATTTGGACTATCCGCTTCAATGGCATCTCCAGAGGTTAATGTCCTATGGAGCGATTAAAACAGCCGTCAACCAGGAAGAATTAATGAACCTGATCCGCGATGCCTTATTGAATCCCCCTGCCTGCCGGGAAGAGAGAAAGAAAATGGTCGAGGAGGAGTGCGGCCTTCTGGATGGACAGGCCGCAGAACGACTGGTGGCCTGCTGTTTGGGTCAGACCTAGCGTCCTCGAGGACCGGAAAAGGATTTTCATGAATAGTGATTCGGTTAAGCAATTTTATAAGCAAAAAAGGGTCCTGGTCACCGGCGCTTGCGGAACCGTGGGATACGAATTGACCAGGCAACTGTTGGAACAATATCCCTCGAGTGAAATCATCGCCATCGATAATAATGAAAGCGAACTCTTTTTCCTTCAACAAAAATTTTTAAAAAACAAAAAGGCCCGTTTTTTCCTGGCCGATATCCGGGACCGGGAAAAGATGATCCGCCTAATGCGGGGAGTCCAGATTCTTTTTCATACCGCGGCTTATAAACATGTCCTCCTCTGTGAACGGTCTCCCTTTGAGGCGGTTCAAACCAATATCCTGGGGGTTCAGAATGTTATTTCCGCAGCCATTGAAAACGGTCTGGAACGGGTGATTTTTACCAGTTCGGATAAGGCGGTGAATCCGACCAACGTCATGGGCACATCTAAATTGATGGCCGAACGGTTGCTGACCGCGGCTAATAACAATCTTCGCGGAGACGGGCCGATATTTTCCTCGACCCGGTTCGGTAACGTATTAGGATCTCGAGGCTCCGTTATTCCTATATTTCGGGAACAGATCAAATCCGGAGGACCGGTGACCTTGACCGACCCCGAAATGACCCGGTTTATTATGAGTATCCAGGAAGCCGTCCGTTTAGTTATTACTTCCGCTATCCTGGCCTGCGGGGGCGAGGTTTTTATTACTAAAATGCCGGTTATCAGAATCAAGGATCTGGCAGAAATCATGATTAAAGAATTGTCGCCTAGCAACCAGCTCCGGCAAAAAAAGCTAAAAATTGAGATAATCGGGCCACGGCCCGGGGAAAAGATGTTTGAAGAACTTATGAACGGGGAGGAAACTCGAAGGGCCTGGGAACTGGATCAATATTTTGTGGTCCTCCCAGCCTTCCAGGGAATCCAAAGAAAAATAACTTATAGATACCGGGGACTGGTTAATAAAAAAGTCACTAATCCTTATCAGTCGAATCAAGAGACCCCTCTCAACCGGCATCAACTTTCCCTCTTTTTAAAAAATAACCATTTATTGGAGGAAGAATAGGCTCATGCGGGTTTTAATTCTGGGGGGGGACGGGTATTTGGGATGGCCGACAGCTATGCATCTAACGGCCAAGGGTCATGAGGTAGCCGTCGTGGACAATTATCTTCGTCGCCGGCTTTGCCGCGAAGAAAATGTGGAACCCCTTTTTGATGTGCCGAATCTTCATGAACGAGCCCGAATATGGGAGTCCCGGTCAGGCTGTAAGGTCCGGGTTTTCATCGGTGATTTAAGGCGTTGGGAGATTATGGCCGAGGTCTTTCAGTCCTTTATCCCCGATGCCATTGTTCACTATGCGGAACAACCCTCTGCGCCGTATTCCATGCTTAACCGGCGGGCAGCGGCCTTAACCTTAAGCAACAATCTTGAAATTACCGCCAATTTGATTTTCGCGGTGAGGGAATGGTGTCCGGAAGCCCATATCGTTAAATTAGGAACCATGGGCGAGTACGGCACTCCCGATATCGATATCGAGGAGGGTTGGATTGACATCGAACACAAAGGAAGGAGGGATCGTTTCCTGTATCCCCGTCAGGCCGGTAGTCTGTATCATACCACTAAAATTATGGATACCGATCTGTTGTGGTTTTATGTACGGATGTGGGACCTTCGGGTCACTGACCTGATGCAGGGCCCGGTCTATGGTTTGGTGACCGAGGAAAACCTTTCCGAATTAAGATTATTCCCCTTTTTCAATTATGACGAAATATTCGGGACGGTATTAAACCGCTTTGTCGTCCAGGCCGTAGCCGGTTATCCACTTACGGTCTATGGGCAGGGAGGACAAACCCGGGGATATCTCAATATCAAGGATACCTTGAGTTGTGTCCGCCTGGCGCTGGAAAACCCAGCGGGGAAGGGAGAGCTTCGGATTTTTAACCAATTCACCGAGACTTTTTCGGTTAACCAATTGGCTGAAAAGGTGAAAGAAGTCGGGGACCAGTTTAATCTCGGGGTCAATATCAATCATTTGGAAAATCCTCGAATAGAAAAAGAGGACCACTATTATAATCCTGCCCATTCAAGGCTCCTCGATCTGGGATTACAGCCCCATTATCTAACCGATAGAACCATTTCTGAGATATTGGAAAAAATCCTCCAATTTAAAGAACGGATAAAAAAGGAGCAAATATTCCGAAAAATATCCTGGAATTAATCTGTGGAAGGATTCACCGAATGAAAAGAAAAATCTGCGTCATTTTAACCACTCGAGGCAATTACGCCAAAATGAAACCGGTGATGAAAGCCATTTCAAAGCGTGAAGGCTTAGAACTACAGGTCATCCTTGGGGGAGGGGCGGTACTTCCCAAATATGGAGATCTGACAACCATAATCAGGCGGGACGGATTTGTTCTGGATAGAATCCTTCACTTCCTGATAGAAGGGGAAAACCTGGTCACCATGACCCAATCGGCCGGTTTCGCCACCATCGAAATGGCCAGGGCCTTCAACGATCTGGCCCCGGATATTGTCCTGGTGATTGCCGATCGCTTTGAGGCCCTTTCCATTGCCATGTCCGCCTTTTATATGAATATCATTGTCGCCCACATCGAAGGAGGAGAGGTCTCCGGTTCGATTGATGAAAGCATTCGCCATGCGATTACCAAGCTTTCTCATCTGCATTTTCCGGCCAATACCGCTGCCGCCGAACGCATCATTAAATTGGGGGAAGATTCGGAAAAAGTGTTTGTCGTAGGCACCACCAGCCTTGATCAACTTTCGGAGATTGAGTTAGAGGATGTAAGCAGTCTATTCGAGTTTCAGCGAACAACCGGGGTTGGCTCGGATCTGGATTTTCGAAAGGATTTTAATGTAGTTCTTCAACATCCGGTAGTTACCGAATACCAGGACAACTTAAAAAATATAAATGAAACCATCGCCGCCGTCGATGAACTCAAAATCCCCACCGTTTGGATCTGGCCCAATATGGATGCCGGTTCCGATGGGATTGCCAAAGGGATTAGAATGTTCCGTGAGATGAAGAACCCGGATTACATTCATTATTTTAAAAGTGTTCCTTTTAAGGAGTATGCGAAATTGCTTTTTAACTGCCGATGTCTGGTTGGGAATTCCAGCAGCGGTATCCGGGAGAGTGCTTTTCTGGGAACCCCGGTCGTCAACATCGGCACCCGTCAGGACGGACGGGATCGTGGGCGGAATGTTTTGGACGTTCCCTATGATCGGCAACAAATAAAACAGGCTATTTCCCGGCAGATGGCCAACGGTCTTTACCCAAGCGATGACCTGTACGGTGACGGAAGGGCCGGGCACAAGATATCGGAAATCCTGGCCACCGTTGATCTTAAAGTCCAAAAAACAATTGCCTATTAATACAACAGCGGCACTTCTTTCGTCATTCCCGAATGTCTTTATCGGGAATCCAGGTTTTTCAAAGAAAATTGGAAATCAAAGTCCCTTTGGTTACTTTGGTAAAGTATGAATACGGTCTTATACTACGAAATCCTTTCTTTCCAACCCCAAAACCTGCTGACCCTCAAGCAGCATTTCGAGGTCCTCACGCTTCCGGACCCTTCATTCGACACCCGGGAGATCCTGGCCCAAGCGGAGGTGGTCTTTGCTCCCTTGGGTTATTATTTCGGACCCGAAAAAATTGGACAATGCCCGAAACTCAAAGTCATTGCCTCCAATACCACCGGAGTCCCCCATATTGATGTGAACTATGCCGCCAGGCAGGGCATTAAAGTCATTTCACTCCAGGATCAAACCGAATTTTTGAATAACATTACCCCGACGGCGGAATTGACCTTAGGCCTTTTGATTGCTGTGACCCGAAGAATCCCCTGGGCTTTCGCCTCCGTTTGCGGAGGCACCTGGAATCGACGTCTTTTTGGGGGCCGTACTATGCTTTCGAGGCTATCCCTGGGAGTTGTCGGCCTGGGCAGACTCGGAAAGATGGTAGCCAGATATGGAAGCGCCCTTGGAATGAAGGTAAGCTATTCAGATCTTATTCCTAAAACGGAGGCCCGGGCCGACTGGATCTATTATCCAGCCATCGAAGATCTGGTCGCTGAAAGTGATGTTGTTACCCTCCATTTACCCCTTAACCAAGGCACCCAAGGCCTGATAGGAAGACAAATATTTACAAAATTCAAAGAAGGCTCTTGCCTGATTAATACTTCAAGAGGGGAAATTGTTGAATCACAAGCCTTGTTGGAGGGTCTTCAGATCGGCCGCCCGGCTTTTGCCGCCCTTGATGTTTTGGACGGGGAATTTGATCCGGCGTTTCAGGCAAGGGTCAAAGAACATCCTTTAGTCAAATACGCCTCCAATCATGACAATTTATTGCTGACCCCCCATATCGGAGGATCAACAACCGACGCCTGGGCGGAAACCGAAGCCTTTACCATCCAACTGGCGCTGGAGTATCTGGAAGGTTTGGAATAAATGCAAAACCAGGGTTCTTTTAAAATGGACCTTGATATGGTTTGGGGGGTCATACCCGCCAGGGGAGGCTCCAAATCCATTCCCAAAAAGAATTTGGTAGAATTGGGGGGATATCCTCTCGTCTTCCATGTAATCGAGGCCGCAAAACTCTCGAAAAAAATAAACCGGTTTATCTGCTCAACCGATGATGTCCCAATTGCCTCCTTCGTTCGGAGCCTGGGAGTAGAGGTGCATGACCGGCCGAAAAATTTGGCCGAAGATATGACTCCCGTCCTGGAGGTCTTTTCCCACTTGCTGATGGATATAGGCCGGCAAGAGGGCCTGATCGCTGATATTCTGGTCATCCTCCAGCCCACCTCTCCCTTTCTTCGTCCGGAAGATGTCATCCGGGCGGTGACTTTATTGAAGAACGAGGAACAGGTTGACTCCGTTCAAACTATTACTGAATTTCCTCACAATTATCATGCTTTCAATCAACGGATCGTTCAGGAAGGCTGGGTTTCTTTTCGTTTTCCGGAAGAGCGGAAAAAATATTACAATAAAAACACGAAACCAAAACATTATATGTTCGGGAATCTGATTGTCACCCGAAGCCGCACTATATTGAACCAAAATGATATCTTCGGCGAAAGGTCAAAGTTCATTCAAATCCCTTTTCCCTATGCCCTGGATGTGGATGGTCCCGATGACCTGGACCTGGCTAAATATTACCTTCAAACCCAAAAAGTTAATCTTCCCTGGATAGGCTGAAATCTTATGAAATCAGAAAGAAAATCCGTAATCCCCATCAGTCTCGGCAACAAAATCATCGGTCCGGGATACCCGGTTTTGATTATTGCCGAAGCCGGGGTCAATCACTTCGGCCAATTGGAACGGGCCTTCCGGTTGGTGGATATGGCCGCCGACGCCGGAGCGGATGTCTTAAAAATTCAGGTCTATAATACGGATCGAATGATTTCCGGGGATAGTCCGGACTGGAAAGCGCGGATGAAATCCAAAGAATTAACGCAAGGGCAGGTCCAAGAGGTGGCTGAGTACTGTCGCCAAAAAGGACTCCTTTTTTTGGCCTCAGCCCATGATTCGGGGTCTTTGGAATTCTTACTCACCTTAGATGTCCCGGCCATAAAAATCGGGTCCGGTGAATTAGGCAATTCTTTTTATCTGGAACAGGCAGCCGATACGGGTTTGCCTGTTATCCTTTCCACCGGGATGCACTCTTTAGAGGACGTCGGGGAGGCGGTGTCCATTTTCTCCAAAAGAGGGAATAAGGACCTGATACTCATGCATTGCATTTCGCTCTATCCGGCTGAACCGGAGGAGGTCAATTTGAAGGCCCTGGACACACTGCAGAAGACCTTTAACCACCCCGTTGGCTATTCTGATCATACCAGGGGTTATGATATCGTCCTGGCCGCTGTAGCCAGGGGCGCTATGGTGATTGAAAAACATATTGCCCTGGAAAAGGAGTTTCCCGGAACCTGGGATCCCCTGGTTTCCTGCACGGAAGATAACTTAGGGGAAATGATTTCAAGCATCCGCAGGATAGAAACCGCCTTGGGCACCGGAGAAAAAAAGCCGGCTCCCCGGGAATTGGAGAGCCTTCAATGGGCGACCAAAAGCATTGTTGCCAAAGCTGACATCCCCCGCGGAACCGTCATCACCCGGGAACTGATTGATTTTAAGAGGCCAGGTACTGGAATTCGTCCGAATCGAATCAACGAACTACTAAATCGAAAAAGTAAAATAGATATTAAAAAGGACACCATTATCATGAGTTCTTGGGTGGAATAATTAAAAGCCCTCATCAATTTAAGGGATCGATGGACTGCCTATAATGGATATCCCTTTTGAATTTAAACCTTGCATCCTATGCGGTAACAAGGAAAATTTTTTAGAGTTGGTTTTGACCAAGGACCGACGGATTCATCAGACGGTACGAACCGTTATTTGCAAAGAATGCGGACTTGTTTTTCTGAATCCTGGCCCGACGGAAGAAGGATATTTGGGTTACTATCAGAAAACTTTAGGTGTCCGGGCAACGCCACCTTTACGGGAGAATATCATCCGCAAGAAGAGTGTGCTGGCGTCTTTCCAAATTCGTTTTATCAAAGATTGTCTTGGCGACATCTCCTCCATGGATACTGTGGATGTAGGGTCAGGTTGGGGTGGTTTTCTCTATTATCTTAAACCGGAAGTGGGAACTTTGGTAGCAACCGAGGTCCTGGAACCTGTTAAAATGTACATCGAGAAAGAATTTCAGTGCCCCCTATCTTTGGTGACACGTCTCTCCGACGGTTTTCCTCCGGCTTCTTTCGATCTGATTACCGCCACGGCCGTGATTGAACACTACACCAACCCTTTACCGGTTGTTCTTGATTATGCCCAGGCCTTAAGACCGGGCGGTAGCTTGTTTCTGTTTACGCCTGACGTAAAAGGGATGTGTTTTTCTCTGGGGATTGATCAATATTTCAAATTCCTTCATCCTTATAATTATTCGGTTAATTCATTACGTTCCTTACTTTCAAAAGCCGGTTTCACTGATTTCCATTATTGGAGTTCGCAGCCGGACTATTCCCTTCGGTCTTTAAGGAATCCAGCCCATATTGTCGCCGGAAATATCCTAATGGTGGCCAAGAAAGGAAAGACACCCGGCCAAGACGAGGACCTCTATAAAGATGATCCTGCAGAGATTGTGGAGATATTTAAACGGCATCAAATAATCGAGGATGAATATCAAAAGCGGAGATTAATATGGTTAAGTCCCTGGGCTAAACCATTGCGGGCCGCAGCCCGATTGTTGCCCAAATCTTCACGGGACCAATATTTATCCATGGTTGAACAATATGAGACCCGGTATAAAAGTATTGTCGGTGTCCTTTAATTACGGACATTTAAATCTTTATAAGGACGTTCACCCCTTTCCTCTATTTTAACTTATGTTTTGTTTTACTAAACGAGTTTAAAATGAATTGCATTTTAGGGAAACGTTATTCTGGATTGGGAACGGCTCATCAATATATAACCGGTGACCGTGCCAAAGCCAGGGAAACCATACTGAATTCCATATTGCCCGGGGCAAAAATGATCCCGGTGAGCTGTCTTTGTGGAAATTCAGGAAATTCAGACAAAGTATTAGCGAATATAGATCGTTGGGGATTGCCGGCTAGATCGGTCTTGTGCAGCCATTGCGGACTGATCCGGGTCGATCCCCGCTGGGATGATGGGACCTATGCCCGGATTTACAGAGAATATTTTTGGCCCTTACAGGTTGGTTTTTTTGACATAACCAAGGAACGGTTTGACCTGAGTGTCAGGCGCGCGGCTCCCTTTGCCCAATTTTTAAAATCTCATGTCAATCTGACGGAAAAAAGCCTGCTGGAAATCGGTTGCAGCTACGGCGCTGGACTTACTTCATTAAAGGAAACTGGAGCCGAGTTGACCGGATATGATTATGATGAACGTTGTTTGACATATGGGCGGACATTTACCGGGTTGGATCTGAGACCCGGAGGAATCAAGGAAGCAATAAGTGATAGAAATCAGTATGATGTAGTTGTCTTAAGACATGTTCTGGAACATTTTTTGAATCCGCTGGAAGAATGTCTGGTGCTCGAATCTTTGTTAAAAGAGGATGGTGTTTTGTTTGTGGAAGTTCCGGGTATATTTAACCTGAATGATATCGGAAACGACCCCTTGATGTATTTCAATGTCTTTCATACTTTTTCCTACACTTTGTCCACCTTGACCGGTTTGATGACTACCTCCTCTCTTACCCGGATTTACGGTGATGAAAAAGTGAATAGTCTTTGGGTAAAAGGAGATGAAGGAGAGGGAGCCCTATGGCACAATCCGAAACATTCAGATGAAATAATTACTTTTTTCCACAGTGCCGAAAAAAAATATAAAAAATTGCAACATCATGGTTTCGTTAAAAAAATCAAATCTTATTCTCAGCGATTAAAAAATAAATATAAGCCCTGAAGGAGAGTTGAAAAAATAAATTAATGAAAATAGCATTTATTTTTAATGAAGGGCGAATTAGAAGATTAGAAAAAATTAGAAACGGTTCGGCTGCCAACGAATTCTATTATGGGGCAATACAACTACAACAAAGAGGATATGTAGTTGAATATTATGAAGTCAACGATTTGCCAAGGCCTTCTATTGGCCAAAAAATTGTGGATATTCTATTTAAATCACATTTACTCCCCACCAGAGTAAATGGCTCTTTGTTGATGCAAACCATTTCAATTTGCCGAAAACTGGAAAAGGTGGATATTATTGTAGCCACATCGACAGGTCTTGCTTTTGCCTTTGGGCTATTAAAATCACTAAAACTGATAGAACCGCAGATCGTCGCCCTTTGTCTTACTCTGATCTATCACAAACATTCATGGTTAAGGAGTCGAATAAACGGATTTGTGCTCAGAAGAATCTGGACACAACTTTTCGGTGATAGCGAACGGGAGGGGATCGCAAAGATGTTTAATGTCCCCGAAAATCATATTTTGGTCAATCAATATGGTGTGGATATAAACTATTGGACTCCCGCCGGAAAAGAGGAGGATTATGTTCTCTCTGTGGGTAATGATTCAAGGCGTGATTATGATCTTTTACTAGATGTCGCGAGAAAAGTGAATCTACCTTTCCTAATCGTCACAGTGAATAAAATATCCGGCCCAATACCTGAAAATGTGAAAATCATCTCTGGAACAAAACCTTCAGATGACCCGATCGATGATCAACTGAGAGAATTGTATAGAAAAGCAATGTGCGTTGTTCTTCCAATAAAGGAAACGATCAGGCCATCAGGGCAGAGCGTCTGCCTCCAAGCCATGTCATGCGGGAAAACGGTTATTCTATCAAAGACACAGGGATTATGGTCAACCAAGATGCTTCAACACAATAAAAATATCATTCTTATTCCACCCGGAGATGAAGAAGCTTTGGCCCAGGCCATAATCGCAATTGATAAAGATTCTGAAAAAAGAAAAAATATTGGAATACAGGCACGCGAAAATATATGTTCCGAAGGTAATATAAGTATTTTTGCTGATCGTCTTGAAAACTTGATCAAAAAGGTTTTGCAAGAGAATAATATTAACATCTGACCGGATTATAATCATCGAATTGAAAGGCAAAATGATGATCGAAATATTCAAACCTTTTATGGGTCAAGCAGAAATCAAGGCCATAGGGGAAGTTATTCGTTCCGGGTGGATCGGCTTGGGGCCGAAAACGGCCGAATTTGAAAATAAATTCGCTAAGTTCTGTGGAGTGCAATACGCCATTGGGGTCAATTCTGCGACTTCGGCCCTTGACTTGGCGATGCGTTTACTGAAGATTGGACATGGGGATGAGGTCATTGTCCCCACCATGACCTTTGTTTCAACCGCCCATGTGGTCGCCTACAATTTAGCTACTCCTATTTTTGCGGATATCGATCCTATAACCATGAATATTGATTTTAAAGATGTTTTGAGAAAAGTCTCCAAACGTACCAAAGCGATTATTCCGGTGCACTATTCAGGAAGACCTGTGGATATGGATCAATTGAAAGAAATTGCGGTCGATATCCCTCTGGTAGAAGATTGTGCCCATGCCACAGGCGCTCGATATAAAGAAAAATCCGTTGGAGGATTAGGTAATATAGGCTGTTTTTCCTTTCATGCTGTAAAAAATCTGGCAATGGGCGATGGGGGTGCATTAACTGTTAATAATGAAGAATGGATGGAACGTGCCAAAAGATTAAGATGGTTGGGAATTGATAAAGGTACCTGGGACAGAACTGAGGTGGATAAATCATACTGGTGGCAATATTTTGTTGATGAAATTGGTTTAAAGTGTCACATGAATGATCTGCAAGCGGCCATCGGCCTTGTTCAATTGAAAAAATTATCAAGTATGAATAACCGACGCAGAAAAATAGTAAACCTATATTTTGAAGGACTGAAAGATATTCAAGAAATAGAATTACCCTTGCACGATGATGAGATATTTAAATCGGCCTGGCATATATTCCATATTAAATGTTTAAAAAGAAATGATTTAAGCGAATTTCTCCGGGAAAAAGGGATAAATACCGTTTACCATCAAAGAAAATCTCGATTATTGGTCTAATAGGGCAACCAACAAAGATGATTGGGAAATCACCTCGAATGATCCCATATTACGACAACTTGAATTGGAATTAATTAATAAAATATTAAGAGAAATTTCATCTGAAAAGTCAGTTATAATCGATCTTGGCTGCGGCGACGGGTTTATCGAAAGAAATATCAGCGAAGTTAAGTTTAAAGAATGGCATGCCATTGACCCTACAGAATTACTTATAAAAAAATCGAAGCCGGTAGGACAGATGTTTTTTCATATCGGTGATTCAGATTTACTTCCCCAATTACCAAAGCCCGATATATTATTTACAGTCAGAACATTGATAAATATTCCAAATCAAAAGAGAGAATACCAAAAAATAGCCAAGGCCTGTCATTCTGATACAAAGATCTTTTTCTGTGAGGCGTCCATCCAAGGATTAAAGAAAATAAATTCAGCAAGAAAATTCTTTAAGCTTCCGGTTATTGCACCCATACAGTTTAATAAATATATTAACGAAAAAGAACTTGAAGAAACATTTGAAATATTGCACATAGAGCATTTTGCCAGTTCTTATTACTTTGGAAGTCGAATAGTCAATGCCTTAATTAACATAAAAAAACAAAATTATTATGATCCAGTCAATGTTTATTTTAAGGATATCCCGCCATTTGGGGAATGGGGTGTCCATAGGATGTTTTATTTGAAGAAAAAAATTAAAAAATAATGAATTCGTTCTTCTAAATTTCCCATATTGCAGTCTGTTGGATTTAATCGCCTGAATGAACTTACTTTGACCTTTGAAAAAACCCTATAAAAAAGTATTTTTTGAGATATCCGGCAATTGTCAAGCAAAATGCCCCCACTGCTGCACTGGCAACCGATCTTTAAGAGAGCACCCCAGCCGTTTCATCCCGGAAAACGAGTTTGAAAGAGCTGTGCGCAGTCTCTATGAAAAGGGATTAGCGGACGAATCCAGCCGCTTCGATCTTTATAATTGGGGGGAACCTTTTCTTCATCCCCAACTCTTGGACATTCTTCAGGTAATATTCGATCAAGGAGCCAAATACAGGCTCTCCACCAATGCTGGAATATATAAACAGCTACCCTTTCGACTTACCCAAAACCTGACCCGATTGACGGTCACGATTCCCGGATTCAGCCAGGCTTCCTACGACCGGGTCCATGGTTTGAATTTCGATTCGGTCTTAAAAAATATACAAGCCTTCGCCGAAGATTTGGGGACGTCGCGATTGTGGATTACCTATCTGGTTCACCAATTCAATCTGAATGAAATACGGGAGGCCTATCGGTTTTTTAAAAAAATCGGGATCAGAATGGCTTTTACCGTTGCCTACCTGAACGACTATAACTTGAGCCGGGACTATCTTAACGGTTCGCTACCTAATAATCGGATCACCCGAATGGGAAGGGATTTATTTCTCTCTTATGTGGAGGACCTCATCGCCTCCCGTCCTGAAGACTATGTTTGCCCCCAGTTTTCTATTTTGGCTCTGGATGAATATTGCAACGTCTTAACCTGTTGCCAGGTGAATAAAGGTCATCCGGATTATAGCCTGGGCAGCTTGTTTGATCTCAAAGCGAAAGATATTTATCAAGGCAAGTTGAACCGGAAGGTCTGCCGGGAATGTCAGGATCTCGGGATGGATTATTGGATCCAGACCGTCCCCCCCTTCCCCTTTTTAGACCAGCTAACCGGAGAAGGCCTCCCGATAGCTGAACTCCTTGAGACATTGAAATGGAAAATCGGGTCCAGGATTAAGAGATGGTCGAAGAGAAGGGCATGAGCTTCAGAGAGAAATTCGACAAATTGAGTTTCAAGACCAAGCTCCCTCCTTTGGGCAGGGTTGCTTTCAATATGCATCCCACGGACGGCCCCTGGGGGGGAAGCAGCATCTTTGTTCTTCAACTGGCGGCTTTTTTAAAATGGCGAGGATTCGAAGTCACTTTTCAATTAAAAGAGGGGGTGGATCTGATCGTTCTCATCGACCCCCGGGATGATCTGCAAAAAAAAAGTTTCGGCCTGCCCGAAATCCTCAATCATAAAGATCGTTACCCGGATACAAAAATAATCCACCGAATCAACGAATGCGACCAGAGAAAAGGCACGAAATTCATGGATACCCTCTTGGCCGAGGCCAATAGGGTGGCCGATTATACCGTGTTTATTTCAGCCTGGCTGAGGGATTATCATACCGGGCGATGGTTCGATCCATCCAGAAGCCATCGGGTCATTTACAATGGGGCCGATCCTAAAATTTTTCATCCTATAGGTAATAAACCCTACGCCGGGAAAAGCCCGTTTCGAGTAGTTACCCACCACTGGTCGGATAATCCCATGAAGGGTTTTCCCGTTTATCAGCAGGTGGATGAGCTGATTCATGGCGGAGAACTACCGGATACGGAATTATGGGTCATCGGACGTTGGCCGGCTTCCATTCACTGGAAATCGGCAAAAACCTTTTCGGCGACCCACGGGCTGGCCCTGGCCGAAAAGCTGAGATCCTGTCATGCCTACCTGACCGCTAGTTTATGGGAACCCTGCGGAATGCATCATGTGGAAGGAGCCCAATGCGGCTTACCTTTGATCTAGCATGAAGACGGCGGGGGGATCGTTGAAGCCGGTTTGAAATACGGGATTGGATTCAAAGCAAATGTTAAGGAATCCATCTCGGCCATGCGGCAGGATTATTCTCAATATCGTGATCGATTGCTTGGCCAGATGCCTTCCGGAGACCGGATGTGTATTGATTATTTGGAAATTGTTCAATATTTGCTTTCAGTCTAACTACAACCTTTCATATTTCTTAAATGGATCCATGTTTGAGCGTCAAATAGTAGGAATATTTCTGGTTAAGAATGAAGATCTCTTTTTTGAGCAGGCCGTTCTCAATGTCATGGATTTTTGCGACCGGGTGTTGATCGCCGACAACTACTCTACCGACAAGACCTGGGATTTAGCCCGAAAATTGGCCGACGCCTATACCAAGATAGAATGTCATCGTATAGCCCGGACCCATGATTCCCATGAAATGATCAAGCAATATGCCGGAACCGACACCTGGGTTTTCGGCGTGGACGGCGACGAAATTTATGATCCGGAGGGATTGAAGGAATTCCGCAGGGGACTTTTTAAAGGTCTATATGATGATTGGTGGGTCCTCTTTGGGAATGTGCTCAATTGCACCAGTCTGGATCCGGATCGGCTAAAAGCCTCCGGTTATCTGGCCCCCCCCTGCAGGAGTATGACCAAGCTTTACAATTTTAAGGCCCTCACCAGTTGGGAAGGACCGTGCCTGGAACGAATGCTCGGTGGAACTCCGGTCTTCAAGCAGGGTTTGGCGGCCTCGTTGAGGCTGACCCTTCATGAACAAATTCCCTGGGAACAATCTTTCTACCGCTGTCTGCATACCTGTTTTCTCCGGCGAAGCAGTCTGGATCCAGCCAGCGGCCGGGATCGCCCCAATCCGGTGGAACTGGCCGGGAGGAATCTGTGGGATAAGATGGGATTGGGGTTTTTGCGAACTCTGATTAGAGGAAAAAAAGCAAGCTGGAAAAAAGAAAAATATTTACGGGGGGATTTGGTCACCTTAGATGTTTCTCCATTCTTCCCCAAGGTTGCCTAAGAAGGATTAAAGAACCTGCGACATTTAATGTCTCCATTGAGGTCAGAGATGGCCGAGGGGTTAAGCCGCCTGATAAACCTTATTCCAGGAATGTCCGGATTTCTTCTGGGACGAATGCGACGGTATGCAATAACCCATACCCTGGATCGGGAAAAATTACGCCGCCTGGCCTTTTGGATTCGGTTGATCATAAGAAGCAGGGGCCGGGAAATTATTTCTACCCCTTCCGGCCTCCGATTCAACGCCTTTGACCAATCTCAATATGTTAATCAAATTTTACTGCTTAAAGGAACAAGTCTGAAATACTGTTGGGAGCCGAACTGTTCCAGATTGTTGAATAGCCTTATCCATGAGGATGATCGGGTAGTCGTTGCCGGAGCCAATATCGGATTTGAAGCGTTATTGATCGGGGACCGGGTACGTAGAGGAACGGGGATTTGCTACGCCTTTGAACCGATTTCAGGTACCTTTAAAACCCTGCTGGAAAATATTGATCTCAATCAATTGAAAGGCAAGGTCACCCCCTTTAATTTTGCCCTTGGCGAATCGGATGGCGAAACCCCCATGCTGGCGGCCGGACCTAACAGTTCTTTATTGTTCCTGGACTCCGATAAGACACAAGAAAAGGTAACGGTTCGAAGCCTTGATTCCTTGTATCGAGAGGGGTTGATTGCCTCTGTTTCCGCGATGATCGCTGATGTAGAAGGATTTGAGCTTGAAATGGTCCTCGGTGGAAGAAATTTATTAAAGAATTCTCCTGTTAGATTTTTCTTGTTTGAGGTCAATGGCAAAACGGAGGAGATTAGCCCGGGAAAGACGAAGCGTCTGTTTATTCAATTAGCCGAGTGGGGTTTTGACTTCTATGCCATTACGGACGATTACCGGGGTTATCAAAAGCCGGGTTATCCTCCTCTAAAACTGATCAAAATAAAAGAGCTTCAATTTCCTTTTGTCCTTCAGGACCGGTGGTTCAATGTCTTAGCCCTTAAATCGGAGTTAAAGACTGAATTGAAACACTTCCCGGTTGCCGACTGATTTCCGAGCAATATGTAACACTTTAGTCTTTATGAAAGAAGAATTATCAGACAGGATTAAGCGGTTCCCAAAAGGGAACCTTTTCTGAGGTCGGCCAAAGCCGACCGAACGGATTTACAGGTTTTTGCTCAGGCTCCGGAAGACCCTGAGCAACTTCAATCAGCTTCCAGCGGGAACTGATAACTCTGAATGTCAGGTGATTCGTTTGTGCCTTTCTTCCCTGTGCTTGTCTGCTAACACGCAGACAAGTCGAAAGGCACAAAAAACAAAGTCATCCTGTAAATCCTGTCTAAAATATTATTTGAATTTTAAAAAGCTAAACAGATACGGCAAATTTTGTCAGATCTTTCCCTCCAGAACCGTTCCAAACCATACCGGGTTGGCTGGATTATCGGCAATCAATTGGCCGAATCACGGTTCTTTCACCGCCTCAATGTCCATATCGGCGGTATCAGTCTGGTTCGTTTTGCCTGGATTACCGCCCAGATAAACGAGACACCGGAATATAAATTAAAGTATGAGATCTATCAACCCTGGCGAAAATATGACGCTTTGATTTTTTTAAAGTCCATGGGGGATAAAAGTTTATCCCTTTTAAAAAGATATCACGGGAAAGGTCTTCCAGTATTCTTTGATGCCAATGTTAATTATTATCAGATTGAGGGAACTGAATACTACGGGGGCATGCTGCCGTCCTTACAACAAAAAGAAGAGGCCATCAAGATGACCGAATCCGTCGATGGCGTTATCGCTGATTCTGAATTCTTACAAAAGATTTGTGCCCATTATAATGCCAGGGTTATCTGGATTCCCGACAATGTTCGTATGGATTTAGTTCCTCCCTATCGACCCTGGAGAATTAGCGGGGGCCGGGTGCCGCTGCTTTGGAGCGGTGAGGCCTTAAAATTATTCGAGTTACTGGCCATTGAAGATCTTTTAAATAGATATTCTTCAAAAATTGAGCTGGTTCTGGTGACCAACGACTTATCGGCCCTGGAGCGATGGCACCCCGGTTATCAGGATCGTTTTCAATCCCTTCTGGGAATGGTCCCCCACCGAATCATCCCTTATCAGTCCGTTGAACAGCTTTTTCAGATTTATTCACAAGGCGGCGTCGCCATCTCCCCCCGATTTCTGGATAACTCTTACAATAGGGGACACACGGAATGGAAGATCACCCTGGGGATGGCCTGCGGAAGGATGGTATTTTGCAGCCCGGTCCCAAGCTATGTCAAAGTCGCGGAGTTGTCGAATGGAAAAGGGATAAGGGTTTGTTACACTCCCGAAGATTGGCATTCGGCATTGGAGGCGCTCTTGAGCGCTGAGATGGATCTGGAAATGGAGGAAGGAGCCGCCCAAGGGGTGGTGGAAAAATACTACTCCACACCGGTGGTGGCGGAAAAACAGGCGGGCTTCGTCAGATCAGTGCTTTCCAATTTTCATTGTTAATATAATAAAAGAATGGAAACGCTTTAGTTGTTTAAGCAAATGTTTTGCCACGGACTCAGAAGCGCCGGGAGACCGGCAGAAAGTAGTGGATGAAAGTTCCATACGATGAAGGCCAAGCCAGCCGCATCGGCCCCGAGTCATGCGCAGATGTCCGTAAGGAGATAGGCGAAGCGTTGACAGGGGAAAAGACGGGCC
>JACQYK010000114.1 GCA_016208255.1 Deltaproteobacteria bacterium | reverse complement strand
CATGAGGTTTGTTTCCCCTTCAGAACCTACTCAATTATTCAGATATACCCGCCTGAATAAGGGGAGACAAGTCTTTTCTTGATAACCAACTAAATTAATAGGTTTTTAAGCTAAAAAGCTTAAAAGATTTTGACAATACGACTATTTAACAAAGGAGATATTTATGAGAACAAAGGTGGGCTTGTGGATTGACCATAAGAAGGCCATGGTCGTGTCCGTTACGGACAAAGGGGAAGAGATGGGGCTGATCATATCGAAGGTTGAAAAACAGCTCCGCCGTTCCGGTGATTCCCCTCTCAAGGGTCCCTATGATTTACATCAGGTACCGGCGCAAGATAAACGACAAAAAGCCCGTACAGGACATCTCAATCTCTATTACGATGCGGTGATTGCCTGCATCGGAGACGCGGAAACCATTCTTATCTTTGGTCCCGGTGAGGCCAAGGGCGAACTAAAGAAACGTCTTGTCAAAAAAGGATTGGGCGGACGCATCGCCGGTGTTGAGACGGTTGACAAAATGACGGATCGCCAGATTACGGCCAAAGTTCGGCAACATTTTGCAAAATAGCTTCCGCTTCTCTGAAATACTTTAGGTAAGAAATAAAGGTATACCAATTTGTGATTAATTAGTATTGACAAAGGTATAAATAATGGGCAAAATAGATGATCAAAAAAAATGTATCAAACTTGGAGGTGTTATATGCCCGGTGTCAAAACGGCCATATCCCTGAATGAAGAATTGTTTCTAAAAGTCAATCAATTAGCCGACGACTTGCATATTTCCCGAAGCAGGGTTTTTACCCTGGCGGTGCAGGATTATGTAAAAAAGCAAGAAAATCAGGCTATGCTGGCCCGGTTGAATGAGGCCTACAAGGACTCTCCGGTCGAAGAAGAAAGAAAAATTTCAAAATCCATGCGCCGCAAACAAAAAAGATTGATTGAGAGAGAGTCATGGTAATCAGGCAGGGCGAAATCTATTGGGTTGAACTCTCTGAACCCAAAGGCTCGGAACCGGGATATCGGCATCCCCATATCGTCCTTCAAAACAATCTATTTAACACCAGTCAAATCAACACCGTTGTCGTTTGTTCTCTGGCCACCAACCTCAACCGGGCCAAGGCTCCCGGCAATGTCCTGTTGAGCAAAGGTGAAGCCAATCTCTCCAGAAAAAGCGTGGTCAACATTTCTCAAATCTTCACTGTCAACAAAATGGATCTGGTTGCTAAAATCGGACAGGTTTCAAAAAATAGGTTGGCAGAGATTCTCGATGGCCTAAAACTTCTCACCGAACCCCGAGAGGTTTGAGCGAAAAATGGGCAAGACAGGATTCATCGCTTGGTTTCTAAGATGGGAAGAATCGCAGAAATGGCTAAGAATGAACCATTGATACCGAAGCATGGGGGCTACCGAAAGCTTAAGAGCTTTCAGGTGGCACAGCTTATTTATGATGTAACGGTCCGTTTTTGCGACCGCTATATCGAAAAGCACAGCCGTACCCATGATCAGATGGTGCAGGCGGCACGGTCGGGTGTGCAGAACATAGCCGAAGGGAGTCAGGCCTCGGGAACCTCGAAAAAAACCGAACTCAAACTCACTAACGTGGCGCGGGCCAGCCTGGAAGAACTGCGGCTCGACTACGAAGATTTCTTGCGCCAGCGCGGACTGCCGATCTGGGATCGCGACGATCCCCGCCGGCAGGAACTGATTAATTGCCGGTGTGCTACTGCAGATGAGGTTGCGCAGTGGGTGAGAGAGGTTTATGAGCGTGGACGTAATGGACGACAAGGACTGGGTGGACAAGGACAATCGACCACTAGGGTCAAACAAGCCACCTATCCTGAAATTTCTGCCAATGCCATCCTGGTGCTGCTGACAGTCACTTGCAGTTTGCTCGACCGTCAACTGGCTGCCCAGGCCAAAGCCTTTGAGAACGAAGGCGGTTTTACGGAGCGCCTTTACAGAGTGCGCTCCGAGAATCGAAAATCCAAGCTTTCACCTATGTCTATTCGGTCCACCAAGTCCACTCCGTCCACAGACAAATAGGGATTAAAGGAGTCAGCTTTCCCTTCGATTTTAATCTTTCTCCTTCCTATCGGATCACTTCCGTGACCTCTTCGACCGGTTTGCGGCTTCTCGGCCTCTCCTGATCATTGGGGTAGCCCACCGGGATAAAGGTGACCAACTCCCATCCGGGCTTTACCTTGAGGATATTCTGAATGGCCCCCGCTGCCTGCATAGGGCCGGTCATCCAGGTGGCACCGAGTCCCATCTGATGAAGTATGAGTAACAGATAAGCGATCCCGGCCGAGGTGGATTGTATCCGGCTGTCAGCCACATTACGCCAATCCCGCATCTCCCTCGCTTTGGGGTCCACTTTCTCCCGTTTTTCCAAAAGCCGGTCGGCCAGGGATTGATAACGTGAAGAAGCAACGGCGATAGCCGCCGGAGCGCTCCTGAAGAAGGTGCTGAACCGGCTGTAGTTTTTGAAAGTGTCACCGAATTCCTCGACTTCGGGCCAGGAGGCCATAAGATCGACACTGGCCTGGACGGCATCGGCGATGGCGTTTATGGTTTTTGGGGAAGTGATAATGTAAAAATGCCAGTTCTGAACATTGCCGCCGTTAGGGGCCCAGGTGGCCAGCTCAACGGCTTTTAGTAGCAAACTTTCAGGAACCGGTTTTTCCTGCCAGCGCCGGATGGATTTTCGGGTTTTGATGAGTTCTTCAAGTTCTTTAAATTCCATTAGTTCTCCTTTCCAAGGTCTCACCAGTTCTCCTGGGCGGTTTTAGATTCTAAAATTATAAGTCTGAGAATTTATCTCTCACTTCCGATACTAAGGACCAAGGAAGATCTTATTTTTGGGGATTGTCCAAAGGGTGACTTATCGCCCAATCCCTGCCAGTCCAGCAAACTTTGATTCGAGGCAGGGCCTTCACCCCCGGCTTCCGGAAGGAAGCCTCCTTGTGGGTCGGCATAGCCGACCGGCCCGTTGCCGGCAATGGTGAAGGCCTGCTTCAGACTTAGGTAAATAATTTGGCCTGGCAAAGAAGCTCAGGGCGTTAGGGTGGAAAAAATAAGATCTCCCATGGTCCGTCCCGCAATTTCAAATAGGTTTGGTTAGGTTTTGCTTCGATGAGGCATCTTAATGTACCTAATTCCTGTTTTCCAGTAAAGGAGGAATTACTTAAAAGCTAAAAAGAAAATGTTACTTGAGGCGCTCTATAAATGGTAAGATAACCATCTCTGAGGATTAAGATGTAGGTCCTTATTTTTTATTCACGGCTGGTAGCGGAACCCTTAAGACTCCATCCGGTAATTTTTTTTCGGATGGAAAACAATTTAAAAAGGAGAATAGAAGATGGGAATACGTACGGTGGAAGAATACAAGGAAAGTTTGCGCGATGGCCGACGGGTCTATATTCGGGGGGAGAAGGTGGAAGATATCACCAAACACCGCATCCTGGGCATCACCTGTGATACCATCGCCGCCGGTTATGAATTGACGGCTTCCAAGGACCCGGAGGTCCGGGATTTGTTTGTGGCCCCTCATCCGGAAACGGGCGAGCCGATCAACCGCTATTTCATTACTCCGGGGAGTAAGAAAGACCTGGCCGACCGGACCAGGATGATTCAACATTCCATTCAACTGATCGGCGGTCTTCCCTTCGGTAAGGATATCGGGACCGACTGCCTCAACGCCGCTTTTGTAGTGGCCGGTCAGATGGGGAAGAAACAATACCAGGACAATGCCAAAAAATTTTTGGAACATCTCAGGAAAAATGACCTGCATACCTGCGGAGCGGTCACCTGTGTCAAGGGGGATCGGTCCAAGGAACCGTCCAAACAGAAACACCCCGATTACTACCTCCACGTGGTGGATAAAAACAAGGAGGGCATCATCGTCAAGGGGGCCAAGATCCACATCACCAGCGCCCCGGCGGCCAATGAGATCCTGGTCGTTCCCACCCGGCAGATGCGCGAAAATGAGGCTGACTATGCGGTGAGTTTTGCCATACCGGCCAACACCCAGGGGGTGACCTTCATCTGCCGCAGCGGACGCGGGGCCTGGTCGGACCACGAATTTCATGCCGACCGGCCGGTCCGGGAACTGACCGAGGCCATGATCGTCTTTGATAATGTTTTTGTTCCCTGGGAACGGGTGTTCATGTGCGGGGAATGGCAGTTCTCCATGCTCCTGGCCTACACCTTTGCCACCTTTCACCGGTTTACGGCCATCAGTTACAAGGTCCCGGCCGTGGAGGTCATGGCCGGCTGTGCCGTGGCCATGGCCAAGTATAACGGGTTGGAAAGGGTAGGGCACATCAGGGACAAACTGGCGGATATCGCCGCCTATGTGGAAACCCTCCGCGCCCTGGCCAACGCGGCGGCCAATGACCCGGTTATGCACGGCAATATCGCCGTTCCCAATCCCTTGATAGCCAATATGGCCAAACTTCATTTCGCCAGTAAATACCACAACTTCGTCGAACTGATCCAGGACATCAGCGGCGGCATCGTTGCCACCTCACCGGACAAAAAAGATTTGGAGAACCCCGATATCCATGATTATCTGGAGCACTATCTGGGAGGAGCGGAAAAATACAGCACCCTGGATCGGCTAAAAATGGTCCACGAGACCATGAGACATATCTGTTCCCATGAGTCAGCCTTTCATGAAGTGACCACCGTTCATGCCGAAGGGTCCATGGCGGCTCAGAAGATGATGATCTACGCCGAATCCCCGCTGAAACGCTATGAAACCTTGGCCATGGCGGCGGCGGGCATCACCCCCCAATAGGAAAATGTTAATGCGCGATGGAAACCCCTGCTCCCGGGCACCAGGACCGATAGCGGTTAAAAGTCAGGGCCTGGGAAGCAGGGGAGGGCGGGTTAAATCAGCGATTAGCGGTCAGCTTTCAGCGTTCAGCAACAACTTTAATCATTATTGGGTTGACTGAGTGCTGGCCGCTTATTGCTGAAAGCTCCATCCGGATATCTTGGATTTCCGAATGGAAACTACTTAAAGGCGGAGGCGGTGGAAGGATGTAAGATTGAATTGATAAAATTCTCCAATTCTTCCCATTTCAAGGCATCTTTTTGATAAAGACGGTCCGCTCCCGCTTGCAGGGCGGCGTGTTGATATTCCAAAAGATCATAACCGGTTATAATAGCGATATGAATACCGGGAAACTCTTTTTTTATTTCCTGAGTTAGTTTAAGGCCGTTCATCTCAGGCAAGTTCATGTCCATGAAAATTAGATGAGGTGAAATTTCGTGAATTCTTTGCAAGGCCTGACCACAATTTGCGGCTTCTTCTATGACCATAAAAGGGAAATGTTTTTCAAGATGCTCCTTTAAGACTTCTCGAAAAGTAAGATTGTCTTCTATGAGCAGTACATTCAACAAAGCCATGTTCCCAAGTATTTCTAATAAAAAGTCGATTCCATTAGATATTCTTGAAAAGTATAGAATTAAAATAAATACCGGTCAATAAAAAAAAATACAGCCTCTACTCTATGTCTTAGAAGCCTTTTTTATTATATCATTTGATTTATTGCAAAAGAATTCAGGAAAGTTGAAGGGGATCCTGATAAATTTCCGGTTGAAAGGGAGAAGGCCTATGGTGACCAAAAAGAAAGAAAAGTCAACGAGGGCAAAGTCAAAAGGGCCGACGCTTACTGACAAGAATCTCGCTTTATTACAGAACTTACTCCTTAAAAAAAGGAAGGAAATTTTAAAAGAAGTCAAAGACCTGGAAAATCGTTGGGAGGAAACTTCGGAACCCCAAATTGAGGTTGAAGAAATGGCCCAGGAAATCGAGATAACGGAGTCCTTCAGGCCATTGGATGAAACTGAGCGAAGGCAGATCCGTGAGATCGATCGGGCCCTGGAAAAAATGGACGGCGGAAGGTATGGAAATTGTGAAGCCTGTGGAAAACCGATTGCCATGAACCGATTGAAGATTATTCCCTGGACGCGCTATTGTCGAAAAGATGCTGAAAAAGAAGAGAAAGCTCTTGAAGGGTTTGATCCGGCCATTGTTGCCGAAATGACATCCGAAGCCGAGAAATGATTGTAAGCGATTGATCGATGCCCGTGTGGCTGAGCGGGACCCCGTGCATTGTTAATTTTTTTGCCGCAGAAAACGCAGACAAAAACAGACTTAACTATATGATCAGATTGACGACCTGTCAACCAGATCCATCTGCCTTTCGGGCCGGCAGTTTTTCCTCCGGCATTAGTCCGCCGGAGGAAAAGTCATTGTCGGTGGTTGGAGTAGGAATCAGGGTTGCCCCTGACCCCCTCCA
>JACQYK010000048.1 GCA_016208255.1 Deltaproteobacteria bacterium | reverse complement strand
TATGTTGTTTTGCTCTCCTTTAATCCTTTCGCACCTGATTCTGGCCGCCACTTATGACGGGGCCGACCTGGTCAGCCACTTTAATGGTATGGAATCCAGTTGCAAGGAAGGTATTATTCGCACTTATCTGACCGGAGAATGCCAGGTGGTCGCGCCGGGGATGGGGGACCGGGTGATGGGGGGTGTGCAGGACCAGGAGATGTTGTTTTCCATTCCTGAAGAAAAACTCCAACTGGTTTCAGAAAATCTCTTTCTTTCCGGAAACCGGCTGAACGATCCATCACCTTTTAGAATACCTCATATTGTTCCGACCCTGGGTGCGAATAAAATACTGGGTAATCCGGTGGAGCCGAAGGTCTGGCCTACCTTGCGGGAAAAGCTGAGTCCAAAGAAATGAAGAAAGATCTTTTAATCTCTCGCCCGCTTCGCTTGAGTGCACAGAGGTCGCTGAGAGGGGCAGATTTTTTTTCATTGCGGTTGAGAAGGACCGCAATGAAAAACCAATCAGGCGTTATCGGGCACCGAAGCCTCAGACCACTAAAGACTTTGCGGGTTGTGCCGGAGGCCGGACCGGTTAGTCTGAATCTCCCACTCAGAGATTCAGACTTAACTAACCAGTCTTTCTCTGTGTTCTCTGTGAGCTCGAGAGACCGAAGGGAACGGGCGAGATAATATTTTTTTAAAACCAGGAGGTGGCTATGGCAGTCTATGTGGAAAAGGACGGTCCGGTAACGACCGTCATCTTAAGCCGGCCTGAGGTGCGCAATGCCGTAGACCGGCCGACTGCGGCCGCATTGGCCTCGGCCTTTCGGACCTTCGAAGCCGATGAGGAGGCCCGGGTGGCGGTCTTTTCCGGAGATCAGGGCTTTTTTTGTGCCGGAGCGGATTTAAAAAAACTGGCTGAAGGTCGATCCAATCAGTTGGAACCGGATGGCGACGGGCCTATGGGGCCGACACGGATGCGCCTGAATAAGCCGGTCATCGCGGCCATTGCCGGTTACGCTGTGGCCGGAGGGCTGGAACTGACCTTGTGGTGTGATCTGCGGGTGATGGAGGAAGACGCCGTGCTGGGGGTCTTCTGCCGTCGCTGGGGTGTGCCTTTGATCGATGGCGGAACCGTCCGCCTGCCGCGCCTGATCGGTCTCAGCCGGGCACTGGATCTGATCTTAACCGGGAGGCCGGTCGGGGCTAAGGAGGCTTTGGAAATGGGGCTGGTCAATCGGGTGGTCCCCAAGGGTACGGCCCGGCAGGCCGCCCAGGAGCTGGCCCGTCAACTGACCGCCTTCCCTCAAATTTGTTTGCGCAATGACCGCCTCTCCGCCTATGAGCAATTTGACCTTTCCTTTGAAGAGGCCATGGCCAATGAATTTCAACATGGCCTGAGGGCCATCGAACAAGAGGCCCAGACCGGAGCGGCCCGTTTCGCTGAGGGTTCCGGCCGGCATGGCGAATTTGAAAAATTGTAAGATTTTAGCTATCTTGCCACAGACATATATAGACAAAAGCAGGACAAAGGTATATCTCTCACAGAGCTCTCAGAGCCGCAGAGACAACTTGATTTATTGGTTGTCACGCCATTGGCGGACAACCAATAACCATCCATCGCCTACCGGCGAACATAGACTCGCAAGGTGGCGGGGTGACCTCGATTAAACAGATTTAGGTGAATTTCAGATTTAAGGTCAGAAAGATCTTTTAACATTTGAAACAATTACACCTCCTTTGCTCCAGGGTCAGTCTTTTGTATTGGTGTTATCCTTCAGCTGATGATGTCGTTTGATGCGGATTTCCACAAGCAGAGGTGTCGAGGCGATTCCAGATACTATTATCCACCTTCCCTTTGACCAAAACAATAAAGAAAAGACTTGAGCCCAATTCCATTACGGTTTCCCGCCTTTAAACCAAAGGGGGTGTGTATAATAATGGGCCTCTCTGTTTTTAAGGTACATCTCATGGTTCCATCCCTGGACGTTTTTTTGATGAACCGTTATACTCATGGGATACCATAAAAAGGCATCTTCATAGTTGTCATAGATCACCTTTTCCAACTCCATATAAATTTTGGCCCTTTTGTCGAAGCCAACCTCTTTGCGGCCGTCTTCAATCAGGGTTATCGCTTTTTCATTATGACTCCTTCCGAAATTAAAACCGCCATCCGGATGATAAAGACCGGTGGCTATGAGATCCGGATCATGAATCCAGTTCCAACCGCCCTGGGCAAAATCATAATCGAGCTTCCTCATCTTTTGGCTGCTGGCTGCCGAATCGAGTATCTCAACGTTCCAGGTGATACCCACCTTGGTCAGCATATTCTTGATGGCCTCGGCCAGGGTTATTGAAATGTCCGTATTAAGCATATATCCCTTTATAGGCAATCCATTTTTATAACCGGCCTGGGCCAGCAGCTTCCTGGAGAGCGACGGGTCATAGCTGACCGGTTTAAGATTGGGGTTATGGGACCAGTGGTCAATGGGAAAGATAGAAGTGGCCGGCCGGCCCAATCCGAAAGTGACACCGGCAATCAAGGCTTTTCGATCGAGGGCATGAGAGATGGCCCGGCGCACCCGGATGTCCTTGCACGGGCCTTCTTTCAGATTAAAACGCAGGCCGACCTGGTGGGGCGCGGGAGAAACATAATGCTTCAGATTGGGGTCTTTCTTAATCATGGGGTACATGGATGGTTCGACATTCATGGATTGGAGCTTCCCGGCCCTTAGGTTGGCCAGTCTGACCGAGGGATCGGGGATGACACTGACTTTGATCCCGTCAAAGTAAGGCATATCCCGGCCAGTGAACTTGGCAAACCACCAGTTGGGGTTTCTTTTTAACTTTAAGTAATTACCGGGGCTGGCCTCATCCAGCATATATTGTCCGGTACCGACCGGGTTGTTGTCCAATTCCTTGGCCCCGTCAACCAGGGCAGCGGTCTTTTTATATTCTTCCTCCAGCGTGGTCAACTTTTTCCTGACCATTTCCAGCTTGGCCTTGGCCTTTTCAGCCGCATCACCAGTAGCGGCGGCGGCTTCTTTCTCCGCCTCAGCCACATTTTTCTTTTCTCTTTCCATCGGCCCTGCCAATCTTTTGGAATCCCTCAGGGCTACGTCGGCTTTCAGGGCCTTGGCTGAAATGGCATTTCCCGTAGCACCGGCCACGACTGCCAGGAATGTGGCCCAGGGTCTCTTAAAATGCCACTTGACCGTGTAGGGGTCTATCACTTCAATAGAGTCTAACGGTTCAAGAAAGGCCCGGTTCCAGGCCCCGTTTTTCGGATCCCTGACCCAATCCATCTGGTATTTGAGACCTTCGGCATTGAAGATAGTGCCGTCGTGGAACTGAATGCCTTGCCGCAGCTTCATAACCACCGTTACATCATCCAAATATTTCCAGGACACCACCAGCCAGGGCACCGTGGGTCTGTATTTCCCATCGGTTATAATGAGTCTTTCATAAAAATACCCCATGGACACCCAGTCGTTTACCGGCCAGTGGTTGGGGTTCATCAGACCGATGTACAAAGGGGCGGCCGTATTAAAAATACCGCCCCGCACCGGTTTGGTGGGCCAGTATTTTGGCCCCCAGTCCAGCCCAAGTTTTTCCGCCCATTCCTTCGAGGTTACGGGCTTTTCCGCCGGCGCGGCCAATCCGACTGCAGAAGTAAGGGCTGTCAGAGATATTAGAAAAATCAAACCTGCGATAATTCTCAACCCCTTCTTATTTTTATTCATAATGCGGTCCTCCTTATTTTACTGTTTGTAGGTTATTAATAGAAAGATCATGCGTCGCGTTTAGCGGTCGAGTGAATTGATTCGTTGGAACTTTTTTCTTCCCGAACCGACTTTAAAAATACCGCTACTTCCCCGTAACTGCATTACCGTGCACAATCATAGAGATCATTCAAAGCCGGACGGCACCTTGAAGCTACCCGTCACTTGTTCCTCCAGCAGGGAGGCGAATTGAATGGGTGTGTGATCTTCCAAATAAGGCCCAATAATCTGGACACCTACCGGCAAGCCGGCGGGCGTGAAGCCGATAGGGGCCACCGTAGCGGGGAGGTAAGAGACAAGGCTCAAGGAGTTCCATGGGCCGAGTACGTCCCGTAATTTGATTCTTGACCATTGAACTCAATGTAGAACTCCAGTAGTTCCAGAGAACCCATCTGCTTGTTCTTCAGCGCCTCTACGAGCTTTGTGGCTGATAAGCTTGCCAGATCGTTCATGGTATCTCCTTCCTTTGGATTCGTTCAGGCCCAACAAGGTATTGAGCAGGTTTCTGGATAATATCAGAAAGATTCATCATCTTCAATAAAGACGATTTCGCTTTGCTATTTTGTATTCTTATAAATGCAGATCTGCGGACTTCAGGAAGCTATACGTACCAAAGTCTGATTTTTCAATTAATTGAATCAAAGTCGCCGCATTCAGAACAATAATAAAGATTTCTTAAATTATTTCCCTTTGGGTGATGATAGGGTAAAATGGTCCGACCGGTTGAGTGGTCCGGTGCCCCTACTCTGCCAAAGGGGATATTTGAAATCTCCGAATGGCGCGATGTTCATGGTGAGCAAACCCGTAAGTGGGGCTCGCCAAAGAATAAAAAAGATTTGAGGGAAGCCCCGTTGACCAGTTTGGCCAAACAAGTCCAAAACTAAGGAGGTTATTAGCATGTCTCAAATTCTTGAAATTTTAGGTAGCAAGTACCCCATCATTCAAGGCCCTATCGGTGAATTGAATGATCCCAAAATGGTGGCCGCGGTGTCCGAGGCCGGCGGCTTTGGTATGCTGGCCCTGGGCTTTGTCCAAAACCTGGATAAGGTCAAACAGTTGATCGCCGGGGTCAAGGAACTGACCGATAAGCCTTTCGGTGCCAATCTGATGATTGCCATGAACCCGCACAATGAGGCCATCCTGGAGATCCTGGCCGAAGCAGGGATCAAAACCGTGACCACCTCGGCCGGAGCCCCCAAAAAAATCTATCCCAAGATTAAGGAACTGGGCCTGAAGGGCCTGCATGTTATTTTGGCCGCCCCGCTGGCCCTGAAAGCGGTTGAAGCCGGGGCGGATGGGGTGGTCGTTTCCGGAGCGGAATCCGGAGGGCTGCGAACCACCGGTCCCGAGTCCAGCAACATGATCCTGATCCCCCTGGTCTGTGATCTGGTTGATATTCCGGTCGCGGCCGCCGGAGGGGTAGCCGACCGACGGGGGTTCAGAGCCGCCCTGGCTTTAGGTGCCCAGGGAGTACAGATCGGGACCGCTTTTCTGGCCACGGAGGAGAGCCCGGCCCCCCAGGAATGGAAACAGGCTATCATCGATTGCACTGATGCCGGCACGGTGCTGCTGCCCAGGCTCGGTATAGCCATGCGGACTCTGATCAACGATGAGATGCGCCAAATGATGGCTTCCGGCCTGGACCTCAGCAAGGAATACAAAGCGGGCGACGCGAGCAAAACCTGGGGAGGAGGCCAGATCAGCGCCCTGATTAAAAAGATCCGGCCCGTAAAAGAGATTATCGAAGAAATGGTCTCCTGATCATCATTATAAAGAAATAAATATCTGACAGGATCAACAGGATTTAAAGTTATTTGCTCAGGCTCCAAAATCAAAGCAATCCTGTAAATCCTGTCAAAGATAGCCTTTGAATTTCAAAAAGCCAAATTGATACAATTAACAGGGTGCGGAAAAACTCATTTTAATGGATCCCTTTTGAAAGGAGACTATTATGTCCGAAATGACGACCCGTGTGAAACCAACCAATTTCCTGGAACTCAACGCCGGGAAACACCCGGACAAAACCGCGGTTATCGGGCTTGAAGGGTCCATGACTTATGGACAATTACAGGAAAGGGCCCGGGCTCTGGCCCGGAGCCTTTATGGATTGGGGGTCAGACCCGGGGATCAGGTGGCCCTCATGACCTACAACCTTCCCGAACACGCTGAAGTCTCGATGGCCCTTGCTTATCTTGAAGTAGGCCTGGTTATGATCGGTTACCGGATGAAACCGCCGGAAATTGAATACATCACCGGAAATTCGGATTCCCGGGTCCTTATTTTTTGGCATGAATTTGCGGATCGCATCCTTCCCTATCAGGAAAATTTCCCCAAGGTCATACCCGGCGGTTTCATCTCATTCGGAGGGCCTTGTCCGGCCGGGGCCCTTGATTATGAAACCCTGTTTAAAGACCCGCCGGAGATGGATCTGGACAACCTCCCCCCGGCTAAAGAAGCGGGCACGGCCATGATTTATACCTCGGGGACCACCGGCCGGCCTAAAGGGGCGGCCCGCAAGACAGATTTTACCAATAAACCGGGCGTATTGGATTTCCTGTTTGCCACGATTGGCTTTCTGAAAATGGTTCCCGACGAGGTACACCTGGTTTGCTGCCCGATTTACCATTCAGCCCCCACCTACTTTAATGCCGTTACTTTTGTGCTCGGGGGAACCACGGTCTATCAGCCGCGATTTGACCCGCTGCAATTCCTCGAGTTGGTGGCCAGGCACCGGGTTACCTCCACCCATCTGGTTCCTACCATGGTCGTCAGATTGCTCCAGGTGCCGGAGTCGGTCACCCGGAATCTTGATCTTTCCAGCCTGCGCACCGTGAT
>JACQYK010000047.1 GCA_016208255.1 Deltaproteobacteria bacterium | reverse complement strand
TTCGGAATAATCAAAACTGACAACCTCGTAAAAAGTCAAAAAACGACTTTTCACGAGGCGGGAAAGGACTTCCCCTCTCCCGCCACTTGAAGTGAATTCAAGTGGTTCCACCTTCACCCCAGGCCGGGACTTAATCGTCCTCGGCCTGTTGATGGACTTCTTACAAGTCCATCAGAACAGATGCAGCCGAATTAAGTGGGGAGGCTGACACCCCTGATTTTAGCGAAGGATCATGAAACCAAAGCATAAATCTTCTCGAAATCCTATCCCCAAAAAGCCCCCGGAGGTCCTTGAAGAATTTATCGGTGTTTTCGTCGGTAAAGGATGGCTGAACCAGACGATCCGAATCAGATGTCGTGAACGAAGATACCGGATATCCTGCTCTGAGACGGGATTCATTGCCTACCGAATAAACGATCACAGCGGGGTTTCACCGGGAATTCCCGGTTGGCCGGTGTGCTTTGTTACCCAGGAACAAATCATTGACGACTCCGATATGACCGGATTGACTTCAACCGAACCCAGAGTCCATGACTGGTTGCGTTTTATCATGGACGATGATTTAGAATTGATTTGAAAGGCCTTACCTTATGAATATCATTGTTTCTGGTTCTTTGGCTTACGACCGGATCATGGATTTCCCGGGTTACTTCGCGGAGCATATCCTCCCTGAAAAAATCCATATGCTTAATCTCTCCTTCGCAGTCAACGGTTTAAAAGAAAAATTCGGAGGCACGGCCGGCAATATCGCTTACGCCTTATCTTTGATGGGGGAATCGCCCGAAATTTCTGCTACTATTGGACATGATTATCACCGATACTTCGAATGGTTGGTTAAGAACGGCATCTCAACCAAAAGCATCAAAATCGTAGAAGAGGAATTAACCGCAGGGGCTTATATTACAACCGATCGATCCGACAACCAGATCACCGGGTTCAATCCGGGGGCCATGAAGTTTTCTGCAGGGCTGGATTTCAATCGGCTGGACCCGGAAGAGAACCTGGTCATAGTATCTCCCGGTAATCTGGAGGACATGATCCAATATCCTCAAGCCTGCAAAGCCAAGGGAATCAAGTATATTTTCGATCCCGGCCAGCAAATACCCAGGTTAAGCGGTGCTGATTTACTTCAGGCCATTGAGGGGTGCTGGATTTTGATCACCAACGACTACGAGCTGGATCTGGTCATAAATAAAACCGGTGTATCCAAAGGGAACTTGCTGAAGAAAACCAGGGCCATTATTGTAACCCTGGGGGATATGGGCTCACAAATTTTGACCCCCAGCGAAGAAATGGGCATTCCGGCGGCGAAAGCCAGGACCGTTGAAGATCCAACCGGCGCGGGCGATTCTTATCGGGGAGGATTGGTCGGAGGCTTAGTCCGGGGTTTGCCCATTGAGCAGGCCGCCCGGATGGGAAGTGTCTGTGCTTCTTTTTCAGTGGAATGTTACGGCACTCAAGATTATAGGTTCACTCCGGAGGAATTTGAGGCGCGGTTTAAGCGCTGCTACGATTGAGTCTTCCCTTTTTTTATTCTCGGCCTGGCCGGGGCTTTCGGCCGGACTTCGACCAGGCAGGGTGTCCCTTTTTCGATGACTCGTTGAAGTACTCCACAATACACGCCGTTGAAGGCCAGGCAAGCCGCATGTTGGGCTTTTTTATTATCGGCCTGGTCGCACATGAAAGAACAAAATTTCATCAGAATGCCGTTCTTAGTTCGTCATTCGACGAAAGCCCAAATTTTTTTTGCATTTGAGCCCCCTAAGGCCTGAGGGCTTAACAAAGAAAGAGGTTAATCCCAGCCCTGCGGATTAACCCCAATTTTATTATTTTGGTCGGGACGACTGGATTTGAACCAGCGGCCCCCTGAACCCCATTCAGGTGCGCTACCAGACTGCGCTACGTCCCGACAGGATGATTTCTACCACTATTCATAACTCCTGTCAAGTTCCACCGCCCTTTTTTATTATCAAAAAAATGGCAACCCCCCTCGTAAGGGGGGTCAAAGACCCTTTCCGCAATACGGGCAGGCCTTCCAGGAAGTCTGAAGCCTTTTCCCGCAATCCGAACATTTAAGGACCAGGGGAAGAGAGCAATTAGGACAGGTGACAAAAAAATGTTCTACGGGATGGAAGCAAACCGGACAACTGCGGGAGCCAACCTCATAGGGAATGACCCTCATCATTTCTTCAGGATTGATCCAACCGGACTTCGCCTTCCGCAGGCCGCAGTCCAGCAGAGTTTCCATGCCTTCCTGGACGGCCATATGCCGCAATTCAGCTTCCGAGGCCTTCATCCGGATCGCCTCCCGAAAAGCAGGAGTGACGGTCAATAATTCAAAAACCCCTTCCCGCCCCTCATACCCCTGTCCCCGGCAGGCGGAACAACCCTTCCCCTGATAATAAATATTTTCCTCCGGCAAATGCAATTGATACCGCTCCAAAACCGAGGCTTCGGGTTGATAGGGGCTCAGGCACTGGGGGCAGTTTCTTCGAATCAATCTTTGGGAAAGGATCCCCAATAAACAGGAAGAAAGGACATAAGGTTCCAGACCCAGATTGTAAAGACGGGTAATAGTGGAAACAGCATCATTGGTATGAAGGGTACTGAGAACCAAATGCCCGGTAAAGGCCGCTCTCAAGGCGATCCGGGCCGTTTCCTCATCCCGGATTTCCCCGACTAGAATGACATCCGGGTCCTGCCGGAGTATGGAGCGCAGGGTGTTGGCAAAAGTCAGCCCGACTTTTTCAAAAACCTGAATCTGGTTCACTCCTTCCAGGGCATACTCAATGGGATCTTCCACCGTGATGATATTAATGCCTTCCCGATGGATGGTCCGGAGGATGGAGTAGAGGGTGGTGGTCTTTCCGCTGCCCGTAGGCCCGACGACCAGGATCAATCCCTGGGGACGTTCGATCATAGCGGAAAGTCTTTCCAGTTGGGATGCCGGAAGCCCCAATTGATCGACTCCCAGAAAAGGTTGATGGGTATCCAGAATGCGGATCACAACCTTCTCCCCCCACAGGGTGGGAAGGAAGGAGACCCTGAGATCAATGGCTTTCGCCTGATATTGAATTCGAAAGCTTCCGTCCTGGGGGATCCTTTTTTCACTGATATCCAGATTACAACTTATTTTATAACGGGAAGCTAAAGACTCCAGGGCCGAGCGGGGAAAGACCGGCCCCTTGATCAGCCAGCCATCGATCCGGTAACGGATCTGGACCGTCCTTTCCATGGGCTCCACATGAATATCGCTGGCTTTCAAACGAAGGGCCTCCTCCAGCAGTTCCTTTTGCATCCGAACCGCCGGGGCCTGCTCCGATTCCGGAGATATCTTGTCTAACCGGACTTCCTTTTTAACCAGGCTGACACTCTGATGGATATTTGCACTCATTGGTTTTTCTCCTTTGAATTAAATTGAAAATTTGTATCTCATTAATTTAATAGGAGCAAAACTTGTGCCATCTTGAAAAACGATCAATCTCCCCTTTCCCGGAGGCTCCGTTATTCTAAGGGAAAGGGTCTGGTACCCCATTAAACCCTCTTTCGGCGTTTGAAGCACCACCCGACGCCGGGCTTTTTCCAATTAAAGGAACGAACGGAGAATAACGGAACAATAATTCCCATCCCCTGTAAAGTTGATTTTCGATTTTGGTCTCTTCACCGACATCACCCTTCAGAATAAAATGATCGGTATCAAACCCGGGTAATACGACCCTAACCCGGAGGTCCAATCCAACCCCAAAGACGCTCTTTGTGAAGTTTTTCCCTTTTCTTTTTTTCTTGACTCCTTTCTATCTAAAAGTATAATACGTGACAAATAAAACTTAAATAATAAGACCATTCGCTTAATTACTTACTGACCCGATTTTCTTATATAGAAAAAAATTGGCCCAGGAATTCAAAATTCGAATTAAAAACTCCAATAAATATTCCTTATCCATTCTATGGTATAATGGATTTCCACTCCAATATCGTAACAGTTTAGTTTTGAAAAAAAACCGCGATAGATTATCATCGACAATATATTACCCGTTATCTGCCTGCCCCCAATAGGCCGGAGCAACCTTACTTTCGCTACAGAGAAAGGTAAAATCAATGGGTTTGAGCGATTTTCAATCAACTAAATGGTTAACCAGCTTAATTTTTACTTCGATCTATCCTGATTTTTTCATCGGCTGAAAAATTTCTTTTCTTGGAACAGAACAAACCCTTGAAGAATATTATTCCAAAGCCAGTGGACTTCTGCCCGGGTTTTTTGGAGTGTATTTGATAAATTATTAATTTTAATTTTTTAGGAGGGTAAGATGAGAAAAGCAAGAAAGCATTACTTTACAGGTTGGTCCATGTGGATGATGATACTGGGTATCATTCTTTCCCTGGCCCTGGTGTCCACGGCACCCGCACAGATGAAAAAGTCTCTATCCGAGAAAGCAAGAAAGATTGAGGCACAGGAAGCGAAGAAACAAAAAGCAGCCCTGAAACCTCAGTATGGTGGTATTTTCCGGTCCGCTATGAATGCTGATCCACGGTCCCTGGATCCTGCCATGGAAACCGCCGGAGGAACAACGGCGGTCACGGTGAATACCAATAACTGTCTGCTGCGTTTGAACCCTGAGATGACGGGATGGGAACTGGAGCTGGCCGAAAGCGTCAAACAGGTCGATGACACCACTTATGAATTCAAGATCCACAAAGGCGTGAAGTTTCACAACATCCCCCCGGTCAATGGAAGGGAGGTAACCTCGGAGGATGTCAAATACAGCATCGAACGGGTCGGCGGGATGTACGGCAAAAAAACCGACATGAAACACAGCTATTATTTCGACGGCAAGATCAAATCCATCGAAACGCCGGATAAGTACACTATCATTTTTAAATTAAACCAGCCTTATGCCCCCTTTCTCCGCTACATCGCTTCTCCCTGGTGTGCCATTGTGGCCAAGGAGGTGGTCGACAAGTATGGGGACCTGAAGAATGTGGCCATCGGGACCGGCCCTTTCATCCTCAAAGAATTCATCAAGGGATCCCACATCTCTCTGGTGAAAAACCCCAATTACTGGAAAAAAGGACTGCCCTACTTAGACGGCATTACCTGGAAAATCATGCCCGATCCGGCCAGCGTGCTTTCAGCCTTTATTGCCGGAAGGCTGGATGGATGTGGGCTCTATCACTTTCAGGTGGATACCGTCAAGAAAGAGGCCCCGGATGCAATCATCGATCAGTTTCCCGGCACCCATATGTTTGTCCTTCGGGTTCAGCCCTGGATTGAAGGCAAACAGCCCCTCAAACCCCCCCTGGATAAGAAAGAGGTCCGCCAGGCCATCTCCATGGCCATCGACAAACCCAGGTTGTTAAAATTGGCCTGGGGCGGTTTTGGCCACGAGGGTGTCGGACCGATTCCCCCGGTTTACGATGATGCCCTCAAACCGGCCGATCAGGTGAAGTACAATCCGGAAAAGGCTAAAAAAATGCTGGCCGACGCCGGGTATCCCAATGGTTTTTCCATCGAACTGATTACCTGGAACCTGCCCTATATGACGGCGCCGGCGCAGGTCCTGAAAGAAATGCTTAAAGAAGTGGGGATCGATCTTAAACTGACCTTTCTTGAGTTTGCCCAATACTTCAACCGGGCCTACCGCTTCGATTATCAGATGTCTCTTCACGTCACTACCGCAGGCGTGGATCCGGAGGAGTGGCTGATCCCCTATTACGGGCCATTAGCAGGCTCCACTTATTATAAATGGAGCAATCCGGAGCTCTGGAAGATGATCACCGAGCAGCAGCAAATCCTGGATGTTAAAAAGCGTAAGGCCCTGATCCGGGATATTCAATTAAAAATCATGGATGATTCACCCTATACCTATCTCTACACCCAGATTCGATTTATAGCTCGAAGACCCTATGTTCACTTAAAATTCTACCTCCTCGATTATCAACCCATAGTTGGGGAAACGTATTGGATGGAAAAACACTAAAGCAAAACAGGCCATAGGCAATGGGCTATAGGCAATAAAATCAAAAGTAACAACATATTGACCTATAGCCTATAGCCTCGTGCCCCTTGCCTGATTCAAATTAAAGGAAAATTTCCATGCTGCGCTGGTATATTTTAAGGAGGATCGTGCTCCTGATACCGACCCTCCTGCTGGTTTCATTTTTTATCTTCAGTATCGTACGACTTCTGCCCGGAGATGTGGTGGCGATTATGATCGCCGAACAGGGCTATGCGGACGATGAAGCTGAACTGAGAAAAACCCTGGGGCTGGACAAACCTCTGGTCATCCAGTACGTTATGTACATGAAAAACGTATTCAAGGGCGACCTGGGGAAATCCCTCTGGAGCGGGAAGCCGGTTACCGAAGAACTGGCCCGGCGTCTGCCGACCACCCTTCGCCTGGGACTTATGGCCCTGTTCTGGACCATCCTCATGGGGGTGCCTATCGGGGTCCTGTCGGCTATCTACCAGGACCGCTGGTCCGATTATCTTTTGCGCAGTGCGGCCATAGGGGGCCTTTCCATACCCGGTTTCTGGATCGCCACCTTGCTCTTGGTTTTTGGGGCCATCTGGTTCAGATGGGTCCCGCCCATGGATTATGTAGCCTTTTCCGAAGATCCTCTCAAGAGCCTTTCCCAGTTAGTGGCTCCATCGTTCATTCTGTCCATTGCCCTTTCCGCCGGGATCATGCGGATGACCAGGACCATGATGCTGGAGGTCATGAAAGAAGATTACATCCGCACGGCCCGGGCCAAAGGACTGGCCGGCTGGGTGGTGGTGGTCCGCCATGCCCTGAAAAACGCCCTGATCCCGGTCTTGAGCATCATGGGCCTCCAGATAGCCGTCCTGATCGGCGGCACGGTGATCATGGAAAGTATCTTCGTCCTCCCGGGCATGGGGAAATACCTCATTGATGCCATCTCCTGGCGGGATTATCCGGCCATTCAGGGCATTAATTTGTTCATCTGTACCTGGATCATCAGCATCAACCTTATCGTGGATTTGTTGTATGGTTTATTTGATCCCAGGATCCGGTACCGGTGATTGAAGAATCCGTTTATCGTTTAGCGTTCGTCGTTCGTCGTTCGTCGAAACAAAAATTCTCAACTTTTCTGACTCTTCGGTGTAGGCTGGAAAAAAACGCTTCATTTGATTTATTGGAACAAGAAGGAAAAAAATGGAATCCAGTTCTCATGAAAAAATCATCGACCCCGTCTCCATTCGTGTGGAAGAAATCATCACCCCGCCTAAGAGGCATCACTGGCTTTTGGATTTGTTCATTCAGTTGGTGAAGACCAAACCTCTTGGGGCCTTCGGCGGACTCCTGGTCCTGGGCATGGTCCTGGTGGCCATTTTGGCCCCGGTTATATCCCCTTATAATCCGGACACTATCCATGGGGAGAAAATCGTCGCCCCCCCCAGCACTACTTTTTTCTTAGGCACCGACGCCCTGGCCCGGGATATGTTTAGCCGTATAGCCTATGGGGCCCGGGTTTCCATGACCGTGGGGCTCGGCGCCGTGGGAATGAGCACCCTGTTGTCTACACTCATCGGCATCATTTCCGGTTACTTCGGGGGCACCTTCGATACCATTATCCAGCGGATCGTGGATGCCATCATGTCCTTCCCCTGGCTGGTGATCATGCTTACGGTAATGGCCATATTGGGACCGGGGCAGGTGAACGTCATACTGGCCCTGGCCCTGGCCGGATTTGCCGGGGCCTCGCGGGTGGTCCGCAGCGCGGTCCTGGCTATCAAGGAGAGCGACTACGTCATGGCTGCCAAAGCGGTCGGATGCAGGAACAGCACTATTTTAATCCGTCATATCCTCCCCAATGTGGCCGCCCCGATCATCGTTCTGGCCACCCTCGGACTGGGCAATGCCATCCTGGCCGAGGCCTCGCTGAGCTTTCTCGGGTTCGGGGTACCGCCTCCGGCCTCTTCCTGGGGAAGGATGCTGAGCGGTGACGGAATTAATTACATGCTTAAAGGCCCCTGGCTGGCCATATTTCCCGGACTGGCCATCAGCGCCGGGGTATTCGGTTTTAACATGCTGGGAGATGCCCTGCGGGACCTGCTGGATCCCAAGCTGACCGGCGGGATGAGACTCAGGAGATGATGGAAACGACACAGACTTTAAGAAAACCTATTCTGGATGTGGAGGGATTGGATGTAAAATTCTACCTCCGCGACGGCACACTTAACGCGGTACGGGATATCTCTTTCTCCCTCTTCCCGGGAGAATCCCTGGGGGTGGTGGGAGAAAGCGGCTGCGGGAAATCCGTCACCTTCCTTTCCGTCATGCGTCTAATCCCCATCCCTCCGGGAAAGATTCAGGCGGCGACTCTTAAATTTGACAGCGTAGAACTTCTAAAACTATCTGAAAGGGAGATGCAACGGATCAGAGGAAACCGGATTTCCATGGTCTTTCAGGACCCCATGACCTCTTTGAATCCTGTCCTGACCATTGGAAAACAGATGCAGGAGGTCATGAAACTGCATTTGAAATTGAAGGACAGCGCCCTGGAAGACCGCTGCATCGAGCTCCTGAACAAGGTGGGCATTTCAGAGCCGAAGATGAGACTCAGGTCCTATCCCCATCAGCTTAGCGGAGGATTGAGACAGCGGGTCATGATTGCCATGGCCCTTTCCTGCAATCCCACCATCCTTCTGGCCGACGAACCGACCACCGCCCTGGACGTCACTATTCAAGATCAGATCCTTCGCCTGATCCGGGCCCTGGCCAGGGATCTGGGGGCGGCCACGGTCCTTATCACCCATAACTTCGGGGCCGTAGCCGGAACCACCGATCGCATCATGGTCATGTATGCAGGAAAGATTGTTGAAATGGCGACAACTCCTGAACTCTTCAGAGATCCCCTGCACCCCTACACCAAAGGCCTGCTTAAATCTATTCCCCGAGTGGATAAGGAAACCCAGGAAAGGCTTTTTTCCATAGCCGGCGCCCCGCCGGACCTCATGCGCGAACTGGTCAAAGGCTGCGCTTTTATTGCCCGCTGTCCTATCGGGGACGACTATTGTTATCATCGCCTGCCTCCGGTTGAAGAAATAACTCCAGGCCATTATGTGTCCTGTTGGAAGGTTCCCTATGCAAACCAGTAACAACAAAATACTTGAAGTCAACGCCATGAAAGTCCATTTCCCCATCCATCTTGGCGTCCTGGGCAAGGGGAAAACACTATTCATAAAAGCGGTGGATGGGGTCAGCTTTTTTCTGGAAAAGGGGGAGACCCTGGGTTTGGTGGGGGAAAGCGGTTGCGGGAAATCCACGACGGCCCGAGGCGTACTGCAGCTTTACCGGCCTACCGAAGGTCAGGTTTTTTTCCAGGGCAAAGACCTCTGTCTGGAGAAAGGGGACGCTCTAAGACGCATGCGTCAATATATGCAGATGATCTTTCAGGACCCCTACGCCTCACTCGACCCCCGTATGACGGTAAAGGAGATCATCGGGGAACCGATGAAAGTACACGGTATACCGGAAAAGAAGAGAGACCGTTATGAACGGGTGCTGGAATTGATGAAACTGGTGGGGCTGAATCCTACCGATGTCCATCGCTATCCTCATGAATTCAGCGGGGGACAGAGACAACGGATCGGTATCGCCAGAGCGCTGGCCGTCCGCCCGGAATTGATCGTCTGTGACGAGCCGGTTTCCGCCCTGGACGTCTCCATTCAAGCCCAGGTCATCAATCTTCTGGAAGACCTGAGAGAACAATTCAACTTGTCCTACCTTTTTATTTCCCATGATCTTTCGGTGGTCAAGCACATCAGTCACCGGGTATCGGTCATGTATCTGGGCATCATGGTCGAACTGGCTGAAAAAAACGAGCTTTTTGCCAAGCCCCTCCATCCTTATACTCAGGCCCTTTTGTCATCCATCCCGGTGCCGGACCCGGTGGCCGAGGGCAAAAGGACCTCGATCGCTTTGGAAGGGGAAATACCCAGTCCCATATTCCCGCCCCCCGGGTGTCGCTTTCACCCCCGGTGCAAGCGGAAAGAAAAAATCTGCTCGGAGTCGACCCCGGTCTGGAAAGAAGCCGCTCCCGGTCACTTCGTGGCCTGTCATCTCATTGGATAAGGAAGCCTCTGTTCATCCTTTTGATCAATGATCCGTTCATGGCATTGTAAACATTAAATCCGTTTTTTGTCTGAAGGCCACTGTTAGACAATACACCCTTCTTGAAAGAGGAGAGGCGGTAAGGATTTATGTTTCTTTTTCTAAAGGCCGAATGGGTTCCGCCCCTCGTTAAACCATTTTGTCCATTTCCCCTCAATCCTTTTTATTACAATCCCCAACGTTTTTTTTGTTTCCATAAAAGAGGGCCCTGATTTATCGATTCTCAGGGACCGGGGAACTCTCACCAAGGACATAGCCAAGAAAACAACTCTTTTGACCCTTTTCGCAACAAAGGAGGAAAAAATGCAAAACAGACAAAAACAATCAAGAAAGTTGTTTAAGAATGGAAATATCTGGTTAGTACTCCTGAGTTTTCTTTTTTCCATAACTCTCGTCTCCACGGCCCCCGCCCAGATGAAAAAGACTCTATCCGACAAAGCGAGAAAGATTGAAGCGCAGCAAGCGAAGAAACAGAAAGAAGTTCTGAAACCTCAGTATGGCGGCATTTACCGGTCGGCCATGGCTGCCGATCCAAGGTCCCTGGACCCCGCCATGGAAACCGCTGGCGGCACAACAGCCGTTACCATGAACACCAATAACTGCCTGATCCGTTTGAACCCCGAGATGACGGGATGGGAACTGGAGCTGGCCGAAAGCGTCAAGCAAATCGATGACACGACCTATGAATTCAAGATCCACAAGGGCGTGAAGTTTCACAACGTCCCCCCGGTCAATGGAAGGGAGGTAACTTCTGAGGATGTCAAATACAGTATCGAACGGGTCAGCGGGATGCACGGAAAAAAATCCGATATGAAACACAGCTATTATTTCGACGGCAAGGTTAAATCTATCGAAACACCGGACAAATATACCATCATCTTCAAATTAACCCAGCCTTTTGCCCCCTTTCTCCGCTACATCGCTTCTCCCTGGTGTGCCATTGTGGCCAAGGAGGTAGTCGACAAGTATGGGGACCTGAAGAATGTAGCCATCGGGACCGGCCCTTTCATCCTTAAGGAATTCATCAAGGGATCCCACATCTCTCTGGTGAAAAACCCCAATTACTGGAAAAAAGGACTGCCCTACTTAGACGGCATTACCTGGAAAATCATGCCCGATCCGGCCAGCGTGCTTTCCGCCTTTATTGCCGGAAGGCTGGATGGAACCGGGCTCTATCACTTTCAGGTGGATACGGTTAAGAAAGAAGCCCCGGATGTCATCATCGATGAGTTACCCGGTACCCATATGCAAGTTCTGCGCGTTCAGCCCTGGATCGAAGGTAAACAGCCCCTCAAACCCCCATTGGACAAGAAAGAGGTCCGCCAGGCCATTGCCATGGCCATTGATAAGAATAAATTATTGAAACTGGTTCAGGGCGGTTTCGGTCATCTGGGTGTCGGGCCGATTCCTCCGGTGTATGATGATTCCCTCACACCGGCCGATCAGGTGAAATACAATCCGGAAAAGGCTAAAAAAATGCTGGCCGAAGCCGGGTATCCCAACGGTTTCTCCATTGAACTGATTACCTGGAACCTGCCTAATATGACCAATTCGGCCCAGGTCATCAAAGAGATGCTCAAAGAGATCGGCATCGATCTCAAGCTGACCTTCCTTGAGTTTGCCCAATACTTCAACCGTGCCTACCGTTTCGAATACCAAATGTCACTTCACGTCACCACCGCCGGGGTGGACCCGGAGGAGTGGCTTATCCCCTATTATGGGCCATTAGCGGGCTCCACTTATTACAAGTGGAGCAACCCGGAGCTCTGGAAGCTGATTACGGAGCAGCAGCAGATTTTGGATGTTAAAAAGCGTAAGGCCCTGATCCGGGATATTCAATTAAAAATCCTGGATGACGCCCCCTATACCTATTTATACACTTCAATTCGATTTTTAGCTCGAAGACCTTACGTCCGCCTGCCGGTTTTAGCAGGCGGGAATGCGGAGGGGGCAAAGGTCCCCCTTGGATAAGTCCGAAGAAAAGACCAGCCCTGAAGTCACAGACGGAAGAAAATGCAACCCCACCGGGTAAATATTATTATGAGACGATTAATTACTTGATGCCAATCTTTTATCACCTGTCCCAGGGACCCGCCAGCGGCGGGTCCCTGGGAAGCAAAGGCCTTGACGAAAAGATGGACCGGTCGGATTATTTTTTATGTTGGGAGTAAAATTCTTTATAAAAAGTGAGATTTAGCTTTAACAATTCCGGGGTGTTTAATTGGTATGGGCATTGTTCCTGACAGTTGCCGCATTCGGTGCAATCCTCAATCTTCATCATTTCGGCCTTCCAATTGTCTTCTAAAAATCTGGCGTAAGGAGCTCTCATCAAAAGAAGGGACATCCGCGCGGCCATATTGATGGGAATTTCAGCCGGACAGGGCATACAATATCCGCATCCCCTACAAAAATTTCCCCCCAGATCAAGACGATCTTTTTCGATCGCCCTTCGCATTTCCTCGTCCCACAGGGGAGGATTCCTTTCGAGTTCAATAAATTGATCCAGCTCCGATTCTCTCTGGATGCCCCAGATGGGAACCACGTTTTCGTACTGATTCAGGAAGGCCACGGCCGCCGGGATGTTGGTAATCAAACCGCCGCTGAGGGCTTTCATGGCGATAAAACCCAGGTCGGATCTTTTACAGGCTTCAACCAGTTTTAAATCATCTTCGGTGGCCAGGAGACTCAGGGGAAACTGGATGGTGTCGAACAGAAAAGAAGCGACAGCCTCCAGGGCGACGGGGCGCCGGTGATTGGTGATGCCGATAAAACGGATCTGCCCCTTTTCTTTCACTTTCAGCAGGGCCTCGTAAAGCGATTCAGGATCCTCCCGGTCCGGTAATTTCTCGGGATTGTGAAGCTGATAAATATCAATATAATCGGTTTTCAAAGTTTTCAGGCTAGTTTCCAGATGTTTTTCCAGGCTCTCCTTCTTACGGGCCTGGGTTTTGGTGGCGATAATGATATTTTTTCTGACGCCGGACAGAGCCTTACCTATCTTTTCCTCGCTGTCGGAATAAGCCCTGGCCGTATCATAGAAGTTTATCCCCTGGTCATAGGCCTTCCGCAAAATTCGAACCGCTTCATTCATTTCCACCCGCTGGAGGGGTAAAACGCCAAAGGCGGGTTTGGTAACCATGAGCCCGGTTCGGCCTAATTTGATTTTTTTCATGAGACTCCTTTATTTTCTCTTTCCCTAACCCGAACAAGTCGGAACCAAAAGCCTGCCACGAAGACACGAGGGCACGAAGAAATATGTTTGATAAACCTTCATGAAATTAAGCCCTTCTTTGTGTCTTAGGGCCTTAGTGGCAAAATATTTTTGCTATATTTTTTATCCCACCATACCGCACTGGCCGCCGTCTACCGGCAGGATCACGGAAGTGATAAACTTGGCTTCATCGGAAACCAGGAAAAGGGCGGCATAGGCGATGTCCCAGCCGCTCCCCATCCCCCCCTTGAGAGGAACCCGGTTGTCTCTCTGTTTGATCAATTCCTCCTTGCTGATGCCACGGCCGGTCGAAATCCCTTCGATGGCCATGGGGGTTTTCATCAACCCCGGCATGATGGCATTGACCCGGATTCCCTTCTTGGCATACTTCATGGCCACGGAGTGGGTCAAGGCATTCATAGCCGCCTTGGAGGTCTTATAGGCCAGCATGGAGGTGTTGGCCACCGCCGCCACCGAGGAGATATTCAGAATGGAACCGCTGCCCTGCTGTTCCATAATGGGCAGGACATATTTGCAGGTCATAAAGGCGCTTTTGACATTGGTATTGTAGATCCGGTCCCAGACTTCTTCTTTTAACTTCACCGGTCCGAAATCCTCCCCCCCGATCCCCACATTATTGACCAGGATATCGATTCGACCGTAGGTTTCTACACACTTTTCGGCAATGCGCCGGCAGTCGTCTATTTTAGTGACATCGGCGGCAAAGGCAAAGGCCGTTCCGCCTTCCTTTTCGATCATAGTCCTGGTTTCCTCAGCCGAATCCAGACGGCGATCCACCAGCATAATCTTGGCCCCGCCCCGGGCAAAAAGAACGGCCATGGCCCGGCCATTACCTATCGTATCCCCCGGTGTCTGACCGGCCCCGGTGACAATCGCTATTTTTCCCTGTAATCGTTGATCCATCTTTCTTCCTTTCATTCAAGTTTGAATTATTTTCGGACTATACTATAGGTTGAAAAAATATTTCAAGATAATCTTCTCAGGTAATGATAAAAAACCGGCCTTCCTCCTCACTTGAAAATTTAAACAAAACCAGGACAGAAGCCCGACAAATGCCTGAAGATAGTAGAAAGAGGATTTATTCGTTATTTCTTATTAGAAGGTCATGATTTAGTAAATAAGCAAGGTGTTCGCCCAAGGCGACATTCTATTACATCAGGAGGAAAGCATCCAAAACGATTTTTCCCGCGGCACATGTATGTGGATAAAACAAAAGGGGAATGAAAATTCCCACCAATCAATTCAACCGATTTCTTCGCTCCGACTGATTTCTACATTAGAGGAAATTTAGGATCATCTCTCCATAGGGATATCAATTCCTAGTCCATTAATCCCTTTCTAAGACCTTCAACCTTTTCACGGTCAGGTCATCAACCACCAGCGAACCGATCCTCATTCTTTTCACAAAAAATCTCCCAACGACTAATCGTCCGACCGAGACTGCACCGATGGCTAAAGCCCCCAAGGCCAAGGCGCCTAAGGCAACGGCACCAATGGCCAGCACACCTGTGGCCAACGCGCCCGTGGCCGAAGCCCCAACGGTAGCTGAAGCGGTGCGAATTTGTTTGAGATTGACGGTCTTATTATTCTGGGCCATTCTATCGTTTCGGGATTCGGATATTTCAGTTGACATGGGTTTATTTCCCAGACCTGTCTTTTGGTCAAAAAAAGATAATTCAATTTGAGAGTGCCCCGCCCTGGCTTCAGGAAAGCACTTGATTGGGAGCCTCTTCTTTGTCCTTCAAAGGTTCAAAAAGCCCTCCGAAGCCAAGCTGGTGGCCAGCATCACCCGGTTGATCTCCCGGTGTCCTGTCCAGCTATCGGCCGCCTGGTTGTCCGGTTTCAGCCAAAATTTTTCTATGGTTTCGATTAATGGTTCATAGTCCGTCAGGGCCGACATTGTCCCAAGCGCATCGGCCGCCGACAAAAGGTCGATGTTTTCCTCAACCAGCGCCCGGACCTTTTTCACACCCCGCAAACCTATGGACAAACCCAATTCCCGGAAAGCCAGGCGGTATTCGGCCGGGAGCTTCAAGGGACTCGTTCGGACATAAGCCTCCAAACCTAACTGGGCAGAGTCCAATAAGATCTTCAAAAGGCCGGTTGGTCGGAGATAACCCTCAGCCATCAATTGGGTCAGCCGGAGGGAATCAACCAACAGACCGCCGATACCCAGAGGGTCGTCGGTGACCCAGCTCTGACCTTCACACATTTCGGCCAGTTCGGCAATCTCGGTCTTCAAATCCAACCTGGTTGATTTTTTAAAAAATCGTTCGGTCGTGGCCTGAAGCTGACAAAAGGTGAGGTATCCATCGAGGGGATCGTGTTGTCCCATGGAGCGTACCAGGGGATAGGAAAGGTCGATGCTCATCTTCCAGTACATTCTTTTTCGGCGGCCGAAGTTGGGGAGATAGGTAAACCGGGCCAGGGCTGTTTTAGCCAGTTCCAGGGCCCACTCGTGGTAAGCGGCACCATTCAGGACTCGACTCAGACGGTTAAGGGCATGCATCCACTTGGTCAGATAATGGAAATACTGCCCGTCCCGGTCCCATTCCAGGCGGTCGTCCATCGGTTCTTCAAACCGCCTTTCGTTCATTTCTTTACCGATCCTTAAACCCCCCATGGTCGGATGCCTTTGACCCTCCGGCTCGCTGAGGCCGCTGATCCAACCAGCGCGGAGGTCATCTTCCCGGTGCCGTCCGAGCAGGCCATGGACCTGTTCGACCAGATGGGAGGCCAATTCAAGGAACCCTTCTTCTCCGGTCTGCCGATAAAGCTCCAAAAAATTGCACAGGGCAAAAGCATCGGTCCATAAATAACGTCGTGGGGGTTTTCCGGCGCCTGTTAGTCCGGTGGCCTCAGCAAACCCGGCCATGATTTCCCGGACCTTGTTGCTGGGATCATCTAAACCCATCTCTTTTCTCCCTCAGCTATCCTTGATAACCTCGTAAAAAGTCAAAAAACGACTTTTTACGAGGCGGGAAAGGGCTTCCCCTCTCCCGCCACTTGAAGTGAATTCAAGTGGTTCCACCTTCACCCCAGGCCGGGACTTAATCGTCCTCGGCCTGCTGATGGACTTTTACAAGTCCATCATCCTTCACTTCCGGACGATGAGAACAGGTATTTTCGACTCCTTGTGGATGACCCCGTAAGTCACGCTGCCCAATATGGCCGCGGCCAGGGCGCTCCGGCCATGGGAACCCATGATAATGAGATCAGCCTTGACCCGCCCGGCCATTTTCAATATTTCTTCGACCGGGTGCCCCTTGACGATAACCGTTTCGGACTTGACTCTATCCTCATCGCAGACTTTTTTAATGATCCCGGCAAAACCCTCAGCCGCTTCTTTAAGATAATCCTCGATCGGCTCGATAATATGCCTGGCCGTCTTCCGGGCCGGAACGGTCTGGCCGATCATGGCGCCCTGATCGATAACGCTCAGAATGATGATCGAAGCCTTAAACTTTTTGGCCAGGTCCACTGCGTACTTGGCCGCCTTTAGGGCCGTTTTTGAGCCGTCGGTGGGCAATAGAATTTTAGAAATCATCGCTCCTCCTTTTAAAAATCATCCCGATCATTCAATCCCCTGGCCTTTCCCCTCCTCTGGCGGTATGGCCGCATTTGGAGTCCAACGACCTGGAGACTTCAATGTATTTTATCAATTTTATTAAAAAATACAAGAATAGGAAATAAGATCCATTCTGTATTTTTCCGGTGAAAATCCTGTAATTTAACAAGGTCTGGGATCCAATTCCTACTATTTATGGATGCCCTCATTCCCTCTATCGAAGGCCCGGAGGAGAAGGGATCCCCTAATCTTCTGGCCTTCCGCCCGATTTTCCTCCTTGACCGTGTCTTATTCTTTCTTTATACTCTTTTCTCAAGAAAAGCAGCTTTTATTAAAACCTCATTAGAGGAGGGCCACTTGAAAGATGGTATTCTCACCATGATGGGACTTTTAGGGATACTCGTTTCCTTGACGCCGGTCATGGCGGCGACGAATCTTGAGAAAGCGACTTTTGCCGGCGGCTGCTTCTGGTGTATGGAGGACCCCTTTGATAAGATCCCCGGGGTGATTTCGGTCACCTCAGGCTATACCGGCGGGCAGAAAAAAAATCCCACCTACGAAGAGGTTTCCGCCGGAGGGACCGGGCACGCCGAGTCAGTTCAGATAGTATACGACCCGGCCAAGGTGACCTACGAAATGCTTCTGGACATCTTTTGGCACAACATCGACCCGACCACCAAAGACAGACAGTTTTGTGACGAGGGGCACCAGTATCGAAGCGCCATCTTCTATCATAATGAGGAACAGCTCCGGTTGGCGCTGCAGTCCAAAAAGCGGCTGGAAAAGAATAAGCCTTTCAAAGAGCCGGTCGTGACCGAGATTGTGCAAGCCTCCGAGTTCTTTCCGGCCGAGGATTATCACCAGCACTATTACAGGAAGAACCCGATTCGTTACAAATTCTACCGTGCCAGGTGCGGTCGTGACAAACGGCTCAAGGAACTGTGGGGTAGTAAGGCCGGGCACTAACAAGATGGCCGGTAATGAGGAATGGGGAGAATCCGCGAGCCGGTCCGGAAAAAGTTCGCTCCACCGAGGAGGTGCTCTGATGATAGCAGGAATAAAAAGAGGCTTTATTGTTTTGATGTTGGTGACCGGCATGGTCGTCCTGGCCAGGCCAGGAATTTCCTTCGGAGAGATACGAATAGCGGTGGTCCCTTTTGAAGTGGAATATGGCCAGGGGAAAGAGATCGTTCGCTGTCGGTCCTGCGGGAATATATTCGGGAGCGGACCCATTGAAGGAAATCCAGCCGCGCCCCTGACCCGTTTGTTATGGGACCTTCTGGTTGAACAGGGTAAAGGATTTGATTTTATTAGTCCCGATCAGGTGGAGGGATATTATAATATCCTTCTTTCCAAGGGGATCATGAGAGATCCTCTGCAGTTGATGAAAACCCTGGGCGCACAGATGAAAGCGGATTATGTGCTTTGGGGTCATATCTTCCGCTATCAGGAAAGAATAGGGAAGGCTTATGGGGTTGAAAAACCGGCTTCGGTAGCTTTTGATCTCCATTTGATGAAAGTCAAGGACGGGAAATTGGTCTGGAAGGCCCATTGGGACCAGACCCAGAAAGCTCTTTCTGAAAATCTTCTGGAGCTTGATTCCTTTATCAAAAGTAACATGCGCTGGGTAACGGCTGAAAAACTTTCCCTTCAAGGTTTAAAGGAAATGTTGAAGGATTTCCCTTTGGCCGAATCCTTACGTTAGGGGAAAAAATATCCGACAGGAGATAGCATTTGAATTTTAAAAAGCTATAATATAAATCACTCCAAGATCATTTTCTAGGCCCACTTCGAGGCTAAACCAATAAGGCTCCTCCGTCTACCTGAAGTATACTCCCGGTTGTATAAGTACTCTTTTTCAAGGTTTTCCTTGGAACGGCTGGCGATTATGACCACGGCTCCTTCTTCAAGGGCAGCTCTGGCCGTTGCCAGACCAATACCCGAACTACCGCCGATAATGACAATTTTTTGATCTCTTAGCTTCAAAATGGCTCTTTATTAAAATCAGAAAATGTAAATAGGTCGGGAGCGTCGGTTATAACACTTATCGTTTCCAGGCCAGCCGTTTTTCAAGCCAGCGGGACAGACTGGTAAAGGCGTAACAGATAATAAAATAAATTACGGCGATAAAGAAAAATATCTCCGTGGGATAGATGATGGTTCGATTATTGATCTGAGTGGCCACATGGGTTAATTCCGAAACGCCGACAATGAAGGCCAGGGAGGTATCCTTGATCAACGAGACGAATTGATTGACAAAGGAGGGGATCATATTACGGAGCCCCTGCGGCAGCACAATATGGATCATCGCCTGCCAGGGACGGAGTCCCGTTGAAAGGGCGGCCTCGGTTTGCCCCCGCGGTATGCTTTCCACCCCGGCCTTGACAATCTGGGACATATAGGCTGAGGTAAACAGGGTCAGGGCCATAATCACCGTCCAACTCTCCGCCACGGTCCTTCCCAAAAAAGCCGGAAGAAGAAAATACATCCAGAATATAACCATTAAGAGCGGCATCCCTCGAATAATGTTCACGATCGTCAAAGAGGCGTATCTGACGACCCTATGGCGCGAAAGATTCATAAGGCCCAGAACCAATCCTCCCAGGAAGGATAGAACACAGGCCATCAAGGCCAGATACAGGGTCAGGGCAATCCCGCCCATGGGACCATGAGGAAAACGCCCTATGAAAAAGTAGGTCAGATTGTTCCAGATGACGGTGAAATCAAACCCGGTGGCCATATTTAATCCCCATACTTCTGTGGGATACCATGAGGCATGAAATTTGTGTTTCGTCGAACGGTCCGGTTCCCTGAGGGGAACCTTTTGGGGAGCTCGGCAAAGCCGAGCGGGTCGAACGCTGAACGCCGAACGGTATCTTCATATTAACTCGCCTTCATGGGTGTAAGAATCTTCCTGCTGTAGAGGGTCACCAGTCCGGTAATGATTAAGGAAATCACCACATAGACCAGCGTAGCCGCGGTAAAGGCCTCAAATCCCCTGAAGGTATAACTTTCCACCTGACGCGCTTGATAGGTCAATTCCATAACTCCGATGGTCATGGCCAGGGAAGAGTTTTTGGTCAGGTTCAAAAACTGGTTGATAAGAGGGGGGACGGTTAAACGGATTGCCTGAGGTAGAATAATATACTGCATGGAACGCAGATAAGAAAAACCGGAACTCTGGGCCGCTTCCATTTGTTCCTTGGGAATGGAGCGGATACCGGAACGGATATCTTCGGCAATAAAGGCCGAAGTATAAATGGTCAGAGCGATTACCGCTGCTGCAAATTCGAAATTCAGATTATTCATCCAGTTGTTTATCGAGGCCGGCAATATCTTATACGACCCGAAATACCAGAAGAAAATCTGAACCAGGAGGGGGGTGTTCCGGAAGAATTCGAGGTAGCCGTGGGCGAACCAGCGGATCGGCCGGACCTGACTCATCCGCATCACGGCAATGATCAGACCCAGGAAAAAAGCCAGGGCAATGGACACCAAAGAAAGTTGAATCGTGATCCGGAGGCCGGAAACGAGCCACTCAAAATATTTTCCAGAAAGGACCACCGACCAATCGAACTGGTATTTAAACAAACCCTGTGTGCCTCTTATTCAAATCGAAAGGTTTGCATCTAAAAATTATTTACCACATTTTTCGGATGGAGTGATGGAGTATTGGAGTGATGGGCTCAAAATTCCAATACTCCAGTACTCCATTACTCCAGTTTATGTATCTATTTCCCTTCGGTTACCCTTTGGCCTTCAGTGATCTTGAATTTTCCTCTGCTGAGAGGTGCGGCTGAGGTAGGTCCGAACCAACGGTCAAAAATTCTTTTGGCCTCTCCGCTTTTTTCCATCTCCAACAGGGTTTTATTGACAAAGTCGGCAAAATTTTTATCGCCTTTGCGCATTCCCAGCCCATAGGGTTCATCGGAAATTTGAATCTCGGGTATTTCAAACTGTTCTTTATTGGGAGCCCGGCCCAGCAGGTTGGCCAGAATCGACTCATCGGTGGTTACGGCAAAGACCTTACCCTGCTGTAGGGCCAGAAAAGCCTGGGGATAATCATCGAAGGAAAGAATCGTTGCCTTGGGCAGGGCCTTGGCGGCGTTTTGTTCCGAGGTCGAACCTTTGGCCGTCCCTATCTTTTTCCCGTCCAGGTCGGCCAGGCTTTTGACCGTCCCCTTTTTTACGATAAATTTCTGTCCCGTAAAAAAATAGGTCAGGCTGAAATCAATCTGCTTGGCCCTTTCCGGGGTAGCCGTCATGGTTGCGGCAATGATGTCGATATTCCCTTCGGTCAGTTGCGGCATACGGCTGGCGGAAGTCACCGGTTTAAGTTCAAGCTTGACTCCCAGTTTTTTGGCAATGGCCTTCACAAAATCGACATCATAGCCGACGATCTCTCGGGTTTTCTCATCCACAAAACCGAACCCCGGGGTCGAATCCTTCACCCCGGCTACCAGGACCCCCTTTTTCTTGACCATTTCCAGAGTATCAGCGGCCCAAAGCGTCCCAAACCAGCTGGCCACAATGACCAGCACCCCTACCAAGATCAACAATTTTTTCATACATCCTCCTTGTTTTAGTCCGAAAATAGATAAAAGCTTAAAGTCGTTTATCTCTCGCCCGCTTCGCCCTGAACACCATGCGGTGCAGGGCTTCGCTCGAGAGCGCAGAGGACCCAGAGAGACCCTTAACAGGTCTGAATCCCTGAGAAGGGGATTCA
>JACQYK010000041.1:5166-12799 GCA_016208255.1 Deltaproteobacteria bacterium | reverse complement strand
CAAAGCCATGGAGGTGATCATGCAAAAACCGGCTGGCAACCAAATAATCCTTGACGAAAGAGTTAATTTATGAAATTTTAAACACTACCTAACCTATTACCATCCATAAGAAAATCAGACTTTACTACGTATAGCTTCCTGCTATATTTTTTTTAACCCTTGACCTATTTTGAACGAGTTCAAACGGTAATAGTTTAAGGACCCCCTCCAAATTAAGGGATCCAGCTCAAGAAAATCCTCCTATTTACTATTCCCAAAAACGTGTATAATGTGGACCATTCAAAAGCCAGATAAGTAAATTAACCCGTCTTCCAGCAACCCCACTTCATCCAAAAGGGAGGCAAGGATATGGAGGGATTAAGGAAACCCCGTTTCTCCACCGAGAGGCGGGGTTTTTTATTTCAGCTTCGGCTTAAGAAGGTGACCTCATGACCCCGGATCAGGTTAAACGCAAGCTCGCAGCCATCCTGAGTGCAGATGTCCAGGGATACAGCCGCCTGATGGAGGCCGATGAGGAAGGGACCATCCGGACCCTGAAGGCCTATATGGAAGTCATTAACGGGTTTATTCAGCAGCATCGTGGACGTCTCGTAGCCACCGGGGGTGACAGCGTCCTGGCCGAATTTGCCAGCGTAGTGGATGCCGTCCGTTGTGCCGTGGGAATACAGGAGGAACTCAAGGACAGGAATAAGGACGTAGAAAAAAATCACCGCATGGAGTTTCGGATAGGGGTCAACCTAGGAGATGTGGTCGAAGAAGGAGATACCATATTAGGAGATGGAGTCAATATTGCGGCCCGTTTAGAAATCCTTTCCGAATCAGGAGGCATCTGCATCTCAGGGACTGCTTATGATCAGGTGGAGAACAAACTATCTCTTGGATATGAATATCTTGGGGAACAGACGGTAAAGAACATCGCCAAACCAGTTCGGGTATATCGAGTTTTGATGGAACCTGAAGAATCAGGCAAGCTGATTGGCAGGAAAAAGGCCAGCTCAAGACAAAGGCGAAAGATAGCTTTTAGAATCGCAGCAATACTGATTGTAGTAATTGCTGTCGTTACGATTTGGGGTTTATATGTTCGTACCACTTCTTCATTTGAAGTGGCTTCCAAGGACAAGATGGCCTTTCCCCTGCCCGACAAACCCTCTATTGCCGTGCTCCCATTCGTCAATATGAGCGGAGATCCTAAACAGGAATTCTTCAGCGACGGGATCACAGAGGACATCATCACCGCCCTTTCCAAAATCCAGAAATTATTTGTGATCGCCCGCAACTCCACCTTTACTTACAAAGGGAAACCGACCAGGGTCAAGCAGGTGAGCGAGGAGCTTGGTGTTCGGTATGTCCTGGAAGGCAGCGTTCAGAGGTCTGGTGACCGGGTTCGGATTACCGCCCAGTTGATTGATGCTCTAAATGGCCATCACCTCTGGTCCGAGCGTTATGATCGTGAGTTGAAAGATCTCTTTGCCATGCAGGATGAGGTTACAATGAAGATACTTGTGGCTCTGCAAGTGAAATTGACCGAAGGAGAACAAGCCGTAGTATACGAAAAAATTTTCAAGGGGAAGCAAGGCCTTGATTGCTATTTGAAGGTATTGGAAGCGGGATATTACCTTTCACTTTACTCTGCCGAGAGCAACAAAACTGCTCAGAGGATTGCAGAGGAGATTGTGACCAGGTGGCCGGAAAATCCCCAAGGTTATATCTTTTTGGGTTTTGCCCACTATCTGGATATACTTCTTGACCCCCTCACGAAATCCCCCAAGGATTCTCTTGAGAGGGCTATGGAACTGGCCCAAAAAGCAAAAGCCATTGATGATTCCGCACCCAGTGTCCATGGGTTGTTGAGCTACCTTTATTCCTTAAAAAGAGAGTACGACAAAGCAATTTCTGAAGGGGAACGGGCTATGGCCCTTTCTCCAAACGGGGCAATAGCCAATGAGCAATATGCTACGAGTTTATACCATGCCGGTCGGTTGGAGGAAGCTATTCCTCTTTTTCAAAAAGCAATCCGGCTTAACCCCATTGGGTCCTGGATGGCCTATAATTGTTTGGGTGTTTCCTATAATATTATGGGTCAATTTGAGGAAGCGGTCTCGGCACTCAAGCAGGCCCTCTTGCGGAATCCTGATAACATCTTTCCTCATCTTAATCTGGCCTATGCCTACCTTCAGATGGGAAAAGAGAAGGAGGCTCGGGCTGAAGCTGCCGAAGTTCTCAGAGTAAATCCCAAGTTCACTTTGGATGACTTTGCAAAGGCAAGTTACAGCTTTAAGAACCAATCCCAAGTAAATAAGTATATTAGTTTGTTGCGAAAAGCAGGGCTGAAATGAGGCTTTGGGAGATAACTCAGAAGATCAGCTAATGGTGTTAGGATCCTATTATAAAAGAAAAATATAAAGACAGAGTGGCAATCGACACGAACTCCACAGGAGGTGGTAGATGCTGTGCCCGAAATGCCAAATGGAAAATCCGGAAGGTCGAAAGTTTTGTAGAGAATGTGGAACAAAACTTTCGTTGGTTTGTCCTAATTGCCAATATGAAAATGCCCCTGGAGATAAATTCTGTGGCGAATGCGGGCAAACCATATCCCCTTCCTCCAAACCAACCCCCAAAGATCTTACCTTCAATGAGAAATTAGCCAAGATCCAGAAGTACCTCCCCGGCAATATCACAGAGAAGATCCTTTCCCAGCGTACCCGGATCGAAGGGGAGCGGAAACAGGTATCCGTCCTGTTCACCGATATGGCCGGTTATACCACGATGTCAGATAAGCTCGATGCCGAAGAGGTTTACGCCCTCATGGATCAGGTCTATGAGATCCTCATCCACAAGGTCACGGAATACGGGGGGACCGTGAATGAGTTTACCGGTGACGGCATCATGGCCCTCTTCGGTGCCCCTATCGCCCTGGAGGATGCTCCCCAGAGGGCGATCCGGGCCAGCCTGGCCATCCACCGGGAGATCGTGCAGTTCAATGAGAGGAAGAGGAAGGAGAAACCTGGCTATATGCCGCTCCGGATGAGAGCAGGCATCCATACCGGTCCTGTGGTGGTAGGGACGGTTGGTAACGACCTCCGGGTCACTTTTACCGCCATAGGAGACACGGTGAACTTGGCTTCCCGTATGGAGACGTTAGCCGAACCGGGGAGCACCTGCGTCAGTGAGGATACCTTCAAGCTAACTGAAGGCCTTTTTCGGTTTGAGGGTTTGGGAGAAAAGGAGATCAAGGGCAAAGAGAAGCCTATCTGTGTCTATCGGGTAATAGCTCCCAGCACCAGCCGCACCCGGTTTGATGTCAGTGCCGAGCGGGGCTTAACGCCTTTTGTGGGGCGGCAGAGGGAGCTCGAACTTCTCTTGGACATCTATGAACGAGCCAAGACAGGCCGGGGCCAGGCCGCATCCATCGTGGCCGACGCCGGGATGGGCAAGAGTCGCCTGCTCTACGAGTTTCGAAAGGCCATTGCCAACGAACAAATGACTTTTCTTGAAGGGAAATGCCTGTCCTATAGCCGGGGGGTGGCCTATCAGCCGGTAATCGACCTGCTCAAAGGCAACTTTGATATTCGGGAAAAAGACGGGGATTTGGATATCCGGGAAAAGGTCAGGCAAGGGCTGAAAGTTCTCCGAATGGATGAGACCTCGACCCTACCGTATTTTCTTGAGTTGCTTTCGATCCAGGACAGCGGCATTGATAAGATTGCCTTAAGCCCCGACGGCAAAAGAGACCAGATCTTTCAGGCCCTGATCCGCCTGGTGCTCAGGGGGGCGGAAATCCAGCCCCTGATTATGGCCATAGAGGACCTCCACTGGATTGACAAGAGCTCCGAAGAAGTCTTGAAGGATCTGATGGAACACATCGCCGGGATGAAAGTGATGCTTATCTTCACTTACCGGACCGAGTATATCCACACCTGGGGTGGCCGCTCCTTTCATAGCCAGATCACCTTGAACCGGCTCTCCAATCGGGAGGCCCTGTCCATGGTCACTCATCTCCTGGGCACCGAGAGCATCGCCGAAAATCTCCAGGACCTTATCCTGGAGAAGACCGAAGGGATACCTTTCTTCATTGAAGAGTTTTTGAAATCCCTCAAGGACCTTCAAATCATTCACAGGCAGGATTCGGTCTATGCCCTGACCAGAGACCCCAAGGACGTAACCATCCCCTCCACTATCCAGGATGTCATCTTAGCCAGGGTGGATGCCCTGCCGGAAGAAGCCAAAGAGGTCCTGCAAACCGGTTCGGTGATCGAAAGGGAGTTCCCTTACCCTCTCATCCAGAGGATAACCCTTCTCCCTGAGCGGGAGCTCTTGACCCATCTCTCGACCCTCAAGGAGGCCGAACTGCTCTACGAACGCGGGGTCTTCCCCGACTCGACCTACGTCTTCAAACATGCTTTGACCCGCGAAGTAGTTTATGACTCGATCCTGACCAAAAAGCGGAGGGGGTTCCACGCTACTGTGGCCAGGACCATGGAGCATATTTACCAATCCAACCTGACCGAGCACCTATCCACCCTTTGCGATCACTTTATGTCAGCGGGGGAGTATGAGAAGGCTGAAACCTATGCCAGGATGGCCGCCCAAAAGGCCCAGAAGTCAGGCTCCTTTCCTGATGCCATAACCCAGGGGCAAAAGAGAGTTACCTGCCTGGAGAAATTACCCCTCACTGATGAGATCCAAAGGAGAATAATCGATGCCCGAACCACCCTGGCCCTCTATTTTGCCCAAATCAATCATTTTATTGAAGCCAAGGAGGCCATTGACCCAATAGCAGAATTGGCTGAAAAACTCCAATGTAAAAAACGTCTTGGTCAGATAAGAACCCCTCAGGGATTATACCAGGGTTTTATAGAAGGAAATTTACCGGTAGCATCTCATTTATTTGAAGAAGCGTTGGCCATATCAGAGGAAATAAAAGATAACGTTAATATATATCAAGCTAACTTTTGGTATGGAATCTTATTAGCCATGGACTGTAAATTTGAAAAAGCCAGGCGTCACATGCAGAAAGCCCTGGATATGACCCTTGCCGGGGGATATTTGTGGGGAATTGCCAGCACAAAGGCTAACTTTGCCCTTTGGTGTTGTTTTTATCCAGGGGAAATAAGTTTGGGATTCCAAATCTCTACCGAGGCCGTTCGTCTGGCAGAAGACAGCGGGGATAGTTTCTCCAAAGGGGTTGCTTACTCATACCATGGTGTTTCCTGTTACGGCAAAGGATTATTTGAAGAATCAGAAAAATGCCTTTTAAAGGGGATCGGGTTTTTAGAAAAAATTAATGAAAAAACTGTAAATTATGTCGCACATCTATTCCTGGAAATGCTCTATCTTGAAAAAGGTGATTTTCTAAGAGTGGAAGCATGTTATAAAAAAGTGGAAAAACTGGTCAAAGATAGTAAACATGATTCCTCCCCACTTATTATTGGGAAACTGCAATTGATAAGGGCCAAGACTGTGGTTGACCCAAAGGATATTGATCTGGAATCATTATATGTCCTTCCAAGAAATAACAAACATAGACATATCCAAGGTGGAATTTCCAGTAATATTGGAGCCATTTTGATGACTCTGGATGGTTACCTCCCAGAAGCCGAATCCTGGATTAAAACGGCCATTGATGAAGAACAAGTAAATGGCATACGTTTTGAACTAGGGAAGGATTATGCTCTCTATGCTGAATTTTTTAAACGAAATGGTGATCTCCCCAAGGCACGAGAAAACCTGGGCACAGCCATAAAGATAATGAAAGAATGTGGAGCCGACGGCTGGGCAAAGAAGTACGAGGCAGAGTCGGCCCTTATTTCATAACTTCCAAATGTTTAATTACTTTTGATAAAAATAAGAAACATGGTAGGATTCTTATTTAAGAATAAAAGGTGGATTTATGAAACAATATAAGATAGTTGTTGAAAAACGTTCTGATGGCTATGTTGCCTATCCCTTGGGATTAAGGGGTAGTCATTGGACAGGGGAATACTTAGGCTCAATAAAATATGATATTATCCAACGCAATTAAGTCAGGAGAGTGTTGTGAAACCGAAGGTTTATATAGAAACAACGATTCCAAGCTATTTATCAGCCCCTTTAAGCAATGACCTTCGGGTTGCCGCAAACCAAAGCATCACCATCGAGTGGTGGGAAACAAGAAGGACGGATTTTGACCTTTTTATTTCTGAATTTGTAATGGTTGAGGCAGTTCTTGGGAATCCAGAAGCCGCCCAAAAACGACTTAAAATCATTGAAGATATACCTTCACTTTCTGTCAATGAAGAAGCAAGAAAACTTGCCAAGGCCTTAATGATCGAAGGACCGATTCCCCTCAATGCTGAAATCGATGCCTTTCATATTGCGGTTGCTGCAGTAAACGGCATCGAATATCTATTAACCTGGAATTGCACTCATATTGCCAATGCGATTATGAGGCCAAAAATAGAAGCGGTTTGCCGTAAACAGGGTGTTGAACCACCTATTATCTGTACACCTCAAGAATTAATGGAGGGTTAAATTATGTGGAAAGATCCTATAGTGGAAGAGACCCGCAAACTTCGTGAAAAGTACGCGAATGAATTCAACCACGACATCGATGCGATTTATGAAAATATCCAACTTCGTCAAAAACAATCGAAGAAGAAGCTGTTTTCTTTTCCGGTCAGGAAACCCCATAAAACCCGAAATGCCGCTTGAAAAAGGAGACCCGACGTTGGTAAGCGGATTCTTTCCAAGATTGAATAGGCCAAAGGTGTGGGAATTCACCAAATAGCATTAATCCTTTAATCAAGGAGTGTCGATTGATGAAGAGACCCCATTTCTCTAAAGAGTGATGGGGTTTTTTTACTTTTACAGGATTAGGAAGAGGGAATTATTAAAACACAAAAGACTTAAAATCACCAAAGGAATGACAATGATTTGTCCCAAGTGTCATGTTGAAAACCCAGATAGAGCTAAATTCTGCAAAAAGTGCGGGCGATCTCTTCAGAATGAGTTAATTTGTATTCATTGCCACCATTCGAATCCAATCGACAGTGATTTCTGTATCGAATGCGGTCAGTCCCTAAGGGAACTGCCAAACCCCACTCCTTCACCTGCCGGTTTTGGCCAGGCCGAGCCTAAAACCTACACCCCCAAACATTTATCCGATAAAATTCTGAACACCCGCAGTGCCCTGGAAGGGGAACGGAAGCTGGTCACGGTGATGTTCGCCGATGTAGCCGGGTTCACCTCTCTCTCCGAGAAACTTGAACCGGAGGAAGTGCATCAGATCATGGAGGGCTGCCTCAAGATCCTGATGGATGAGATCCATAAGTATGAGGGCACCATCAATCAGTTCACCGGGGATGGAGTGATGGCCCTGTTCGGTGCCCCCCTGGCCCATGAAGACCATGCCCAGAGGGCTTGTTATGCTGCCCTGGCTATTCAAAAGGACCTGGAGGTATACGCCGAGAAAGTGAAAAAGGATTATGGTCAGGAATTCCAGCTGCGGATTGGCCTCAACTCCGGTCCGGTGGTCGTCGGTTCCATCGGGGACAACCTGCACATGGATTACACGGCTATCGGGGACACCATCAACCTGGCTTCCCGCATGGAGGGCCTGGCCCAGCCCGGGACCGTGCTTCTTTCCGGGAACACC
>JACQYK010000041.1:0-5080 GCA_016208255.1 Deltaproteobacteria bacterium | reverse complement strand
CGGCAGCGTCCTTCTCTCCAGGAACACCCAACGCCTGGTCAAAGACTACTTCGATCTGAAACCGCTGGGTCTATTGGAAGTGAAAGGCAAGGAAGAGCCCCAGGAAGCCTATTAGCTGGTCAAGCCCGAGGGAGCGGCTACCAGGCTGGAAGCGTCTATGGCCAGGGGGTTGACCCGGTTTGTGGGCCGGGAGAACTCCATGGCTGCCTTGATGGAGGCTTATGAAAAAGCAAAAATCGGCACCGGGCAGGTAGTGGGGATGGTTGGGGAGGCCGGGGTGGGCAAATCAAGGCTCCTGTTTGAGTTCAAACACCGTCTGCCCCAAGAGTTCGGCTACCTGGAGGGGCACTGCATCCATTATGGGGGAGCCATGCCCTACCTGCCCATTTTGGATCTCCTCAGGTCCTATTTTGAAATCCGGGAAGGGGAGCGGGAGATGGTCCTCCGCAAGAGGATGAAGGAAAGAATTTTCGGCCTTGACTCAATTATTGCCGATCTTTTCCTGATTTAACTTTTTATACTATAATTCGATTTGAATATTTTGCCAATCTCAATTCGTCTCAATCCTCTGTTCCGGCATAAAGGAGGATTTGTCAATTTGAAAGAATTGACCCCTTAACTATTTCATAGGTTTCCCAAACTGTATGCCTTAGCTAAAGTCCTTGACCTTGAACCTTCGCAATTCCTTCATTGCCGGAGTTCATCATTTCTTTTAACGAGATACCTTTTGAAAGAGGAAGATGCATAACAGGTCCCAGCATTGCACCATAAGCATGTTTTTCTCCAGAAAAGCTACGACTAACAACGCCTCGTACAACTGCGCCTCCAGCGCCCATTATAGGTCCACCACTCATTTTGCCAGGTACTTTGGCTTTGAAGTCAAAGCATGGCCCTGGTGTAGGAACATCTTTTTTCTTGTGATTTTCCGGAAACACATCCATAACTTCGCCAACAGAAACATATAAATCTTGTTTGAAATCTGGTGCCATCAACCCTCCATCTCTATTTTCTATGGGAATGTCATCCATTTCAGCGTAGCCGAATACGAAAGCTCTCTCATTTTTGGCAAAACGATTAAGAGAGAGGTTTAATGGCTGGTGCCCACCACCATCGGGCATTAAAGAGATTTTACAAATGGCTATGTCGGTTAAAATGTCAATAGTTTCATCCTCATGAAAAAGTGGGCTATCTTTCCATTCCCCCCAATACCAACTTTGCTGAAACATAAAAAACAAATTTCCCATGACGCCCGAAGCTGGATTTGTTGGGATTAAAACTCCCATGCGCAAACCTTCCATGAAGCTGATTGAATTGCCTTTCCTCACAATTTTCCCATATTTTCGATCTTGTGGATCAAGGAGGACATGGCAAGCAGTTATGAGATAGCCGGTGCAACTAATCATGAAAGCTGTCCCTATAGAGCGGATACATTTTTCACCTTCACCCCATGCAACGACTGGCACTATGCTTTGTTTCATCAAGAAATCTATTCCACCAAATGAAGTGAAGAATTCGTTAAGGCTAGTTGTAGATGGATTTGAGGTCATCAGTTCTACTCGATCTTCAAATGCGAAAAAATCTGAACCAAAACCCGCACGAGGTTTGAAGGAGAGGCTTTTTAAATCGTGAACACCCCAAATCCCAGCCTGATTTTTCCTCCAAAGGCTTTTTAGAACACTAATTTTTGAGATTTCATTGTTCATTTAGTTTAAGTTAGGGCTAATCGCGGCGCTGACCGGCGGCGGGAGCCGTGCCAGCAAGCGCAGCTTGATTGTGCGGATTCCGCTGTCCGGTCCAGTGCCTTGTTCTGGCGCAAGGCGCCAGGACAAGGCACTGGACGAAGTCAGCGCCGCGATTCTCGGCGACGCAGTCGCCGAGAACGGCTAGCTTGAGGGGCGCGCGGCTTTTTGCGCGTCCCTCTCAAAGCTGTGGTTGGAGCATCATATCTTATGGATCTCATGAAGTTGAACTCCAAACTGGTTTGGAATCTGAAAGGCCTTCTTATGTTTACAGGATGGCAAATCGTTAGTTAATGATTTGCATGCCGCGACAGTATCGTCTGTGGCTTGACATCCGCAAATCACTTCGGTAATTGCCCCTCTATCGAAGGTAAATAGCCCGGAAGCAGCGAGTGACGATCCCTTGGCCATAAAAACTCGGAATTCCTGCTCATAGCTCCAGATATCGCACTTGCATGTTGCACATAGGGCGGGCTGAATATCGAGGCTCAGCCCGGGAATCTTCGACAAGTACCAAACAGGACGGACGTCAGCCCGCAAAGGAGTGTTCATGGTCGTGAGTGAGCTGAGGAGTTGCCGAGTATCAAACCCGACACATAGCCCTCTATGATTGTCTGCATAGTGAGAAAACATCAAGACATTATCGGGCTTGGTTGAGAAGCAGCCAATAGCAGACTCGATGAAGGTCAGCCTAATGGGTTCGTCGAGGCTACAATCGAAGGGGTCGTTGAACATTGCCGGACAAGGCATGAACAGTTTCCCTTCAGCGATCAGCGCACGGATGCGGTCAGGATGAAAGCGCATGAATCGGTAGATGGTGTTGGGCATCGTAACACGCTGGAACCGGATGGAGAAAGGCCCTTGTGTGGATGCGCCAGAGGACCAGAGGGTACCAATTATCTCTAAAAGGTAGGTTGGACAAGCAAGATACTTCGCGAGCGTGCCCCATTGAAGTGTCTCTTGCAGGAAAGTCACACAGGATTCCTGACTCAAATGAGCTTTGTTGTCTGCAATGTGATCGGGTGCAATATCCAGAGCGTTAAGAAACTCACTTTGCTCGGTTACCCCCTGTTCTCTGGCCAGCAGAACGAGCACGAAGACGGGAACAGAGCAAATCACGTGATCTGAGCATAGGAAAGTCAGCACCACGGAAGGGGGCATGAGCATATTATCCGTTTCTTTCATTTCAATCTATTTGCTCCATCGTTGGAGAGCGCAGCGGCGGAGCGAAGCGAAGACCGTCTGCCGCGCTTAGTTGGCGCCTCGCGCACCCATATTTAGCGGTCAACAAGAATATTCATATCCATAATTCGCCAAATGGTTTCCTCGGTTATTCGTAGTGCCATTTCACCTTCGGATGTTTCGGCGATAATTCTTATCGTGATGCTTTTTGAAATTGACGAGCCATAGTCAACGTAGTTCAAAGTTCCACTGACCAACGTAATTGATGGTGCAGTTTCAGCGATTCTTTTCACTGTGAATGATGTGAACTGCAGTTTGTTGTAGAGGCTTCTGATTTGCGCGGGGAATGCCTTCACCTCATGGCCATTCATGTATCGAGAAAGATGGGATCCCATTTTTCCATAATTATTCCGTTTCCAAAGAAGGAGAAATTCCGCGAGAGTGTGCTCCGGGGTCCGATTATTGAATATATTTCTGTCCACAATTATGTTTTCTTCTTCAAGATCGCATTCACGTGGAATCCATTCACTCTGGTGCTTTTTAACCTTGTTCAGTTCATCGATGACGTGGAACAGTTCCTTCCATGACTTTTTAGGCTCCTCAGGTTGTTCTTCCAATAAGCCTTGTTCTGCTTTCAATGCCCACTCACGTGCAGCAAAGAGTGCTGCCCACGATTTTGCTGCTACGATCTTGTTATCGTATCCTAAATCCATCCCATGCATGATCCCGTTCCGATACGGAATGGTTATTTTATCAGTCACAGTCGTATATCTTCCGGTGTTGAATATTCGTTTTAATTCATTTAGTCCTTTGCTATGTCCAGCGATGGAATCCCACGCTTCCATATCTGCTTCTTCAGAGTGGGCCTCCACCAAATAAACTGTGTCATCTTTTTTTTCCGTCCAAGCCAGGTCTGCATAGATCACGACGGCCGAATCCACAAGAAGAAGATGTGCCGGAGGGACAAAGGGCGGCATTCTCACCTTCCAATGCCCCTGTCTACGTTCGTGCGTACTGCCATCTCGATCGAATAAATCCTCACGGCTCCTAACCACCGTACCTGTCTGACGTAAAATAGCACGCGATCGGAGGCGAGCGTCAGTGAGGGCCATAATTTCATCACAAGTGATTCCGCTGTGCCGGTCAAATAGTGGAGCAACGAAAAATCCCATGAGATCGACAGTATTACTGGCGCCCAAGATTAGTTGACTCGCAACCATACTGATATCTGATCCGCCAAGTCTCTTCATTTCATCCTATATGCCCAATAAGTTATTCTAAAGTTTTTCCTTATAGCATCACATTTTTAAGTCTAAATTGGGGAAGGCCATAATGATCATTATTCTATTTTAGTTGGGTTGTAGTTTGCCAACTCTCTTAGAAAACTTGTAACCTATTATAAATGATAAATATTGTCCTAACAAATTATTATTATTGCTAAAATTATGTAATACATATAATCCTAAAAATGACATGATATACAGAAATAGGTGGATTCCCCATGCTGGCTGTTCCTCCGGTTTTAAAAGAAAGATTTGAAACCTTTTTAAGAAAAAAGACTGTTCCAATTCAACGCCATGGGGAATACCATAAATGGCTGCGGTATCACCCGGATTTTTGTCAGAAGGACCGATTTTTTCCTGGCCGAAATGGCGGCCTTCCCCGGGTTATTCGAAAATTGCAGGAAAAGAAGCAAACGGAGGAGCAGCGGAGACAAGCCGTAAGGGCAATAACCTTGTATTATGAAATAGTTAAACAAGATTCCCTTTCGTTAAAAAAAAACGTCCCCTCAGTTGTTCCACTTAAAGGATACCCAGGATCAAGCAAGGAAAATCACTCTTTCCGTGAACCCCCTTCCAAATCGGTGATATTTCAAAAAAACATAACAACGCCTCCCAGGGTACAAATCCTCCCAGATCCGCGCTGGCAAGGCGATTGAAGTAAAAGGAGCAGGTAAAAAAAAAGGAAGTAAGTTTAATCAAGACTTGAAAAATAGAAAGGAAACCATGAAAAAGAAAAAGGCCATACGTATCGGCGGCGCGTCGGCGTTTTTAGGGGATTCCTCCATCGCGGTGCCCCAGCTCATCAAAGGCGGAGAGGTTGACTATATTATCATGGATTATCTGGCCGAAGTGACTATGTCCTATCTGGCCCGGTCG
>JACQYK010000046.1 GCA_016208255.1 Deltaproteobacteria bacterium | reverse complement strand
GAGGTAAACGGGTCAAGCCGATTGATCAGGCCCGTCAGGACTCTATTTCTTCTCCGGCTTTTCGAGTAAAAGGCCAAAGAGATTGAAGTCCCTGCTTTGTTTTGTCGGCTAAGGCGCTCCCGGCGGAAACAATCTTTTTTCCGGCCGCCTTGGTAATGACCCGGCTGATAGTTTGGGTTCCTTCAACGACAATCCCGCCTACAAGTTTGGCAGCGCGGCCGGCAGCCAGTCTGCGGACCGGTTTCTTTTCCAGGCAGGTCAGGGGGACACAGTACCGGGAAGCGATCAGTCCTATTCTTAAGGTTAAAAAAGCGTTGGCCGTCCCATCCAATATCGCCGATACCAGCGGCGAAACCATGGCGCCCAAAACAGGAACGGCCCTTAAGCCGCCCATGGCCGATTCAATCATGGGTTCTATTTGTTCGGCGAGATCTATTTCCTCTAAGGCGTAAGACAAAAAAGCGGTCCCGGCGACGTTGGAGTAGAGATAGAGAAAATCTCTGGGTGTCGGACGCTGGTAGTAGACCCCGGCAATTCGTCGGACCATGGTAACATGGGCTCCCAAGACCACCAGCATATCAAGAACGCCATTTTGGGAAAGGGCCGTCCCCAGAAAAACCCGCTTGGCCCACTCCACGGCAATTCTTTCGGCCTCGCCGTTTAAAGTGCCGATAGCCTCCTCCAGGTCAGGGAGGGTCTGGAGAGGTTTGGTTTTCAATAGGGGGTTGGCGGCCAAGCGGTTTCGGATCAGGGTCAAGTGCCTTTCGTAATCAGGGCCGGTATTCTTTGGGGGGGGGATCAGGGGTTTTGGAATCCGAAAAAAGAGATAACCTGGAATGACGATGACTCCCAAACCAATGGCCACCGCCAGGAAGGCGGCTATACGACCGAGGGTTTCATTAACTGTGTAAAGGAGACGGACAATACCGGCCAATTCTCCAGCTAGAAAAACAAGAAAAAAGAAGATAATGGTCAAGGAGACCAAAGTCAGCCACCACCTGATTTTGCCCATCTTCTATTCCTCAAAAAAAAGCGTGGGGATTCGAAAAGCGGAAAGGGCCAGGGAAATGATCCCCAGAGAATTGTCAAACAGGGAGGTAGCGATTCCGGGGCAGGCGGCGGCAACCTCTTCGGTGACCAGGGCGGCTTCAATCATTCCGGCCCCCCGGCCGCCGTACTGTTTAGGGATGTCACCGTTCGTCAACCCGGTCTCAAAGGCCTTTTTTAAGAGAAAAAAAGGCACTTCATCCTTTTCATCATACTGCCAGGAAATCGGCAGCACTTCCTTCAGGGCAAATTCTCTGGCCCGGGATTGAAGCTCCAATTGATCGGGGGTAAGATTAAAATTCAACATGTCTTATCGGCTTTTCTGGTCCGCTTCTTCCAGGATCTCCCCCAGGGCCGAAGCGGTGTCCTCAACCACTTTGAGGCAGTATTGATGTCGACTGTCGGGCTGATTATAAAACGTTTTTACCTGCTCCCGGTCAGCCCAGTTCACCCGGGCGATATCCGAGCAATTGACACTACCGAATTCCCGGGTAATCCCTTCAAATTTTTTGGCCAGTTTATGACTTAGCCTCCACATCCTGGGATCCTCTTTCTCCTCCAGATTGCCCCGGCTGTACAAACTGGAGATAAGGGCCACGCCACCCAACAGGGCCCCGCAGACCTGACCGGTGCTGGCGATCCCTCCGCCAAAGGCCCCCAGGGCCTTGATGACTTCCTCATTTTTTTTATTCAGCTTTTCCTGACCCACGGCCAGGACCACCTGGCTTCAATGATAACGCTTCAAAAAAAGTTCCCGGGCCCGTTGCCGCATTTCTTCTGGAGTCATAATCCACCTCCTTTTGAGTTTTTTTACTGATACTGGAAAAATATTTTGGGCTCCTAAATTTTAACTTCACCCTCTCCTTCTTCCCCTCCCTCAGAGGGGAAATAAAAAGAGTCCCTCTGCCTTAGAGTCAGGGGATGGTCTTCAGCATCGGATTCGAAGCCTGTTGCTGGGAGATCTTACAAATAGAAGGTGATAAGCAAGGTCCCGAATAACTGACCATCGGATTTCTGACTTTCGAATTCCTTCGTCCTGTAAATAATTCCGTAGGTCAGCTTGAATAGTTTGGTTGAAATCCCCAGGCCGGCCCCCAGGTCGGCGACAAAATATTTTTTATCCACACTATGGCTCTCCTCCCAGGTATTTCCGTCCAGAAAGATGTCCCGCAGGACAGCACGTCCATCAAGGCTGAGAAAAGCGTGAATCCCGAAAGAAGGGCGTCGGTTATCCCCCAGGTTGGTTGCCCCGTTACTTTCGCAGCCGGGACGAATCGGACAAGTTCCGAAGTCTCCGGGGGGGTTCCAGCCGAATCGCAACTCCGCTCCGGTATTGACGGAGATATTGACATTACCAAATCGTCCGCCAAGATGGGGAATGAAGTCGTAACCAAAACCATACCCAAGCTTGGATGCCCAAAGCTTCCATTTGCGCTCATAGATCAGCTCCAGGGCGAACTCGTCTTTCAATTGATTCTTCCAACCTTTAGGCCCCTCATAACCAAACCATTGGTGAAAACCGTCCTGGACATCTTCGGCGTAAGAGTGGGGGCCTACTATTCCGATATCCAGTTCGAGGGTATCCATCGTTTTTTGGGCGGTTTGGTGTACCGCAAAGCCTAAATAGGTGTATCCCGCATAGGGACGATCATCCGTAATCAAGTCACTGCGTTCGAGATCTTCCGGCGTATAGATACTCTGGCCGATTAAAATCGAAAGGGCCCGCCGATCTCCAGGCTGGTTGAAAAAGGGGAGCCTCTTCAGGGTGGAGGAAACCCAACCCTTCTTTTTGGGGTCATCCGACTCTGTTTCAAGAGCGGGAATCCAACGGGAGGTCCAGCTCAGCTTCATCCCGCTGGTGTAATCGCGGTCAGTCCCGGCGACCGCATCGTTTTCCAGGTAGAAGCTGAAGGCCCCGGAATCTGAAGGGGTCCCCTCAGCCGATTGACCCCAGGAAGGTATCAGGAACAAGAGAATCACGGTGAAATAGAATATCCGCTTCATTGGATAAGCCTCAGATTTTAAATGGAAAGAGTTTAAAGCAAGAACCGATCAGGAATCAAAGGCCGCTTACGGCTTGGAGTTCAGGAGATTCTTAGGAGCGGTTCCTCTCATAAATAATCCGCAGTCCCTCCAGGGTCAGGTAAGGCTCCACGGCCTCGATAGTCTTCGATTCGCTGGCGATCAAAGGGGCCAATCCGCCGGTGGCGATGATCCTGGGTCTTTGGGAAACGGTTTCTATAAACCGTTGAACCAGCCCGTCCACCAGTCCGGTATAGCCAAAAATAATGCCCACGTTCATGGCGCTGATGGTATCCTTGGCCAGGACGGTTTTGGGCCGGGTGAAGATTTCCACCCGGGGGAGTTTGGAGGCTTTCTGAAAAAGAGCCTCGCAGGAGATCAGGATTCCCGGGGCGATGGCCCCACCCATGAATTCCCCTTTTTCGGAAACATAATCAAAGGTGGTGGCCGTCCCGAAATCCACTACCACCATATTGGTCCGGTATTTTTCATAGGCGGCAACGGCGTTGACAATGCGGTCGGCCCCCACTTCTTTGGGATTATCAATGAAGATCGGCATGCCGGTCTTGATTCCCGGCCCGACGAAAAGAGGGCGCAGGTCGAAATAACGTTTCCCGAAGTCTTCCAAGGTATGCAGCATGGGCGGGACCACGCAGGAGATGATCATATGGCCGACCTGTTCCAGGGTCAGATCCCTGGTAGCAAAAAGATTTTTTATGGCAATCCCCAATTCATCGATGGTGGCATCCCGTTCGGTGCGAATACGCCAATCACAAAGCCGGGTATGGCCCTGGTAGACCCCTAAAACAATATTGGTGTTTCCGACATCCATGACCAGCAGAAGATCTTTTGTTTTCTTAGGCATTGAATTCCCTTTCGATCACCCGTGCTGTCTCCTCAGCCAGAGCCACGATTTCCTTTTCATTCTCACCTTCCACCATCACCCGAACCAGGGGTTCCGTTCCCGAAAAACGGACCAGGAGACGCCCCTTCTCGCCCAGCTTCCTCTCCACCTTTTTTATCTGCTGGATTACGGCTGGAAATTCTTCAAGCCGCCGGCGCTCCCTGATCCGGACATTAACCAGTTTCTGCGGATAGTGGTCCATGATATCCGATAAGTCGGAAAGGCTCTTTTCCTCCTTTTGCATGATGGCCAGGAGCTGCAGCGCACTCAAGATGCCGTCTCCGGTGGGATTATGATCTAAAAAGATCAAATGACCGGATTGCTCTCCCCCGAAATTGCAGCCTCGTTTGACCATTTCCTCCACTACATAACGGTCTCCCACCTGGGTCCGGACCAGGCGGATGCCCTTTTCCCGCATCGAAACTTCCAGGCCCATATTGCTCATTACGGTAGTGACCAGGGTATTTTTTTTCAACCGCTTTTCCTTAGACATCCGGCTGGCGCAGATGGCCATGATCTGGTCTCCATTGAGGATATCCCCGTTTTCGTCCACAAAAACCACCCGGTCTCCGTCCCCGTCAAAGCTGATCCCCAGGTCGGCCTTTTTTTTCCGAACCATGGCGCTGACCAGGCCGGGATAGAGGGCCCCGCAGTTTTTATTGATGTTTTCACCGTTGGGCTTGGCCCCCAGCAAGGTCACTTCAGCCCCTAATTCTTCAAAAACCGTGGGGGCGACTTTGTAGGTGGCCCCATTGGCGCAATCCAAAACGATAGACAGCCCGTCCAGGGTTAATTCCTGGGGATAGGTGTTTTTTAAAAAAACGATATAGCGGCCGATGGCATCCTCGATGCGGAAGGCCTTTCCGACCTTATTGGCTGTGACCAGGGAGGAGGAAAGCTCCTCGGAAAACATGAGGTCCTCGATTCGTTCCTCCATCTGATCCGGGAGTTTGAATCCGTTACTGGAAAATATCTTGATCCCGTTGTCCTGATAAGCGTTATGGGAAGCGGAAATCACAATACCGGCATCGGCCCTCATGCTGGTGGTTATAAAAGCAATGCCCGGCGTGGGCAGGGGCCCGACCAGGATTACATCCCCGCCCATGGAACAGATCCCGGCGGTAATGGCTGTTTCCATCATATATCCGGACAGCCGGGTGTCTTTCCCCACCACGATTTTATGCCGACGGTTTTTGTCCTTAAAAATGTAAGCGCATCCTTTTCCGAGCTGCAAGGCGACTTCCACCGTCATGGGGTAAACGTTGGCCACCCCCCGGATTCCGTCGGTGCCGAATAGTTTCCGCATACCTTCCCCCTATTTCCTGTTATTTTTCTTTATTTTCACTTCAACTTCCAGGGGTATCTCTTTGACCAAAAAAATTTGAAAATTCCGGAAATCCAGATAAGTCCACTGTTTAAAATCGCTTTTCAGCCCCTGAATGTCGAGCGGTTTGGTAAAAAGGACCTCCAGTTTTTCGACGACTTCCTCCGGTCCGGCGATATCCACCTGTTCGGGATTGACTCGGATCGATTCCAGCTCATAGCCCGGGGCCGGTTTTCCGCTAATCCGGGGTTGGACGTTAATCTTTTTGGTCAACAATTTTTGGAGGACCACGGTCACCTGGGTGGGGTTGATCCGGGTGATTTTAACGCCCCGCGGCAGAGGGATTCCTTCGGAAGAAATCGAAAAAGAAACGGCGCCTTCCCGGGTGTTGGTAAGATCCAGCGTTTTGCTCAAGTTTTCCGTGGAAAGGGATCGAACCAGACTTCTGGGTCCATTGACCCGGATCTCTATCCCGTGGGGGACATTGTTGACGACGATTAAATCCCGAGGCATATTGATCAATACCAGAGGGACGGTCAGCCCCACTTCGGCCCGTTCTTCTCCCACCACAAAATACCACATAATAACCGCCAGAATAACGGCCAGGAATTTGAAATGCCAACTTTTCATGATCGATCACCTTTGGGCCTGGCTGGCCTTCTGGGCCCGAACAACCAATAGGTCCTGCGCCCGTTTTCCTTGGCAAACAGGGTTTGTAAAACCCTCTTCAGGGTGATTGAATCCAGACCGCGCGTAAACCGTCCATTGATAGCCACGGAAATACGCCCCGTTTCTTCGGAAACGACCACCACCGCCGAATCCGCTTCTTCCGATAAACCGAGGGCCGCGCGATGCCGGGACCCGAAGCTTTTGCTGACCTTGGTATTCCTGGTCAAGGGCAGATAACAGCCGGCGGCCGTAATCTTACTGTTCTGGATGATAACGGCTCCATCATGGATCGGCGATTGGGGATGAAAAATACTGACCAGCAATTCCCAGCTGACTTTGCCGTCTATGGGCGTCCCGGATCTCAAATGATCGTTCAGACCGGTCTGCCTTTCCAACACAATCAAGGCCCCGGTCAGATGACTGGAAAGATAAACCGCGGCCTTGATGACTTCTTCGATGGTCTGGAGGGTTTCCGCCGGAGTTCGAACAAAAGGACTGCGGCCCACCTGGGCCAGGACCCTGCGGATTTCAGTCTTAAAAAGGATAATAACAACCAGGATGATCGAACCGAGGAAATTACTCAAAACCCAGTGCAAAGTAAGCAATTCCACTTTCCGGGCAATCAAAAAGGCCACAAAAATGACCACCATGCCGAGCAAAATCTGTACGGCCCGGGTCCCTTTGATCAACAAAAAAATCTGGTAGACGATAAAGGCCACCACCAGGATGTCCACCACATCCTGCCAGCGGATATTTTGGAAGAAAAGCCAGAAACCATTCATGTTTCCACAACCTCGATAAGGGCGTCAGCCACGGCCAATACCTGTTTGGCGGCGGCTACGTTGTGAACCCGGACCATATGAGCCCCCTGCCAGACGCCGACTGCCAGAGTGGCTGCCGTCCCCCAATCCCGCTTCGCCGGGTCCTGACCGGTAATATGGCCGATAAAAGCCTTCCGGGAGGTTCCCAGGACCAGCGGCTGGTCCAGGTCTTGAAAATAGTCCAAACGTTTTATCAAAGTCAGGTTTTGGGAAAAGGTCTTTCCGAATCCGATTCCCGGATCAAGTAAGATATGCTCCCTGGGAATTCCCTGACTTTGGGCCAGGGTGATCCGTTGTTCAAAGAAATGGTGAATGTCCCCCAGAAGGTGGTTATATCGAGGGTTGACCTGCATATCCCTCGGGGTGCCCTGCATGTGCATCAGGATTATCGGAACCCGGTATTCGGCCACTACTTTGGCCAAACCCGGATCAAAACCCAGGGAAGAAATATCATTAACCAGGCCGGCCCCGGCATCCAGGGCGGCTTTGGCCACTTCGGCCTTATAAGTATCCACCGAAATGGGAATCACAATCCTTTTGACCAATTCCCGAATAATCGGAATGATTCTTTGGATCTCCTCCTCGATTGGAACCGGATCGGAAAAGGGCCGGCTCGATTCCCCCCCGACATCCAGGAGGTCGGCCCCCTGGGCGGCCAGGGCCTCTCCCCGGGCTATGGCTTTCTCTTTATCAAAAAACAAACCGCCGTCGGAAAAAGAATCGGGGGTGACATTCAGGACCCCCATGATCGAAGTTTTTTTCCCCAAAGGAAGGTGGAAACGATTCCATTCTATGGCGTAATTATTCCGATGGACCATCAATGTTGACTGATACAGGCTGAAGACTGAAGGTTAGAAGGAAAACAATATACTCCTATTTTATCTTGACAAATCCCAATTTGACCAAATAATCTCACGCCTCACGCCTCACGCCTCACGCCTTGACTTGATTGCCTTTAATGACGGCATCGATGCTGTCACCATCCAAAGTCTCTTTTTCCAGGAGTAATTGGGCCAAACGATGCAAGGTTTCCAGATTTTCCCTCAATAAATCCTGGGCTTTCTGATAGGCATCGAGGATTAAGCGTTTCACTTCCAAATCTATCTTGCGAGCCGTTTCTTCACTGTAATCGCGATGTTGGGCAATCTCCCGACCTAAAAATATCTGCTCCTCCTTCTTCCCGAAGGTCAGAGGCCCCAGTTCGGTGCTCATCCCCCATTCGCAGATCATTTTTCTGGCCAATTCCGTTGCCCGTTCCAGGTCATTACCGGCCCCGGTGGTGATTTGTTTCAAAATCAGTTCTTCGGCCACCCGGCCCCCCATATAAATGACCAGATTATTCATCAGGAAATCCCTGGGATAGGTATGTTTCTCATCAATAGGCAATTGCTGAGTCAGACCCAGGGCGCGCCCCCGGGGAATAATCGTCACCTTATGAATGGGGTCGGTTCCTGGTAAAAGCCTGGCCACCAGGGTATGGCCGGCCTCGTGATAGGCTGTATTTTTGCGCTCCTCCTCGCTGATAATCATGCTCCGCCGTTCCGTACCCATCATGACCTTGTCTTTGGCGGCTTCAAAGTCGGCCATGTCGATCAAGTCCCTTCCCAGCCGGGCGGCCAGAAGGGCCGCTTCGTTGACCAGGTTTTCCAGGTCGGCCCCGGAAAAACCGGGGGTCCCGCGGGCCAGGATACTCAAATTCACCCCCGGGGTTAAAGGGGTTTTCCGGGTATGGACTTTCAGAATCTCTTCCCGTCCTTTGACATCCGGAACCGGAACCACCACCTGACGGTCAAATCGCCCGGAGCGCAGCAAGGCCGGGTCCAGGACATCCGGCCGGTTGGTGGCCGAGATCAGGATCACGCCTTCACTGGATTCAAAACCGTCCATTTCAACCAGCAACTGGTTCAAGGTCTGTTCCCGCTCATCATGACCGCCGCCCAATCCAGCGCCCCGGTGGCGGCCAACCGCATCGATTTCGTCGATAAAAATGATGCAGGGGGCGTTGCGCTTACCTTGAATAAAGAGGTCCCGGACCCGTGAGGCCCCGACCCCGACAAACATTTCCACAAAATCAGACCCGCTGATACTGAAAAAAGGAACTCCGGCTTCGCCGGCTATGGCCTTGGCCAGTAAGGTCTTGCCTGTCCCGGGGGCCCCCATTAACAACACCCCTTTGGGAATACGGCCTCCCAGGCGTGTAAATTTTTTGGGATCTTTCAGAAAATCGATGATTTCCCGCAGCTCTTCTTTAGCCTCTTCGATCCCCGCCACATCGCTAAAGGTGACTTTAGGTCCCTGGTCGGACTGGAGCCTGGCCCGGCTCTTTCCGAAGGCCATGGCTTTCCCTCCGCCACTCTGCATCTGGCGCATAAAAAAGATCCAAATCCCGATCAAAAGGAGCATCGGAAACCAGGAAATCAAAATGGTCATATACCAGGGGGAATCATCTACGGGTTTGGCAGTGATGCGGACATTATAAGTCCGTAAGGTCTTGATCAGGTCCGCATCCCTGGGTGCGAAGGTTTTGAATTTTTTCCCGCCGGTCAAAAAACCTTGAAGGTCGTCCCCCTGGATGGTTACGCTCAGGATCTCCCCTTTTTCAACCATAGCCAGAAAGTCGGTATAGCTCAAGGATTCCTTGGCGGTTTGAGGTTTGTTAAATAAATTAAACAGGGCGATCATGATCAGGCTGATGACCACCCACATGGCTAAATTTTTATAGAAAGGATTCAATGCTTCACTCCTAAGTTCGAGTCCAAGATAACAACCTATCCAAGATATCATAAAATGCTTTGAAATTCAAAGCTATTTTGCTGAAAGGCTAAATTTCCATATTAAGGTATTTCATCTCTAAAACCCGGGAGGATTGAGGGTCCAGACTAAAAGCCCGTCCTATTTCCATCCCGGCTATCCAGACGATTTCCCCCCCGGACAGGACCAGTGGGATATGGGAACGCAGGGCCCTGGGAATTTTCCGGTCTATGAAGAACCGGCTGACCTTTTTCGAGCCTTTCATTCCTAAAGGTCGGAAACGATCCCCCGGGCGCGGATTTCTGATCACCAAAGGCCAGACCAGTTTATCAAAATCCACTCGGGCTATTTTTTTATCTTTCCGAAAAAAAAGGGAGGGATTCGGTGGCCCCTGGATCTTTTTGAATACTATTTTTTCTCCTGTTTCCGGGATCAGAACCTCCCGGGGCCCGTCAATTTCACAAGTAAATCTTTTCATCGGTTCAGGATCGGGAATGGCCGGGGCAACCCGAAGGGTATTTCGGTTCCAGCGGACCGACCAGCCGTCAGGGAGGATGACCCGGCCCTGTTCCCTGCTGCCTTGGGCCGCTTTTAGAATCGACAGGATATGGACGGCCCTTATATGTCTTAACCTCCCGATCCTGTTAAAAACAGCTTTTTGGATCAGCCGGGAACTCAAGGCCTGGGGGAGTTCAGCCAGTTCGGACCGTCGGATGGTGATCGAATCGCCGGAACAGGAAATGATCTTACCGGCGAGTTCGTCGACTTTTTCCTGAAGGTATTGTTCGTCCTTCTCCAGCAAAGCGGCTGTTTGGTTTAATTGGGCGATAATACTGGGAGAATATTTCTCCAGTTCCGGAATCAGATGGTGCCTCACCCGAGCCCGCAGATAGCGTAAATCCTGATTGGATAGGTCCTCTTGGAAAGGGACATTTCTTGATTTCAAATAACGCAAAATTTCAGGACGATAAATCCGGATCAGGGGGCGGATGAAAGGTCCCCTTTTAAACGGAATCCCGGCCAGACCTCCCAGACCTGCGCCCCTGATCAATCCGATAAGAACCTCCTCAGCCCAGATCCCACTTGGGGCGCAGTTCGGTAAGGAGGGAGAGCAAGGCCATGGAATCCGGTCCCCCGGAGACCCCGACCATAATCCTCTCCCCGGGTACGAACAATCCGGTTTCCTTAACGAACTTCTCCACCAAAGACCGAAGAACGGGGCTTTTTTCTTTCTCGATTTGTTTCATTGACTCCTAAAAACTTTGGGAGCTTCCTTCAGAATATGCTCTTCTACCTGCCTTTGCGAGCGTCAGGAAACATAAAAAAATGGTTTTCGCCGAACCACGAACGGTATTTTCTGGATCAGTGTTTTTCCAGCCAGATCTTTTCCCCCATCAAACTGCTGTTCGGATGAAAATATTCATCGGGATGAACATAAGGCCAGTAGGCGGAATAACTGTCCTGGGTATATAGAAAGGTATGGGTACCATCCTTCATCAATTCCCGCTGGATCTCCTGAATAACCTTGGCCCGCTGTTTCACATCCAAGATCTTCCTCTGTTTTTCGTTGAGGTCCCAGACCTTGGGATTGCACCATTTATAGGTGGTTGTATGGTCATGGGGGCCGAAATAATGGTCGATCCAATCATCCGGGTCATACCCGGCGGTCATGACATGCAGCGACAGGGGATACTGGAAGCGGTAAACCGTATTAAAATATTGGGCCATTTCCAAAAGCTTTAACTCGATTTCAATACCGACCTTGCCCAGCATCTCCTGAATGACCTGAGCCGGCTTGGTCATGTATTCGGCATTCCAGGTTAATAAGGTGGTTTTAAACCCGTTGGGATACCCGGCTTCGGCCAATAGTTTCTTGGCTTTTTCCGGATTATATTCCAATTGATCCGATTCGGGGAGTGAATAGGGCGGAAAATTGGGGATGCTTCCTATTTGGACCGTTCCCGCGTCCCCCCAGGCCAATTTAAGCAGCCTTTTTTTATCGATCGCCAGACCCAGGGCCTGTCTGACCCGCCGGTCCTTGAAGGGCGGCTCCAGGGCCTCATAGGTGGTGGTACAGGGCTGGGTCCTCAATACCCACATATGAAACGCTTTTTCCCTGGTGATGTTGACTTTAGGGGCCTCTTTTTTAACCACCGGGACCTGAAAAAAATAGGGACCGAATGAATCCAGGTTCCCGGCCAGAAAGGCGGCCATGATACTGGCCGGATCACTCATGATCTTGATCTGAATTTTATCCAGATAAGGCAGCCCTTTTTTAAAATATTGATTGTTTTTAGTCATCGTGATATGGGAGCCCTTAATATATTCCTCAAGGATAAACGGGCCGGTCCCGATGGCGGATTTCTTCAAATCCCCGTCCCGGTCCACCAACTCTTTAGGTACGATGACCGACCAATCCGAAGCCAGATAGTTAATGAACGGGGCATAAGGTTCTTTGAGCTTAAAGACCACCGTATACTTATCCGGGGTCTGAATAGAAGCCAGCTTTCCTTCAAAATAATATTTGTGTTTAAAATTGCCTTTTTGGCCATACATTCCGGAAACCCGTTCGATCGAATATTTAACATCAGCCGAAGTCAGCTCCCGGCCGTTGACCGGCGGAAGATTATGAAATTTCACTCCCTTGTGCAGCTTGAATTCAAAAGTGAGGGGATCGATCTGCCGATAGCTTTCCGCCAGATCAAGTTCAACCCCGGACATATCTTTGTTCCAGCGGATTAAACGATTATTGGTATTGTTGGTGACGGCGGAAGTCTGGGCATAGGTTTCCATGTGCGGGTCCAATGATCGGGGCTCGGCCATGACCGTCCGGTAAACACCGCCGTATTGGGGGACGGCAGCGGCAATAGCAGGTGATGCGTTCATAATCGGCAATAAAAATAAAACCAAGGTAAAAACCCAAATCCGGCTTTTGAAATTCATCTTTCCCTCCTGTTTTTAATGTTGTTAATAACTCCCTCTTGCTCCATCTCCTCCACTTCCTCCCGCCTCATTCCGCACCAGGCGACCAGCACTTCTTGGGTGTGCTCACCCAGAATGGGAGAACCCTGTTCCGGCCCGGCCGGGGTTCTGGAAAATTTCATCGGGGTGTTGACCACTGTCAGAGTACTTTTCT
>JACQYK010000045.1 GCA_016208255.1 Deltaproteobacteria bacterium | reverse complement strand
TCCGGCTGGTCGGTCACTCATCCATAGACCAGCGTCTTCAGGAGGGGTAAAAGGCTTGTCGGTCTGGCAGACCGGAAACGTGACATGTTTTCCCGGCGGCCAATCCGGTTGTGGAGCCGTAAAGCATGTCGTAAAGGTGTCGTAAACATTGTCGCAAATCTGTCACAAAGATCAACCCCTTTTCGGCAGCCGGTAGAGCAGGTGGTGAGTTTCACCCTCGGCGACGATCAGCCCCCGGTCTACCATCGCTTTGAGGTCACGTTGTAAGGAGCGCCGATTGACCTCGTGGCATAAATTTTCAAAATCCTGTATAGTCAGACTACCGTGCTCCAGTATGTGCCCGAGGGCCTTGGCCTGGCGGTCTGAGAGGTGGTATTCTTTGACCAGCACATCTCGGCGGACGGCCTGTTCACCGCGCTTCCTGACCTCGTTAAGTTGTGTGGTTAACCCTCCGACGAAGTATTCAATCCAGACGGTCATATCCATTCCGCGCTCGCGGACGCTCTGGATCGCCCGGTAGAAAGCAGGTCTATTTCGGTCATAATATTCGCTGATAGTGAACAGACGCTTGAAGTCGTATCCGGCCCGGTAGAGACATAGAGTGGAGAGCAGCCGGGACGTCCGGCCGTTGCCGTCCAGAAAGGGGTGAATATGGACGAATTGGAACTGAGAAATGCCGCTTACCAGAACGGGATGGATCTCCTGTTCCTGGTTGATCCAGTCCACCAGCTCCGCCATCATGATCGGCACATCATGCGCCGGAGGCGGAGTATAGACCGTCTCGCCGGTACTGGAGTTGATCACATAGTTTTGGATTTTCCGGTACGCGCCAGGAGCTGCAGCTCCGCCCCGGACACCTTCCACCAGCCGTTTGTGAATTTCTCTGATCAGCCCTTCGGTGATCGGCCCTCCGTCCTCAAGATACTCAGATACAAATTGGAACGCTTTCTTGTAGTTCAGCAGTTCCCGCACGTCATCAGGATCGGCTTCAGGCACCGGCTTACCTGCCAGGAGCTGCTCGGCTTGCTCCAAAGTCAGGCGCGTTCCCTCAATGTGCGTCGTATACTAAAAATATTCCTTTTGCTATACTTCATCACTTGTTGTCTCTCAACTTGTGCCATGCAACAACCTTGCTCCTATCATGTTGAAGAGGGTTTTGTTGTTCTCATTCTTTCAAGAAGTTTCTCTGCAAGCTGTTTGAAGTCATTGTAAGCTTCCCCAACCGCCTGGGCATGGCTTCCGATGGCCCCATCGGCAGATGTGAGTTGAAAGATGGGTTTTCGCGCTTCCTGCCCCATCGGTATCAGACTGCGATAGTGTTTCAACGTTGCCAGACACTGGTCATCTTCACCCGGTGTGGCAGCGCTGGTAGAATCCTGAAGCACAGAGTCATGGTAAACAGCCGGCATTCGGTTGACCCACTTGTCGTAGGCTTTTACCGGGCGGCTTAGACGGACGCTGTGCTGTTGCATGATGTATCCAACTGGGTTCATCCAGCCCTTAGGAAGCTGAAAATCAGGAGACTTCCAGTTATCCAGCCTTTTTTCCCAAAGATTACGCCACGAACGAAGAGTAGGGCCCAGATTCTTCAAGCCCTGCATAGAAAAAAGATCGGCTCCGAGGGGAATGGCGACATAGTCGGAGGCAATCAGGGCCGATCGGTTGATGGCTCCTAAATTAGGGCCCACATCCATGAGGATTATATCCGCCTGTATTTGTTCTGCCGCCATTTGCGCGATCTGCCAAAAAGAGGTAAGAATACGGAAAGGCCGGTAGAGATTATTATCTCCCATACTGGCCGGCCAAGCTTCGGATAGGGTATCCTCGAATGACGCCAAGGCTACATCACCGGGGACGAGATAGAGCTGTGGTGTTAGTTCGACCAGAATGGGTTTTTCTAAATCTCCGACCCGAGTGAGCGGTTCTATCGTCCGGTAAATAGTCGTGGGGCCAGGCTGTTGCTCCCATAGGTTTTCAAGTTCGTCCTCATCGAGAAATGCGGCTGTCAGATTCGCCTGCGCATCGAGATCTACCGTCACGACCTGGTACCCCATGTCGGCGAACATCCACGACAAGTGATACACTAAAGAGGTTTTCCCCACACCACCCTTATTATTAAAGAAAGTTAAAACTGGAACACTCATGATCGTCTCCTGACCGTGGCAAGCACATTCGTCGGTTCAACCTGAAATTCGAGATCCGGGTTACCGTTTTTCTTTAATTCCGCCCGTGCAGTCTGGATACCGATGCCGAATCTCTGTACGAATCCCATAACCTTCATGGCATCAGCCAGATTCGGGTTGCGGTAATCCGTGATGCCGGGTCGACCGAAGTTCTCTCGTGTGACGGTACCGAATGGTCCTCCCGGATTAATGATTTCGATATGGTCGTCAAACCAGAAGACGCGGACCGGGGCGTTTGTGTTTTCGTAGATGCGATGCATAACGGCATTCCTGATCAACTGTTGGATAGCCACGCGAGGTAAAATCTGTCCCAGGGCGCCGTCTATAAGGGCCTCGTCCTGTATCGGATCCGCCATCCGTGTTCCGGCGATCCGAAGAAATTGTACATAGGAACCGGGAATCCAATCTCGTGGGGACATGCCAAGGACCAGGACGCCAAGAATGGTAGGGATAGGGTCATCCACTGAGGCAACCATCCGACAGGAGGCCAGCCTTTGTTCGTAAGATCGCTCGTTGGCCGTTACAACGTCCGGGGCAAAGGCGTTCGGCAAATACTCCTGTTCGAACAATAGACGGCTAAGGACCGACAAATCGCTTGAAGGCAATGGCTGGACATCGAAAGGGATGTCTCGATACCGACGCCTTTCATTTAATATCGATTCCTCTTGCGGGGTCGCTACAGCTCTTCGCGGTCCGATGCGGATCCATATTCTTCCCTTGTACCGAACTGGCGGCGCGTCGGAGGGTTGTGCGGTAACGATGGCCATCTCGGCGCCTCTTAGAGTGCGCTTCTCAACTGAAATTGAAGGCGGCGGCAAGGTGTTGCCGTCAGTTCTGATATCGGAAAGGGTACGGAGAAGTTCGTCTGTAATGGTCAATCCCGAAGGGGTACCATTGTTTCTCGCCCCGACAAAAAGAACACCCGGTTGACGGTGATCCGGGAGATCATTCGCAAAGGCGCAAATGGCTTGCCTGCCTGTGTCCGGCGCATCGCCCTTCCAAGACTCTTTGCGCTCGGCAAGATCCGACTCGATATCGCCAAGAAGGGCTTCGAGTTGATCATCGGTGTACTTCATTTTCTCCTCCGTTAATCTTGAAATGAAAAAATTAGGCCATCTTCACTTACTTCTTCACTGCCGAAAAAGATGAATCATCCCCCATATGAAAGTAAATTCTTCCCTTCAGATTTCGACCCATGATTTCAGCCCATCCCCGGCCGCAGACCTCGTCCCCCTCATCCGATCCCATAAGAGAAAATTCGAGACGCTCTACCCCGTGGACAGATTCCAGCCGGCAGTCTATCTCTGCCTCAAACGCACCAAAAGCAAGTAATCCCGTCCCGTCGTTTTTGACGGTCAGGTGACCGGGAGCCACCAGGTCGATATAGTCTTCATCCCATTGCTCCATCTCGGTAATCCGCCATTTTCCGATATAAGCCTTTTTCATCCGCATTTTTGTTTATCCTTTTTCTATGTTAACCCGACCGTCGAGGCCCATCTGGACGACCTCAATTGCTAGTTTGTTGATCCGTTCCATATCCGGACCATGTGGTAAAGAGGAAGCCGAGTAGGCTTCTTCGGCTTTTCGAAAACCTTTTTCGGCCTCGGTTTGGACCTGCTCCAGTGTCCATTCACCACGTTTGATGCCCAGCAATTCTTCCGCATCAGGACGGCGCACCAGGAGTTGACCACATCGTAAAAATTCAATGCCCATCCGCAATAGCCGTATAAGATGGGCGGCATTTTTACAATCGTATCCGAATCGTTCCACCAGCTTTTTGCGCTTGGTCCCCATATACCCCTGAAATCCAAAATGGGTCATCTTGTGAAGCTGGCTGCGGGCATAACCGATAAATGCCTGATATACGTGCCTGCCGACAAAGAGATGGCGATTGTCAAGGAGCAACTGACCGGCCTCGGAGACCTTCAAATAGTCAGGGGGATCAAGCCAGAGCATCATCAAAACATTGGGATTACCGCGGGCCAGCAGGCGTATAAATTTTCGAACTTCATAGACGACGATATCCCATTCGTCTTGTTTGATTTCCTCCGTTCCGCCCGAGCCGAACTCCTTCAGTCCGAAATAAAAGTCCAGGGGTGGAATGCAGACAGCCATAACGTCTCGGTCATCTATACTGTCCGGATTGCTGGATGGAACATACATTCCATGAGCAATGCTTCCCCGATAAGCGGAAAGAACGGCCCATTCATCCAGCGAAGGGTGAGCCTTCAAGATAGTCTTTGGGATTGCCATGATTCAATACACTAAAAACGGTCCAGCGTTTTAACAGTGAAAACCTTTCCTCGAGTTGCGAGGATCATTTTTTTCATGTCCTCCCGACGGACCCCAAAGCCTCGGCCACCAATGCAGGCAATGACTTCATACTTTGGGGTGTTTTTACTTCGATCTCTCAGGCTCGACTCACCAAGGTGTTGGATACGAGTGACCTTGTCCCTGGCCGTTCCGTCGTCTTCGGTGATTTTAGCCTCAATGATGATCTGTGGATTGAATTCGCTGGGAATAATGAAATCCGGTGCTTGATCGAAGCCTTGAATACGCTCGGCGCGCTTTGTTTTTCGGAAACAGAGGAATACATTTTTAGGATGCCGCCTGTCCGTAGAAATAAGGTAACCGGGAAACAGATCAATATCCTTCCGACATTGACGGCATTCAATTACCTTGACCCTTAAAAAGTATTTTACCGGTACATCTTTCTTTCCGCAAAGAACGCATTCCGTGTGATACAGGTGACCGATTTCGCTTTCAAGCATTCGAGACAGGGATTCGGCTGCTTCATCATAGGCTTTCAGGTCGAGATGTTCTATTTCCTGTTTTACGATCCAGCAGGACATGGGGTTGATATCGAACCCGATGACATTACAACCGATGCGATTTGCTTCCAGAAGCGGCGTTCCGCCTCCCATAAAGGGATCGGCAACCAGGATACCCTTCAATGAGTTTGCTTTATAGAACGTCTCGTTAAGCGGACTGTTCGAAAATTCAGCCAGCAACAACCCTCGAAACAAAGTCCCCGGCCGCCTGGCAAACCACTTATGTACGGCAATGATTGGCCGGTAATTCTGTTGAATCTGCTTCTCCCGCAGGGCCAGATCAGCAATAAAGGATATGTCAAAATTTTTTTCTATCATCCCTTGATGTTCCCAAATATTCTTTCCGATGGCTTTGTAATTTTAAAAGCTATCTCCTCGACTACTTCTTTAGTCAGGGGTAGTTAGCTCAGGCATTCTGGATCAATTCAATAAGAAAGCGGCCATGATATTCACCGGAGAGCTGTTCTTCTACGGATCTTCGACCCTCGAAAATTTGGGTTCTCCTCCGGACGTCGTCCATAAAGGCGAATATTGTATTTTGAAGTCGGTCAAAAATTTCACTTTTAAATTTATCGTTGCTCATACGCCTCTATCCGAGACAGAGAGGTCGGCCGATTCTTAACCGGCCAAACTCCGGAATGCCACGTTCACCCGCCGTGGAAGTTACTCCGTTAAAAAGGCCTCCATTTCATGGCGTTTCAAATGAAGCAGACGATACAAGCCGAAATCCAGATCGGTCATATCTAGTTGAAATAAATCCCTGAGCAGTTCCTGTAATTTTTCTAAAGAATTCACCGTTATCCTCAGTTTTCTGAATACAATATCTTTGAGATTAGTACTTCGGCATATCATCCCAATAACGGCCATCTAGCATCCGCCCGGTGCGTTTACGATTTGTGCCCCCCCATTGTTTGAAAAAGAAGGGAACACCCTCTGATTGACAATGATCCCTGATTTCTCTTACCCAGTCAGGGTTGACCGGGCGGGCACGGGAACCGGATTCTCCTCCAACGATTACCCAATCAATCCCTTTGAGATCAAGATCGCCGACTGAGCCCAGAAGCGGTTCAAACGAAAGAAATTTTGTCCTTGCGCTGCAATTTCTTAATCGATCGATCCGGTACAAATGCTTTTTATCTTCTACACTAACACCCATCCATATATTCGAAGGCCATTCGAGTTTCCGATCTAAATTCAATAGGCGTTCCGACCGTTTGGTTAGAATCTGGAATCTGTGCCATTTCGCAGTTCGTATAACGCCGAAAACCCTTACAATAAAATCAAAGGGGATCTCGGCATGAAAAAGGTCACTCATTGAATTTACAAAAATCGTTTTTGGATTTTTCCAATGGAGTGGCAGGTCGAGCATATGTTCATGTATGGACAGTTTAAACCCATTTCTGTAATTAGGCTGTCCCATGGCCTTAAGACGAAGGGCCAGGCCTTCGGCATAACAATTTTTACAACCGGGGCTGATCTTATCGCAACCGGTACAAGGATTCCAGGTGGCTTCCGTCCACTCTATTTTGGAATCGATTCCCATAGGATTACCTCTTTTCCGGAAAAGTCACTATTATATCATCAGCAAATCCGCGTTTACTTCTTCTGCCTTTGGTCTGTATGATTCCCTTTTGTTCCAATCTCTTCAATATATCTTTATAATTCTTTGAAATATACGGCCGATCAACGCTGTGCTCTTTATTTATTTCGCGAGAGTAGAGAGTTCTCCCGGCAAAGTCCGACAAAAGCAAATCTTCGAGTTCGTCCAAGGGTCGGTTCAACTCAAAGAGCAAACTTTGCCGTCTGCTCGATGCCGGGCTGTATGCAAAGGTCGGTACCCCCTGATGTTTTATAGGGCTTGCCTTGGCCATGATATCTTTCATGACTTCATAGCCGCGAAAATGCTTGGTGACAAAAATCAGATGATGGGTCGTCCTCTTACCGCTCAAATTTTTAAAACAAAAGGGTAAAACGTATCGACGAACATCCCCCTTCAAAGCAAGGGATAATTCGTTGACGATTATTGATTCTCGTTCGGCAGACGGCAAGGGTTCCAATTCAAATCTTAATTTATCGGCTCTTTCGTCTCCGAATAAAGCGTCCATGTGTTCCCGAACAAACGGATTACTCAGGCCCGCATTAATTCGGGAGTAGTTGAAGAAAAAAATACAATCACATCCCCAATCTTGTAAAAACGCGTCCACGAGACGAAGTGATAGTCCTTTATAACCCCAGGGGTCGATAAAAGCCAGTATGGGGATCTTGCTAATGAGTTCAAATTGCGCCGCAATTTTATCGCCAACTTCTTCATTCCAAATTCCCGGCTGATATTTAAGCTTGCTGATGTTGGGCAGTTCTTGTATGGCTTTTTCCAAATTCCGGACATTCTGCTCGTCCTTATCGTTAAAGATAGTTACCAGTCGATTTGCATAACTTTCTTTCTCAATAGCCTTGGTCAGAATACGGAGAGGAGTCGAAATCGAACCGTCTTTATAGCGGCCCGGACCTGCGAAGAGATCAACATAGCCTAGCCTTTCCTTCCTGCCGACACGGTCCTGTGTAGCGGTGATGATACTCGCCCAGGCATCAAAATATTTTTCAACTATTTCTGTCTTTATCTGAGACTGCTCCCGAGATTCATCGAAAAACTTCTTTGAAACCATTAGTAGGCTCCTCTAAATAAAAACTCGACATCCCGCAAACGGGCAAAATTCAACAACCGGTTCTGTTCCTTTTTCGCTGTCTGCCAGTACTGTTATCTGGGCTGTCCCTTGACAATGTTTACAGGCATATTCTGCCATATCGGGTTTACCTTTGATAACCTTTGATAACCTTTTCTTAGACGCCCCTTCCCGAGACCCACTCAAATTCCAGCCCGTCGATCTTGTCGAAATGCCGTTTGTCGGCACTGGCCACCGAAAAACCCAGAGACATGGCCGTAGAGGCGATCAGCAAATCATGGGCACCGACCTGGATCCCCTTAGCCAGCAAATGGACCCAAACTTCAGCGTAAATCCGGGCGGCCGTCAGGTCGAATGAATAAATCGGAAATAATTCGATGACTTTTTCTACATAGGCCGATCGCTTAAGTTTCCTTTTGTTGGAATCGGCTCGGAGCACTCCGTGGAGGAGTTCTGAAATAGAAATAACGCTCAAGCCAAAAGGCTCCTCCTCCCGGCCTTGAATATAGGCCGTGATGTCCCATTCGTCTCGTTCGGCAGCAATCAGCAGACTGGTATCCAGTATTATTCCCATGGTGGGACCATCGGCAATGAGGGTTGTTCTTGAGTGATACGGCAAAGGTCTTTTTCCAAGGCTATCGCCTCGCTGCCTAACTCGGGAAGTTCCCGGAGAAGACGGGAAAGGTCTTTTAAATAAGCCGTCTTCCTGGGAAGCTCAACAGGAACCTCCTGGTCGTGCCGTTCAGATACCGGTCCCAGGGATCCTTGAGAAGATTTTCCAGCCCCGATAAAACGGAAATCTTTTGTCAGCAACGATTGTCGTTGGGCTGAAAGATTGACTTCTCTATGGATAAGTTCCCGAATGACCCCGGAAATGGATTTTTTTTCTTGAAAAGCCCGTTGACGCAAGGCTTCAAAGGTTTCTTCTTCCAGTTGAATCTGGGCCCGCTTCATGGAGCACCTCCTCTGTTATTCTTGAGGCACAGCATAGCATCATGCCATCATGATGTCAATCTGAATCATAATCCCGGGTCGGCATTCGATTTTTTCCCAATCATTTCTTCCAAGGCCAGCAGCTTAGCTCGCAACCCCGCCAAAGCCTTGTCCTGCTCTATCAGGATGGAGACCAGGATGGTCTCCAGGGGCCAGGGACGGGAGGCATAGACCCCGGCCTGGACATGAAGACGGGCCAGATCGAACAGGCGGTCCAGAACCGCCTGATCTTCCCGGCGCAGGCCGCGGCGGAATTTCTTCCAATCCTGATATTCCCGCTCCAAAATCTGACTGTAGGGTAAAACGGTGCGTCCCATAATATTTTGCCGTGGCGAAGGGCTATAGGCTATGGGCTATAGGCCCCAAGATGACCTCCATTCTTTATTACATATGGATTACATCTGCCTGTACCTGTTTTTCGTTGACTCCTACTTTTATACCGACCTCTTGAGCCCGACTGTGGATTTTTCGACGAACTCCGAACGCTGAACGACGAACGGCAACTTTGTTTTACCCCCTGCCCCCTTGAATCTTCTCCCCCTCGAATCCGGCCTTCAGGAGTTTTCCTTCCAGCCCCTCTACCCCCAAGTTGACCCGGATAACCCATTGAACGGACCTGGACAGCTCTCTTCCGAAGTGCTGGTTTTTTACCTGCCGGGATATTGGCCCCTGGAAAAGGTAATACCCCTGCCCTCTTTCTCTTAAGGCCATCAACGAGCGCAGCACCTGACGGAAGAGGGCCTGTCTTTCCTTTAAGGGGACCTGTTCGTCATAGAAGAGGAGCCCTGGTCCCAATACAAAAAGGGGCCCCAACCGGTTTTTTTCGGGCAGGGTCTCGCAGAGCAACGTGACCAGTTGGTGGCAGGTGAAGGCCCGGCTGAGACGAATCCGTTCCAGAAGGATGCGTGGAGGAGTTCCCGACAACCGGCCCACCCTGGCCACCAGATAGGGATCAAAGGACTGGGCGGCATCGACCAGCGTAATGGGTTTCCCCTGGAGCGAAAACTGGCCCATCAGATAGGCGGAAAGACGGGCCATGGCTTCCCCGAAAAAGAGGAAGCTGCCACCGGAAAGAACCAATTGCTTTATTTGCCCCCAGGGCAGTAAAGGATTCATTATTGTTTTTTCTCCACCGGTCGATAAATCCCGATCACTTGGCCAAGGATGCTCAGGGTCGTTACCTCTCGGCCTTTGAGGATCAACGGAGGGAATTCCGGATGTTCCCCCTGTAAAATGAACTTATCTTTCTCCCGATAGAATCGCTTCAAGGTAATTTCCTCACCGACCCGAAAGACCCCTACGGCCCCCTGAGGAAGCTGATCCTGACGGCGGACGATGACCTGATCCCC
>JACQYK010000013.1:27008-53866 GCA_016208255.1 Deltaproteobacteria bacterium | reverse complement strand
ATATTGAGACGATTGTCAGGGACACGGAAGAAAAAAACCCGGATCGGCACCGAACGGGAAAAGAGGAGACCTCGGAAACGAATGCCCCCGAGCAGGAGGAGGCGGGTCAGTTAGTGATCATGAATGCTGCGGAATAAGGGACAGGAGGCAATTATGGGAGTGTATTACCTGGTAATGGACGACGAGCTGAGGACGCTTCTGGATCAATTTTCCCAAAACCATCCGGAGGGTGCCAAGGAGGTGTTGAAACTGGTTTTGAAACTCTATTTGAAACTGGTGGATAAAAGTCGCCGGAAGGGCAGTGATCCGCTGCTTATTTTTCAGAACCTGGTGGAACGAATTATCACGGGCAAACTTTACGAAACCACCCAGGATCGGATTGACCACCTCGACACCCTTTTGGAGGAACGACAGGCCTCGACCGGCCTCCTGGAAAATAACGTCTGGTATAAAGAGCTCCTTGAAATAAAGAATCTGCTCAGAGATCTCAAGGGTTCGGGCTATAGGGGAGCGCCCTACGCTCCCGACCTCCGGGAATTTTCCCCGAAGGACTCCGCCAAGTTGCTGGATGTGGACAGGACCTCCTCCGGCCAGAAGAAAAGAAAAAGCTATCGCGAATTGCGCAAAGTAAGTACTTTGAAGAAAATCGAATTCTAAGGGGGAGGGTTTTCTGAAGAGGATTAGGAGGCCTTAAGGTCGGATGTTGTCAGGAGGGGCGTGAAAATAATACTGGTTGATTCCGGAAATTTTTACACCAAAGTGGTGGTCCTAAGCCAAGTTCCTGAAGGGGGCGGGGAGAACCGGAGGGAGGAAGCCTTTCATTTTTTCGGAAGGGGCTTTTTCCCGACGCTGGTCAGCCGGACGGCTGATAGGGATAAGGGCCGGATGTATTATGAGCATGAGGGCGACTGGTATGCGGTGGGCTATGACTCCACCCGCAGTCTGAAATTAGAAGAGATCATCCGGGCCTTCGGCGACCGGGAGTTCGGCCTCGGCCAGGCTCTCTTGATTTTGAAAAAAATCATTTTTGACTACGCCGATAACCGGGATGACATAATCATCTATGTGGTGGTTGACAGCCCTTTGAAAGCGCAGGTTTTTGAGGAAATCGGCGGGGCCCTGGGCCAGGGGAAGGTGGAAATTTCCGGATTCCGAGGTTACGATAAACGCCGCATCCTGAAAGAGGTCACCCTCCGTCTCAGGCTGCTGTCTTCCGGCGATGCTCTCCTCGGATTCCTGGAGAAAAACCGGATGGACTTTACCAAGGCTTTAGTCGTCGATGTCGGCTATAGGCAAACCAAGCTGTATGTGGTGGATTCTGAGAAAGGGGTCGAGCTGTTCCAGATAGGAAAGGGGGGGGTCTCCTTTTATTACGAGAAGATCGTCCATCTGTTTTCTGAAGAGCATATCGAGGATAATCATTTTTTGTGGCTGGTGAAGCAGATTGAGCTCGGTTGTGAGGAGGTGGAAGTCCGCCGGGAGCCTGCCAGGGGGATGCGGGGCCGGGCCGCGGCCATCCTCAACCCTTTCCCTAAACATTATGATATTTCACTGGTCCTGGAAAATGTGCGCTGGGACCTCAACAAGGAGTTTAAGAGGTTGACCGCGGATATACTGACTTCCTATTATACGAACCGGGTGGAATGGCCGGCCCTGTTGGTTGTTACGGGCGGGGGAGCAGCCCTCAATGGCGAAATCCTTCGCCTCTCCCTGGAAGAAAGCGGCTACTGCTTTGATGAGGTCTATATTGAAAAGCAGTCTATATATACGGTGCTTGAGGGGGCGGGTTACGTCTTAAGGGCCCCTCAGGCGGAATACAAACCAATTTGAAAAAAAGGGGATAACCATGGAAACCACAGCGGGGAAAACCGAAGGGATGAATTCGATGCCGACCTCCGATATTGTTTATGAGGCCATTAAGGGTGCAGGGATGATCGGAGGCTACCTGCAAAATATCTTTAGTGATGCCGTGCATTACGCTGGAAAAACAGTCGGGTATGTTAGGAGTGCCTGCTTCGGTTTCAAAGATTCCTTATTCAAAGAAAGAGACCAGGAAGGGAGAATTACGATTATACGCTTAATGCGAAGCGAGGCCGAAATCGACGAGGCCGACCGAAGGGAGTTTTATATGGACCTCGGCCGGGATATGGTAGAGGCGACCAAATCCGGCCTGGAGGGTGAAAACCTGACGATTATCGATCTGTCAAGATATAAGCTGTAAACCGTTTTGCTCTTGCCGTTGCCAAAAACCAGGGTGAAAGTTATTGGAGGAAACCATATAAATGGAGGGGGACATGGCTGAAGAAAATGATGACAAAAACGTGTTGAATGATTTATTGAAAGGGACCAATGAGGCGGTAGATACTCAGACGCTAGACAAATTGATCACCCAGGTTGATGAGCTGAAGGAATCGGGGAAAAATCTGGAAAGCCGGATAGGGGATAAAAAGGCTTACGGTCTGGATATTGGAACCAGCCGGATCGTCTGCATTCGACAGGACGACCCGATCGGAGCGAATTCCCTGGATCAGTTAAACGCCTTTATCGCTGTTTCCGAAACCCAGTTCCTGAAAGAGTTGCTGGTCAAGAATCACATGGCCCATACCAGGATCAAAGACGATATTGCGGTCCTGGGTTATGATGCTCAACAGTTTGCCAATATTTTTAACAGTGAAATCCGCCGGCCCATGAAAAAAGGGCTGATCCAGCCGGAGGAGTTGTATGCCATTCCGGTCATGAAGGAAATCATCAACCTGGTGCTTCCCAGAGCGGAAGAAGTGGCCCAGCCCCTGTGCTTCAGCGTCCCGGCCCCCGAGTCCGGATTCGAGCCCGATCTGGTATTTCACGAAAGCATATTGAAGAGATACCTGGTCGGTTTGGGTTACAAGGCCAAAAGCATTTCCGAGGGTATGGCGGTGGTCCTGGCGGAGCTGGCCAATGACAATTTTACCGGCATCGGCGTCAGCATGGGCGCCGGCATGTGCAATGTCTGCTTCTCCTTTTTGTCCGTACCGGTCATGGTCTTCAGCATTGCCCGGGGCGGGGATGATATCGATACCGCCGTGGCCCGGATGATGCACGAAACGGTGAACCGCGTTCGGGTCATCAAGGAGGAGTCGCTGGATTTTAACCGGACTCCCAAGAGCAATTTGGAGAATGCGCTTATTATCTATTATGAAGACCTGATAATGGCCCTCCTGAACACTCTGACCAGGACCCTGTCCAGGGCCGAGAAACTGCCCAGACTCAACCAGGCCATACCGATCATTCTGGCCGGCGGTACCTGCCTGCCCAATGGATTCAAGGTCAAGTTTGAACAGCTCCTGAAAGAGGTAAAAATGCCCATCGCCATATCGTCCGTGCGTCTGGCCCTCGACCCGCTCAGGACGACCGCCAAGGGGGCCCTGGTCAGCGCCTCGGTTTAGGATGGATGAAGCGACGGCCCCCTTTAACTATGAAAATACCATTCGTCGTTCGGCGTTCGGCGAAAATCAATTTTTCATGCCTCGCAGCACCCCCAAGGGGCCTAAGGGTTTAGTTCGAAATTTCCACCCCCACCCTTCCCTCCCCCCTCGAGGGTGAGGGAGAGGGAGAGGGGATTTTCAGGTCCCGGCTTCTGTTCGATCGGTCGTTCAACTTTGTTGAACTAAAAGAAGGCATCCATTCGGATGCCGAATCCCGATCTTAGGGAGACTTCCGAAGGAAGTCGGATAAGAAGCCTCTTTTTAGGTCGACCCCAGCCTCCTTGGGAGGCTTCTTTTTAGGTCGGCGAAGCCGACCGAGTCGACCGTATCGTGGTGTCAGGCCACCAGCGTGGCCTGCCGGTGTAGTTCGGGAGTTGGTTCAGTATGTCCGGAGAGGATAACAGCAGTCTAAAACGGGAACCCGTCAAAGCCACCTTTGTTTTCGACGGCCAACCGTACGAGGTGACGGCCATATCCGCCGATGGTCTGCAAGTGGAGTGTCCCGTCGGCTTTGCGCCTGAAACCATCCGTCAGTTAAGAGAAGGGGGTTTTGAGTTTGTTCTCCGCGATCCCATCACCCGCAACGAGATCGAACTTGCCGGCGAATTGGTGCGGACCGAGCAGGCCGGGGAGGACGGGCGGGTTGTTAAGATATGGATCGTCAAAAATGAGAAGGAGTGGTCCCGACCGGGGCGGCCGGGGGGGGAAAGAACCGGTCGGGAGCAGGAAGACGGGATTGCTTTAGCCGTGCCCCGAGGGAGAGCGGTTAAGACGATCGCCGTCGGTGGGGGTAAAGGAGGGGTCGGAAAAACCCTTATCACGGTCAACCTGGCCCTGTCGCTATCGCGACAACAGAAAAATGTCACCCTGCTGGACGGGGATTTTGGCAACGGCAACTGCAATACCCTGCTGGGTATTACCAGGATTGAAAATTCTTTAGAAGAGTATCTACGCCAGGAGCGATCCCTGGAGGAGGTTATCGTTTCCACCGCCTATCCCGGTCTGCGCCTGGTTTGCGGCGCGCAGAACAAGGTGGATGCTTGGCTGACTTCGGAAAAGTCACGTTTGCTGGAGGACATCAGACAGATTGAGGCCGACTGCCTACTGTTTGATCTTGGCGCCGGGATGAACGATGAGACGCTTGAACTCTACCGGATAGCCGATCATAAGATCGTCGTGGTGACACCCCAGATGACTTCACTGCAAAATGCCTATGGCTTTGTCAAGTCGGCCTTCTACTACGATCTGAAAACCCACAGCCGATTGGCCGCCCTTTTGGATCAGGCCGGCAATGATACCATTAAACTGCATGACCTGATCGGACGTTTAAAGGACGGCCATCCCGCCCGTCAGGCCTTTGAGGTGGTGCGGGCCCGCCAGGGCATCCAGATCGTCGGCAATCAGGTGAATGACGACCGGGATCTGAAAATTGTTAAAAACCTTCAGAAAGTAGTGGAACATTATCTTCACATTGATAACAGGATACTGGGAATCCTTCCATCCAGTGACGCTATTCGCAGCTCGATTAACCGGATTACGCCTTTTGCCGCCCTTTTTCCGGACTCGCCGGTTACCCGGGAAATAGACCGAATGGCCAGGGAGCTTACCCGGGGAATGGCCCGCAGTCGGTTCTGAAAAGAATAGAATGGTCGGGAGGATGATATTTTCATTCTTTCATACCGGTTCAGCCGCTAAGACACAAAGGCGCAAAGAAGGGATATTATGTTTAAACCCTTATTAAAAAGAATGGTATCAAGAGAATATTTATTTAACCTTTGTGGCTTAGTGACTTGGTGGCTGAACGATTACGTTTTTCCTAAAAAAGATCTCGGGATGTTTAAGAAAGCCAACCACTATGCATAAAAACATCGTTGCCGTTATCAATCAAAAAGGCGGCGTAGGCAAAACCACCACCTCCATTAATTTCGCGGCCGGTCTGGCCCGACAGGATAAAAAAACGTTATTAATCGACCTGGACCCCCAGGCCCATTCCACCATCGGCCTCGGTATTGAACCGGAGAGCTTCACCGCTTCCATCAGTGATGTCCTGGCCAAGAAAAAGCCTATGGCCGAGATCATCCTGCCGGCAAAAACCGAAAATCTTTTTATCGTCCCCTCCCATATCCGTCTGGACAAGATCGAACAGCAGCTGGCCCCGGAACTTTTCAGGGAAACCTTTTTAAAAAGGGCCATTGACAGCCTTGATTTTGATTTGGATTATATAGTGATCGACTGCCGGCCTACCCTGGGAACGTTGACTATCAACGCTTTATATGCCGCTAATTTTATCATCGTGCCTTGTGAGATGGGCCGCTATGCCTTGGACGGCTTTGCCGATCTAATGGAAACCATCGAACATGTCAAAAACGGCATCCTGGAAAAGTCCGATTTTATCCGGATCCTCCTGACCAAATATGACAGTCGAAACAAAATAAGTAATGATTGGGTCCTTCAACAGTTGGAGCCTTTTAAACATCTGATCTTTGACACCTATATCCGGCGTAATGAAGCCTTGAATCAGTCCCAGATGGCCCAGGAGTCGATTTTTTCTTTTAAAGCGGATAGCGTCGGCTCCCAAGATTATCAACAATTAATTAATGAGTTTTTAAGCCTATGAACGACATTAGAAAAAAATTATCCGGGAAAACAACCAAGCTGGCTCAGGAACGGCCAAGACAAGAGGACCATCCGGCCAAGGTGAACGACTACCAGGAAGGCAGTTATTACCAGATCGACATCGACCTCATCCTTCCCGATCCGGATCAGCCGATTCCCTGTTTTGACCCCGAGACCCTTGAGGAACTGGCTAATTCGATTAGGCGAACCAGGCTTTACCAGCCTATCCTGGTCCGGAAAGACGAAACCGGACAGATTATTTTAGTGGCCGGTAAAAGGCGTTTGCAGGCAGCCAAAATGGCCGGGCTGGAGAAGATCCCGGCCATTTTTACCGAAGGCAATCCCCTGGAAATCTCCATCATTGAAAACCTGCAGCGTGAAAATCTCAGGCCCCTGGAAGAAGCCGAGATCCTGGGCCGCCTGATCGAACAGCACGGCTATACCCCGGAAAAATTGGCCCTGGCTGTCGGCAAAGCCCAAGGGGCCATCGTGGAATCACTGAACCTGAACCGTTTGCCTGAGGCCATCAAAGAGGAATCCCGCCAAACTAAAAAATATCCCAAACCGATATTGATCGAAATCGCCAAACAGGAAACGACAGAGGCGATGTTGAACCTCTTTAACCGGACTAAACAGGATATTATAATAAGCGGCGAAGCTGGAATCCTCTCCCTAAGACCGGCTGAAAAACCACAGGGGTTGGCGGCGGAAAAAGCGAGGGACCAGGACACTTCGGAAAATATCTTTTTACCCAATGGGGATTTGGAAGCCATCGAGCAGGACAGGAAAACGCAGCTCTTGAATGAGTTGAAAAAGCTTGTAAAAATAATCGATGAATTGATTATTTGAACTATTATCCGTTATCGTCGGACTTTTACTCTGCTCGCCAAACCAGACGACCCGTCTGAGATCGCCGGGGCCTGGTTCGTCTTCTGATGGCCGAAGTCAACCTCATCAGCCAGCAGGCAGCCCAGAGCATTCTGAAAAAACCGGGGATTGCGCCTGGAGGCCGTAACCAGGCGGCGCGGAGGCCGTCAGGCCCCCGGTGGTTAGTCCGGACCTTATGATTCCGGAGACGGGCGGGCAGCCACCGCTCCTGTCCCTGAGCGCCCGGAAAGAGGCCAGGGAGTCTTAGACTCGCGCCGGGCAAAAATCATCATGATCACAGTCTGGAGTGGCCCGAAAAATGTCGGTGAAGCCTGGTCGGGATGGGTGGACGCTTGGCGGGTGAAACCCGGCGACAAGACCCAATGGTTGGGCGAACTCGCGCAAGCTGAAGTGGATTGAATGAAAAGAGACGGCCGGGCGGTTGGCTCAAGAAGCGGCCTGATGGAGACTGGAGGTAGGCAGGTATGAGTGATTCTTCAACCGAAAAAAAAGGGACCTCGGATCGTTCCCGGAAGATCAAGCTATACACTTCGATCGTCATTATACTGGCCTTCCTGGCCGGCCTGTTCCTCCTGGGCAACTTCGGACTGGGCCTCCTTTCTTCCTTGAGAGTCTTTGGCAATGCCGGATACCTCCTTAAAGGCAACCAACAAAACGCCATCTATGAATTGGAGCGATACGCCCAAACGGGCAGTGGAGAGCATGACCAACATTTCCTGAAGTACACAGATAGTATGGCCAGCTACACCAGGGCCCGCAAAGAACTTGAAAAATTACAGCCTAACTTTTCAGCCGTTCACGAAAACTTTAAAAACGGGGGTGTTAACCGGGAAGAAATTGAAGATTTGATATTTGTTTATAGGAGGTTAGGGAATTACGAAAGTATAGATAAAGCCATTGGGTTGTTGGACAAAGAGGATTTGCTGAATGAGGCCTTGAGGAAATTAGCCGCTGACCATCGTCAGATGTTTGCCACCCGTCTGGCTGATTCCAAGGCGATAGAAGAGTTGACGAGCAAGTTAGAGGTTTTGGATGAAAAGACCCAGGCGGTGGGAGATGAATTCGAGGCCGCCATAAGCGGAGCCACCAGGCTGACCAAGAGGCTTTTGACCGTGACTATGCTGGCTTTTGCCGCGGTGGCTTCCTTATTTTGCCTGGGGGTGCTTTTTTTCGTCAGCAATATATTCAAAGGCATGTTAAAGGACCGTCTGGAATTACAGGAAAAGGAATGGAAGAGAGCCGGATATCAAACCTTGTCAGAAGTCATGCAGGGCGGATATGATGTTCCCACTCTGGCCACCCGGGTCGTCACTTGTCTTTGCGAGTTTCTGGACGCCAATGTCGGAGCCCTGTATATTATGGAGGATGATGATCGCCTCAGGCTGGCCGGCGGTTATGCTTACGAAAAGCCAAAGGGGCTGAGCCATGAGTTTTCCCTGGGGGAAGGGATAATCGGCCAGGCGGCCCTTGAGAAAAAATATATCCTCCTGACCCATTGCCCCGACGATTATGTTCACATTCAATCAGGTCTTGGATCAACCCCGCCCAGGAATATTATAGCCTACCCCCTGGTGAGGGAGGGGGAACTCAAAGGCGTGATCGAGCTGGGCTCGCTTCATGAATTCTCAGAGAGGGAAATCCAATACCTTATCACGGCTACTCGAAACGTCGCTTTCGTCATTGGAGCCACCCAGAGCCGGTTTAAAACCGCTGAGCTGTTGGAGCGCACCCAGCAGCAGGCGGAGGAGCTGCAGGTCCAGGAAGAGGAGTTGCGCCAGACCAATGAAGAGCTGGAAGAACAGGCCAAGGCGCTTAAGGAATCTGAGGAGCAGCTTCTCCTGCAGCAGGAGGAACTGAAGGTGACCAACCAGGAGCTGGAGGAACGTTCCGAGGCCCTTCGCTTGCAGAAAGACGAAATCGTCAAGAAGAACCAGGACCTGGAAGCGGCCAAGCAGTTGATCGAGATCAAGGTCAAAGAGCTGGAAGTCACGACCAAGTACAAGTCCGAGTTTCTGGCGAACATGTCGCACGAGCTGCGCACGCCGCTCAACAGCCTGATGATTCTCTCCTCCCTGTTAATGGAGAATAAGGGAAAAAACCTCAACGAAAAACAACTGGAATACAGCCGCACCATCAACAGCGCGGGGGGGGACCTGCTCAATCTGATCAACGATATTCTCGACCTCTCCAAGGTTGAAGCCGGCAAAATCGTTTTGAACTTGGAAGAGATCGACCTGGCACGCATGATGAAGGACGTCCAGGCCAAGATCCTGCCCCTGGCCCGAAAAAAGGGGTTGGACTTCAAAGTTGAGATCGACGGGCAGATTCCCGGGAGGATTATCAGCGATCACCAGCTTCTCGGCCAAATCTTGCGCAACCTGCTCTCTAATGCCATTAAATTTACCGAAAAAGGCCAGGTGGCCCTGACGGTCCGCCAGCCAACGGAAGAGGATCTGCGGGTCATCGGTCTGCCGATCGAGGAAGCCGACGGTTACCTGGCCTGCTCCGTGGAGGACACCGGCATTGGGATACCGGCGGAAAAGCATCAGGTGGTTTTTGAGGCTTTCCAACAGGCCGACGGGAGCATCCAGCGCAAGTACGGTGGAACCGGCCTCGGACTATCCATCTGCAGAGAGCTGTCCAGGCTCCTGGGCGGCGGGGTCCGTCTGGAGAGCGAGCCGGGCCAGGGAAGTCAATTCACGATCGTCATACCCCTGGCCGGTCGGGTCAGGAAACCAAATGATTCTTGGCCGACAATCGAGCCGGAAGAGGCGGGAGAAAGAGAAGAGATCGGCCCGCCCGCGGCCTTCGATACGGTTCCAGAGATACCGGCCAAATCCCTGGATATCGATGAGATACCGATCCCACTGCCCTTGGAGGTCGAAAATATCCCCGACGACCGGCGTGATCTTTCCCGGGGAGACAAATCCATTCTGGTGATCGAGGACGATCCGGACTTCGCGCGAACGCTGATGGAAATGGCCCGCGAACGGGGCTTCAAGGCCTTGGTCGCCTGGGAGGGCGGCGCGGCGCTGCACTTGGCCGATTTCTATCTCCCCAGCGCCATTCTTCTCGACCTGGGTCTGCCGGGCGGGATGAACGGTCTGACCGTATTGACCAAGCTCAAAGAGAACCTCAATACCCGTCACATCCCGGTCCACATCATCTCCGGCCATGAGAAACAGCGGGAAGCCCTGCGGATGGGTGCCGTCGGGTTCCTGCGGAAACCGGTTAGCCTGGATCAGATGAACGGGGTCTTTAGCCGCCTGCAGAGCGTCATCGGCAAGCAGGTCAAGCGACTCCTGGTCGTCGAGGACGATGAAATCCAAAGCAACAGCCTCCGGGAATTCCTGGTGGATGAGAGCATCGAGGTGGTGACGGCCTCCAGTGGCCGGGAGGCGCTCCAGGCGATTAAAAAAGGGGATTTCGATTGCATTGTCCTCGATCTCGGCCTTCCGGATATGTCGGGGTTTGAGCTGTTGGAAAAGATGCGTCTGAGTGAAAAAGAGCCTTATGTCCCGGTCATTGTTTATACCGGGAAGGAGTTGATCCCCGAGGAGCGGGCCATCCTGGACCAATACGCCGAGCGGGTCATGATCAAAGGCGTACGATCACCGGAACGGCTCCTGGACGAAACCGCTTTGTTCATGCACCGCGTCGAGAATGATTTGCCCGAGGAAAAACGTCGCGTGATCCACATGCTGCATGACCGGGAGGCGATTTTCGACGGCCGCAAGGTTTTGGTTGTTGACGACGACATGCGTAACGTCTTCGCCCTGACCAGTGTACTGGAGGGAAAAGGACTGGAACTGCTCGTGGCCTCGGACGGCCAGGAGTGCCTGGATATGCTGGAAAAAAATCCGGACATTCATCTGGTGTTGATGGATGTCATGATGCCGGTGATGGACGGTTACGAGGCCATTCGCCGGATTCGCAGCCAGAAGCGCTTCAGCAACCTTCCCATCATCACGCTGACCGCCAAGGCCATGAAAGGGGATCGCGCCGCTTGTATCGAGGCCGGAGCCAGCGACTACCTGGCCAAACCGGTGGATACGGAGAAACTGGTGTCGATGCTGCGGGTCTGGTTGTACCAATGACGAAGACGGCGCCGATCGATGAGCGGATGAACCAGGCCGAGATCGAAAACATCGAGATCGACCTTCTGCTCGACGCCTTGTTTCGCAAATACGGCTATGATTTTCGCTCTTACTCCCGGGCCAGCGTCAAACGCCGTATTATGAAGCTTATGGATAAAATCGGAATCAACCGGGTTACCGACTTGATCCATTCGGCGCTTCGCGACCAGGAGGTCTTTGAGATCATACTGCGCGCCCTCTCCATCAATGTTACGGAAATGTTTCGAGATCCGACCTTTTTCCTGGCCGTTCGCCGGACCGTTATCCCCCTTTTGAAAACGCGTGACTTTATCAAGGTCTGGCATGCCGGCTGCGCTACCGGGGAGGAAGCCTATTCCATGGCCATTCTGCTCAAGGAGGCCGGGCTGCTGAAGCGTTGTCAGATCTACGCGACCGATATGAATAAGATTGTTCTCAACAGCGCCAGGAACGGGATCTATCCCCTGGACCGCATCAAAGAATACACGACGAATTACCAGAGAGCCGGCGGCGAATACTCCTTCGGAGATTACTACACGGCCCGATATGACTCCGTTATTCTGGAAAAATCGTTGAAAACCAGCATCGTCTTCGCCGACCACAATCTGACGACCGACGGTGTTTTCGGCGAGATGGATATGATCGTTTGCCGCAACGTCCTGATTTATTTCAACCGGGAACTCCAGGATCGGGTGCTGGGTCTGTTTGTGAATAGTCTGACGCCGGGTGGGATTCTCTGCCTGGGATCGAAAGAATCGATTTCGTTTTCTGCGCACTCCGCCGATTTCGAAGCGATGGTCGAACGGGAAAAGATCTATCGTAAACACGGGGGCGGATTATGACGGCGGGTGCGGCGCACTTCTATCGGGCGGTGGTGATCGGATGCTCGGCCGGCGGTCTGGCCGCTTTGTCCAGGGTGTTACCGTCGCTGCCGGCCTCCTTCCCCGTTCCGCTGGTGATTGTGCAACACCTCAACCCGCGGGCGAGGAGCCGTTTACCTCACCTTCTCCAACCCAAATGTGCGATCGACGTCCGTGAGGCCGACGAAAAGATCAAGCCCCAGCCCGGTGTGGCCTATTTTGTGCCGCCCAATTATCACCTGCTGCTGGAATCGGACGGGACCTTTGCTCTGAGCGTGGATGAGCCCGTTAACTTTTCCCGGCCGGCCATTGATGTGACCTTCGAAACAGCCGCCGAGTTGTACGGTCCGGCCTTGATCGGCGTGGTGCTGACCGGAGCCAGCACGGACGGAAGCCGGGGGTTGGCGCGCATCAAGGCCCTGGGGGGGTATACCATCGTTCAAGACCCGGAGGAGGCCCAGTCGGAGGTCATGCCTCAATCCGCCATCCAGGCGGCCCAGCCGCATCTGGTGCTCCCCCTGCGTGATATCGGGCCGATGCTCATACGCTTAGGCGAGGGAAGGCGAAACTTTCAATCGAAAATGGGATGAGAACATGAATGAAACCATTAAAATTCTTCTGGTAGATGATGTGCCGGCCAACCTGGTAGCCCTGGAGGCCCTGATTGCCAATGCCGATGATCCGTGTATTGCCTCTTCGGAAGTGGTGACGGCGAACTCCGGGAACGAAGCCCTGAAACTGTCTCTCAAGCAGGACTATGCGGTCATCCTCCTCGACGTGCAGATGCCCGGGATGGACGGATTCGAGACGGCGGAACTGCTGCGACTCAACAACCGGACCAAAAATATCCCCATTATTTTCGTCACCGCCATCAATAAAGAGGATCAACACGTTTTCAAGGGCTACGAATCCGGAGCGGTGGACTATCTCCTGAAACCGGTGGTTCCGCAGATTTTTATCAGCAAGCTGCGAGTCTTCTGCGAGCTGCATCGTCAGAAAATGGAACTGACCCGGGCCAAAGACGAGTTGGAGCAGGCCAACCTCCGACTCATAGAAGCCACCGCTCTGGCCAAGGAAATGGCCGCCGAGGCGGAGATGGCCAACCGGGCCAAAAGCGATTTTCTGGCCAATATGAGCCACGAGATCCGCACCCCCATGAACGGCGTGATCGGTATGATCAACCTGCTGCTGGACACCCATCTGGACGAGGAGCAGCGGCGTTACGCGGAAACGGTGCGTATTAGCGGCTAATCGCTGCTGGCCATCTTGAACGACATCCTGGACTTTTCGAAGATGGAAGTGGGCAAGCTCGATTTAGAGATGCTGGATTTCGACCTGCGCGCTCTGCTGGACGATTTCGCCGCCATGCTGGCCCTGCGCGCCCATGAAAAAGGGCTGGAATTCATTTGTGCCGCCGCCCCGGACGTCCCGGCTTTTCTCCGGGGCGATCCGGGGCGGTTGCGCCAGGTGCTCATCAATCTGGCGGGCAACGCGGTCAAGTTTACTGCCAAAGGCGAAGTCGCCGTACGGGCCAGCCTGGTGTCGGAAACGGAGGACCAAGTCATGGTCCGCTTTCCGGTCAAGGCTACCGGCATCGGCACTCCGGCTGACAAGCAGGGAAACCTCTTCCAGAAGTTCACCCAGGCGGATGCCTCGACCACGCGCAGGTATGGCGGCACCGGCTTGGGCCTGGCCATCTCCAAGCAGCTCACCGAGATCCTGGGGGGCACAATCGGTATCGTCAGTGAAGAAGGACAGGGGTCTGAGTTCTGGTTCACCGCCCGCTTTGCCAAGCAGGCCGAGCCGGAACACGCCGTCGCGCCGCCGGCCGGGATTGGGGGGGCGCACCTCCTGGTGGTGGACGACAACGCCACCAACCGTGAGGTCCTTAAGGCCCAGCTTCTGGCCTGGGGGGTGCGGTTGGAAGAGGCCCCGAGCGGCCACCTGGCTCTGCAGGCCCTCCACCGGGCCCAAGAAGCCGGCGATCCCTTTTCGGTAGCCATTCTCGACCTGCAGATGCCCGACATGGACGGCGAGACCCTGGCCCGGATCATCAAGGCCGATGAAAAGCTCAAGAATACCCATCTGGTTCTTTTCTCCTCACTGGGCGAACGGGGGGACGCCAGGCGTATGCAGGAGATCGGGTTCGCCGCCTACCTGATCAAGCCGGCGCGTCATCGGGAGATTGTCGACTGCCTGGCCGTCGTCTTGTCCGGGCAAACCGCGGGGAAGCCGGCGCAGTCTATCGTCACCTTCCATACCATCCGCGAGATGCGCCGGGGCGCGGTGCGCATCCTGCTGGCTGAAGACAATATCACCAACCAGCAGGTGGCCCTCGGCCTATTGAAGAAACTGGGTCTACGGGCGGAGGCCGTGGCCAACGGCGCGGAAGCGGTCAAGGCCCTCGAACTCATTCCCTACGACCTGGTGCTGATGGACATGCAGATGCCGGAGATGGATGGTCTGGAGGCCACCCTTGAAATTCGTAATCCCCAATCCCCGGTCCTTAATCATCAGATTCCCATCATCGCTATGACCGCCCACGCCATGCACGGCGACCGGGAAAAGTGCCTTGAATCGGGGATGAACGACTACCTGACCAAGCCGGTTTCCCCCCAGGCCCTGGCGGATATGCTGGATAAGTGGCTGCCGAAGGAAGGGGCGGTTATAACGAAACAACCCGCCGAAGTCGCCCCTGCTCCGGCCAAGGAATCGGAGGTGTCGGTCTTCGATAAGGCCGAAATGATGACTCGCCTGATGGATGATGAGGAGCTGGCCCGAACCGTGGTCGAAGGTTTTTTAGATGACATCCCCAGACAAATTGAGGTGCTGAAGGGCTATCTGAAAAAGGGGGATGTCGCCAGCGCCGAGCGGCAGGCCCACAGCATCAAGGGGGCGTCCGCCAACGTGGGCGGTGAAGCCTTGCGCGCGGTGGCCTTCGGAATGGAAAAAGCCGGCAAAACCGGCGACCTGGAATCGATCACCGCCCGCCTTCCCGAACTGGAGACACAGTTTGCCCAACTGAAGGCGGCAATGGAGCACCAGTTTAACCGCGGTTGAGGGTGAGGCCACGGTTAAGGAGACAGCCATGAAAATCCTGATCGCCGAAGATGATATGACCTCGCGCACCGTCCTGACCGGGGTGCTCAAGAAATACGGCCACGAAATCGTGGCGACGGAGGACGGCGCGAAGGCCTGGCAGGTCATGCAACAACCCGATGCGCCCAAGCTGGCTATCCTCGACTGGATGATGCCCGAACTCGACGGTCTGGAGGTCTGCCGCCGTGTCCGCGCCCTGGAAACGGCCCAGCCGCCCTACCTGATCATGTTGACGGCCAAGGTCGCCAAAGAGGATATCATAGCCGGGTTGGAAGCCGGAGCGGACGACTATCTGGCCAAGCCCTTCGACCCCAGGGAACTCAAAGCCCGGGTCGACGTCGGTCGGCGTATCATTGAAATGCACGAGAAACTGGCTGAGGCCAACCGCCACCTCATAGAAGCCACAGCCCGGGCCCAGGACATGGCCGCCCAGGCTGAAATGGCCAACAGGGCCAAGAGCGATTTTCTGGCCAATATGAGCCACGAGATCCGCACCCCCATGAATGGCGTCATCGGCATGATCGGCCTTCTGCTGGACACCAGGCTGGACGAGGACCAATGGCGTTATGCCGAGATCGTCCGCACCAGCGGCGAATCGCTGCTGGCGCTCCTCAACGACATCCTGGACTTTTCGAAGGTCGAGTCGGGCAAACTCGCCTTAGAAATGCTGGATTTTGACCTGCGCGCCCTGCTGGACGATTTTGCCACCATGCTGGTTCAACAGGCCCAGGAGAAAGGACTGGAATTTATCTGTGCCGCCGCAGCGGACGTTCCCTCCTATCTTCGCGGCGACCCCGGCCGCCTGCGTCAGGTGCTTACCAACCTGGCGGGCAATGCCGTCAAGTTCACCCAAAAAGGCGAGATCGTCGTGCGGGCCAGTCTGGTATCGGAAACGGCTAACGAAGCCCTGCTCCGGTTTTTGGTAAAGGATACCGGCATCGGTATCCCGGCTGATAAGCAGGGGATCCTTTTCCAGAAGTTCACCCAGGCGGACCCCTCGACCACCCGAAAGTACGGGGGCACCGGCCTGGGGCTGGCTATTTCCAAGCAGCTGGCCGAGTTGATGGGTGGCGAGATCGGTGTCGTCAGCGCAGAAGGCCTGGGATCCGAGTTCTGGTTCACCGCGCGCCTGGCCAAGCAGGCCAGGCAGGAACGCGCCATCCCACCGCCGGCCGAGATTCGCGGGGCGGGTGTCCTGATGGCAGATGACAACACCCCCAACCGTGAAGTGCTGCGTGCCCAGTTTCTGGCCGGGACCGCCGCGGCGGCTCCGGTGCCGTCCCTGGTTACCCGCCACACGATTCGCGAGATGCGCCAGGGTACGGTGCGGGTCCTGCTGGCGGAAGACAACATCACCAACCAGCAGGTGGCCCTGGGCATCCTGAAGAAACTGGGGCTGCGCGCGGAGGCCGTGGCCAACGGTGCGGAAGCCGTCAAGGCCCTGGAAACCATACCCTATGACCTGGTGCTGATGGACGTACAGATGCCGGAGATGGACGGCCTGGAGGCCACCCGTGAAATCCGCAATCCGCAATCTGCGGTCCTTAATCACCAGATCCCCATCATTGCCATGACCGCCCACGCCATGCAGGGTGACCGGGAGAAATGCCTGCAAGCGGGGATGAACGACTATATCGCCAAGCCGGTATCGCCTCAAGCCTTGGCGGACGTGCTGGATAAATGGCTGCCGAAGGAACCTGAAGTAACCGCAAGACCAGCTGCCGCCAGGCCCGGGGAAGCCGGCTCCCCTTCAACCCAGGAACCGGAAGCGCCGATCTTCGACCAGGCCGGTCTGATGGCCCGCCTGATGGATGACGAAGACCTGGCGCGCAAAGTGGTCGGGGGTTTTCTGGGGGACGTCCCCCGGCAGATTGAGATACTGAAAAACTGTCTGGAAGCCGGGGACGCCGCCAGGGCTGAACGGCAGGCCCACAGCATCAAAGGGGCCTCGGCCAATGTGGGCGGCCAGGCCCTGGGCGCGATGGCCTTTGAGCTGGAGAAAGCCGGAAAGACCGGCAACCTGGAAGCCGTCCGGGCCCGCCTGCCGGAGTTGGAGAGGCAGTTCGCCCGGCTGAAAGAAGCGATGAGCGAATTTTTGAACGTCCCAAATCAGCCACTAAGACACGAAAGCGCAAAGAAGGGATATGATGTTTAAACCCTTATCAGAAAGAGAGGAATTTATTGCTGAAAGAATTGAGGACGCAGCCTATCAATTTTAACGTGCCTTTCATTAAGAAGGGTATCAAGAGAATTATTACCTGCAGCCTGTAGGCCTTTGTGGCTTAGTGACTTGGTGGCTGAACTTTTACTTTTGAATTAGATCTGAAAGGAAAGGAGAAATAACCATGAAATCACTGGTGGTTGAGGATGACTTCACGAGCAGTCTGCTTTTGCAGGAAATCCTGAAAAAATATGGCCCCTGCCAGACGGCCGTGGACGGCCAGAAGGCCCTGGAGGCGGTACGGGCAGCCTCGGAGTCCGGCACGCCTTTTGATCTTATCTGCCTGGACATCATGATGCCGGAGATGGACGGCCACCAGGCGCTCCAGCAAATTCGAGCCCTGGAAAAGGCCCAGGGAGTCTTATCTCCGGGCGGGGCAAAAATCATCATGACCACGGCCTTAAGTGACCCGAAGAATGTCGTCGAAGCCTTGTCGGGCCTGGCGGACGCCTACCTGGTGAAACCCATCGACAAGGCCAGATTACTGGATGAACTTCGGAAACTGAAGTTGATCGAATGACGGGGGTATACCCGGCACAGCGAAATACCGGGCCCCTGGGGCATGACCCTCGTTAAATTCATTGAGTGAAGGGATCAATTTTGAAGAAAGTGTTGCTGATAGGGTTGCCGAATGTAGGTAAAAGCACGATCTTCAGTCGATTAACCAGCAAAAAAGTTAAAATTGACACCGTCGCCGGAACCACGGTGGAGGTAAAAAGAGGTGGCTTGAGAGCGGAGGGGCAAGAGATTGAAATAATCGACACCCCAGGCGTAAACAATCTTTTTTTCAACGCCGATCAGGAAAAAGTGGCGCGGAATATCCTGATCGACGAGACCCCCGATCTGGTTATTCAAGTGGCTGATGCCAAAAATCTGAAGCGATCCCTGGTGCTTACTTCCCTGCTGGCGGATATCGGCCTTCCCCTGGTGCTGGTTCTGAATATGGTTGATGAGGCCGCCCAGAAGGGGATTAAAGTTAAGCGGCACAAATTGGAAGATCGTCTGGGAGCCCCCGTCCTGGAAACCGTCGCCTCGGAAGGCATAGGCATCCCGGCCCTGTTTTCGGCCCTGGATAAAGCAGTACCGCCCACTTACCCCTCCAGGCTGCCCTCGGGGCTGGCCGAGGCGGTCCCGCGCCTGGCGGGGCTTATGGCGGATAAAGTCCATCCGGAATGGGTCAGAAGGGCCCTGGCCCTTTTTGCACTTTCGGCCGACAAAGAGATTGCCAGGTGGGCACGGCAAAGGAGCGGGATCAGCGGCCATAAAGAGGCTCTCAATCTTATAGAAGACGCCGAGCGGCCCTTCCACCGGACGGTTGACCTGGCCATTTTACGGGCCAACGATTTCTGGGCCGAGGCCTTGTATGAGGAGTCCGTCTATTTTACCCCCGTCACCTCCACCCCGGTTTTGAACCGGTTAGGCGATCTGGCCTTGACTCCGGTTACCGGCCTGCTGATTCTTTTCGCCCTGTTGGCCTCCCTTTATTTTATCGTTGGGAAATTTGCCGCGGGCTTTTTAGTTGATTTCCTGGTGGAGGATATTTTCGGAGACCTGCTGGGAGTCCACCTGAAATATGCGGTGGCCATGATCCCTTCCGCCTGGGTAAGAGACCTGATCGCAGGAGAGTATGGACTATACCCCATGGCCCTGGTTCCGGCCTTCGGTCTGGTGCTGCCGGTCATCGTCGTTTTTTTCTTTACTTTTGGTTTTATTGAGGATTCGGGATATTTTTCCCGTCTTTCCATCCTGCTCGACCGGCTCTTCAGAAAAATCGGGCTCAACGGCAAGGCGGTGATGCCCCTGGTGCTCGGTTTTTCCTGTGTCACTATGGCTACTATTTCAACCAGAGTATTGGACAGCAGACGAGAGCGGTTTATCGCCATCTTCCTGCTGTCGCTCGGGATTCCCTGTTCGGCCAAGTTGAGTATCATTCTGGTTATCCTGGCCCGGGTTTCTCTGATGGCCTTTCTGGTGGTGTTCGGGGTGGTTTTTACCCTGACGATTGCCTCCGGTTTTGTGTTGAGCAGACTGATGCCCGGAAAGTCGGCCCCCTTTATTATGGAAATCCCTCTCATCCGCATCCCGAGCCTCATGAATGTATTGACCAAGACCTCCTACCGTTCGCTGATGTTTATCCGGGAGGCCTTGCCCCTCTTCCTGGTCAGTGCCCTGGCCCTTTTTCTTTTGGAAAAAATCGGTTTGCTGGCCCTGGCCGAACGGTTCTCAGCCCCGGTGATTAAGGGCTTTCTGGGGTTGCCGCCGCAGTTTGCCGAATCCCTGATCATGGGTTTCCTGCGGGGAGAGGCCGGAATCGCGGTGTTGAAAAAATTGGTCGATACCGGTGTCATGGATCATCTTCAACTGGTGGTGGCCATAATCGTCACCATCCTTTTTATACCCTGTGTCACCAGTTTCATGCTGATCATCAAAGAACAGGGGACGAAGAAGGCCCTGGCCATTATCGTTTCGGTTACCGCCTGCGCTATTATGACCGGGGGTTTGATGAACTTTTTTTTGCGTTGGATTAATTTTTCGGTTTAGTCTGAAAATAGGTTTCGAGGCGACTCGTTGATCCGGCCTATTTTCATGATTGGTGGTGTCACGCCACTAAAAGCGTAGCCTGACGGTTTAAGGGGGGGATTATGAAAATAGTAGATGTAACGTCCGAGATTGTCGAAACCATCTGGACCTGTGAGGAAAAGGGATCCTGCACCATAGACTATGTTAAAAAGGAACATGAGGACGGTGACGGATATATCGTCGATGATGAAATCTTATCCGAGCTGGAAAGAAGCGGTTTGGTGGAGATACGGGGACCTATGATCTCCCTGACGGCCGAGGGAAAAGCCAAGGCCCGGCCCATCATCCGCAGGCATCGACTGGCGGAAAGGCTGCTGACCGATGTTCTGGGCATGACCTTTGAGGATATGGAAGAGGCGGCCTGTGAATATGAGCATACCCTGGCTCCCGGCCTTACCGAGGCCATCTGCACCCTGCTCGGCCACCCGCGTGATTGCCCGCACGGCTCTCCCATACCGGAAGGGGAATGCTGCCAACGGGCCGAGAATTCCGTTACCTCCTTTGTTAAATCACTGGATGCCTGGGATATCGGCGATGTGATCAGAATATCTTTTATTAGAAAAACCGACCCTATTTTGATCGGTAAACTGATTTCCATGGGAGTGGCGCCGGGGAAGGAGGTCAAGATCCGGCAAAAATTCCCCGCCTATGTCATCCAGATCGAGCAGACCCAGATAGCCATCGAGCAGGATATCGCTGCCGGCATCTATGGATTGAAGGTTTAGAACAAGCACCTGCTCAGCCACTAAGACACGAAGGCGCAAAGAAAAGATATGATGTTTAAACCCTTATCAGAGATTTATTATTTAACCTTTGTGTCTCGGTGACTTTGTGGCTGAACTATTATTAAAAAGTGGCTTTATGAATCCGGAAAACTACGAAAAAGAACAAATACAGGCTATCGCCAAATGGAAAGAGGAAAAACCAAGCGTAGTCAAGACGGCCTTCGGCTTCGTGTTTTATCCCATATCCGTTTCCATCCAATCGGTCCTTCCCCGGTCGGCCATCCGGGGCGTCCTGGAGGGTACCAGTACGGCGGCAAAATGGCTGGCCGATGAGGGCGACCTCAGGCGGAAAGGGGAGGTGTCCGAGATCGGTGAGTTGAGAACCAAAGACCTGAGGCTCTCGGATCAATTGGCGAATGAAGTTCACAACTGGGCCATCAGTCTGGCCTCGGCCGAAGGCGTCGGCTCCGGGTTTTTGGGGATCTATGGCTTGGCGGTGGATATTCCTTTTATCATCACTTTGGCTTTGCGGACCATTCATAAAATAGGCCTTTGTTATGGATACCAGACTAAAGATGAAAAAGGCCGGAACTTCGTCTTGACCCTTTTATCGGTGGCTGGCGCCAATACCTATAATGAAAAAGCCGAGGCGATCAAAATATTGCGGGCGATTGATATCATGATCGCCAAGCAGACCATCAAGACCGTCTATGAAAAGGCCGTCCAACGGCAATTAAGCAAAGAAACGGTATTAATCGGCCTGGAGAAACTGAGCAACCAGTTAGGCATTAATATCACGGAACGCAAAATCCTGCAGACTATCCCGGTCATCGGCGCCGCTGTGGGGGGATCGGTTAACGGGTGGTTCCTGAATGATGTGGGTTGGGCGGCCCGGCGCGGATATCAGGAACGATGGCTCATCGAAAATAATAGGATCCCGGCGACTGGCGTATCCGACGTCGAGGGGCCTTCTGAAAACCAGCTGATCAGTGAAGACTGAAACCTCGGAAGTCATTTTTTGTCGCTTAAATAACGGGTATATTTTATCACCAATCTATCCCGATTAAATTACTGTTGAAAGTTTTGTGCACTAAGGGCAGAATGGCTCAGCCTTTGGAATACCCCAATCGTTAAGCGAAAGGTGTTATGAACAAAAATAATAAAAATACCATTCTGGCTCTGGGAATTGGGCTTTTTATTGTATTCCTTTGGTTGACCAGAAATACCAGGATGGAGGAGGTGAGTGACTTTTGCGGGATTGTCGCGGCGCTCCTTTTTACAGTTGCCAATGCCTATTATCCGGCCAAACTCATTGCCAAGAAATTCAGGCCCTGGCCGAAGGAGGTTTCCGTCTTTTTTCGAAAATATCTTAAGGCCCATATCTATATAAACATAATTGCTTTTGCGGCGGTGACCCTGCACGGGCACCTGGCCGAGGAGCGGCCGATCCTGCTGGAGATATTGTATCTGGTAACGATTTTCCTAACCGTGGAAGGGATGCTGATGTACTATCGAGTGATTCCCGGAATGCAAAAAAAACTTCGCATGCTCCATACGCAGCAGACCCTGTTCGTGGTTTGGGTCCTGTTGATTGTGATTGGGCACTGGTTTTTATAAAATGGAGTGATTTTTGATGGGGGTGGAAAAAATAACCGATGAGGTAGGAAAAACAGAGGAAAAACCATCGGGGCATGGTCCGAACCACCTCAAGCCCTGGGTCTTGACGATGGTGTTTATGGCCATAATTGCCCTCGGCTGGTCTATCTATATGGCGCAGAAAAGAGGGGGAGGGTTATCGAGTGGTAAAGCCCCAAACAGGGATCCGTTGGCGGTCTTGAATACGGAAGCCGTGCCCGGGTCCGTCAGAGGGCTTCAAGCGTCCTACCATAGCCTCATCGAAAGAATAAGACCGGCGGTCATCAGTATTGATGCAGCAACGCAAGCTCAAAATACCAATCCCGGAGATCTGACCGTCAATTACGATAGAATAGGCTCAGGCGTGATCATTGATCCCCGTGGGTATGCGCTGAGCAGCCTGCGTGTCGTAGAAGCGGCTTCTTCCCTTAAGGCTACGGTTTACGGTCCCTCGGGAGCGCTCGAATACCCGATCAAGATCGTTAAAGGAGATAGGGCCTCCGATCTGGTCCTTTTGCGTATACAAGGTGATAGGCCTTTCCCCCATGCAGACCTGGGGGATTCCGATGCGGTCAGATCGGGCGATATCGTTCTGGCCATCGGCAACCCCTTTGGTTTTGAGCAGTCCGTCACCTCCGGCATCATCAGCAGCCGGAACAGGACCCTCAAGGTGGGCGGGATGATTTATGAAAACATGATCCAGACGGATTCTTCCATTAACAAGGGCAGCAGTGGCGGTCCGCTGCTCAGCGCCAAGGGTGAGGTCATCGCGATTAATACGGCAATTTATTCCTCGAACGGAGCCTTCGCCGGCATCAGCTTTGCGGTTCCCATTAACAGGTCGTTAGAGCTAATGGGCGGCGTTGTCGATTTTCAGAACCAACCGCCCCCTGTCGCCAACGGTCAACTTGCCGCTTTGGGTAGAATGGGCAGGCAGGTAGGCAATGCCTACCGGTTTCCTGACGGCCGGACCCTGGTGCCGCCGCACTGCTACCGGGGGACCTGTACCGACTGTCATCCTCAGTTTCGTTCGCCGGGATTTAATCCGAGCCATTTCGGTGTGGAGCGCGGGTCTGTTATTCCTGCGGCTCAGGGGCAGGGGCCGAACCAGGTTTGGGGAGGACCAAGGAACACCGGACCGTGTTATCCGGTTGCCGGTCCGTGGTGCACCATTGTCGGTCCCAACAATCTTCCCCTGGGACTTACCGTTTCTGATGTCGATGAGGTCATCGCCGGACAGAACAGTATGCTTCACCCCGGCGGCGTCTTTGTCATCATCGTCACTTCGGGCACGCCTGCGGCTGCCGCCGGTCTGCAGAGGGGCGATGTCATTGTCAGGATAGACGGCAGGAAAATTAAGGATGTCAACAGCTTCGATCAGATTCTGAGAGCCAAAAGGGGATCCAGAATCGACCTGGTGATATTGCGGATGGGCGCCAGGATAACGGTCCGAGTCAGAATGAGGCCGGGGAGCGCACAGGCAGTGGCAGGAACTGCGATCCAACAGCCGACGGAATTTACCTGGCTGGGTGGGGAAATAATACCTTTGCCCCCCGGCAGCGGTAAGGCTGGTGTCTATGTCGCTGAGTCATTAGGTTTGCTGGGGAAGGCCGGTGTCCAACAGGGTGATGTCATCACGGGATTGAATCATAACCGGGTAACGGACATCTATTCATTTATCAACCTGACGAAGACAGTGGATACTCGAAAGGGATTAATCCTCGACGTTATTCGTTCGGGGTATCCCCTGTTTATTACGGTCAAGGATAGGTGATTACTGAAAAATGACCGCCGACTCATTCGATCCCACCATATAACTATACACCAACGTTCCTCCCAAGTATCCTGTTATAACCACAAAGATAAAAGCAAAAAAGAACAGGCTTAGGGCAATGTATTTGAGTGGACTCTCCTCTTTCTTATGGTAAACGAGCAGGATCCTGAAGAAGGTCGCCAGGATAATGGAAATCAAGGTAAAGGTTGCGAATAATTCATGGCTTTCACGAAGCATTTCGGCTTCATCTCCCTTTTGGAGAATGCCAAGATAACCGGTTACGAAAGCCGCAATGGCGGCCAGCATGCCCACGATCTGAAGATAGAAACCCATTTTTGACAGGGATTTCCCTTTAGAGAGGAACATACTCAGAAGGTCCGCTAAAAATCCGATCATAATAACAGCGATGGGAAAATGGACAATCATCGGATGCAAATGGCTGGTGTTGATCATGGGCGTTATTTTTTCAATAAATAGTTAACAAACTAATATATAAGTTATTAACACCTAAATTCTGTTCGTCCTAACGGATGCCCTTCCATTATTCAATATTGACCGCATAATTTTTACCGTTACGCTCGTACCTTACGGAATATATTCTCACATCAACCGTTCCACGCCCGGTGGCCCGCCTGATGGCCCGCAGATTCGTGGTTCAGCGACCGTTTATTCGATTGATCCGATCTCCGAGCTGGATTCCCGCCCGGTCGGCTGCGGAGCCCGGTTCAACGGATACCACCGTACCTTTCCCTTCCAAAGTAACCCCCATCGGCAGCGGCAAGGAAAATGCAAATAATGGAAAGGGTATTATCAGAAGACCTATCATCCCTAGCGCAACCAGAGCTCCAGACGATGTTCTCATGGCTCTTCCACCTCAATATAGGCTCATCCGTTTTGAGCCTTACTGTTTTTTTCGCTTGTTTCAGCTGGCCTTTTGATTAGGTATCCACTGACCCCTATCGCCCTGACCCCCTGCTGTCTGAGAACCAGAGCCTCCGGCACCGGTCATGATTAAGGAGGGGTCGCTCAGACAAACTGCGCCGAGGCTATCGACGCTATTTTGTTTTTAGGGTTGCTATAAATCAGGGGTAAAGCTTTGTTGATAGGCGTCACAAAATAATCATTCTCGGAATTGCTGATGCCCAGGACCTCACCTTTCGTGTTGACCAGTGGCCCGCCGCAGGTTCCGGGAGAAATGCTGATGTTAGTCCTCAACCCGGTGCGGATCTGTCCCTTCACCGGTTGTTTGAAGTTCTTATCCATGAGCAGGCCGTTCATCAGTAAATTACCATTGCCAAAAGCATTGCCCATGGCCAAGACGGTATCACCGACCACAGCCTCTTCCGGATTGCCCAGCAATCCGATTGCTGAAAACGTGGAACCGTCCGAAATTTTTAAAAGGGCGAGATCATTTACGGAATCACTCCTGGACAACACTACCGGAACCCCAACCGGCTGGGGCGCGAATACATAAACCAATAAATTGGTTTTATTATTGACGATATGGGCATTGGTCAAAACTTCCTGACCGGTTACGATAACGCCAGAACCTAAAAATTGCGCCTGGCCCAGGCCGTTTTTTACATCGTAAATACTCACCGTTATTTTATTGACTTCATCCGAAAGCTGGCTATAGGTATTGGCCGAAGCGCCCGGACTGACCTCGGCTTGATTCTGCATTGGTCCTAAGGAAGGGATTGGCCCGGGACGGGAAAAAAAGGCCGCGTAAGTCTTGGCCGGAGCCCCCGATCCCTTACTCAACGAAGGTTGGTTCTGCCCCGGTGCCTTTGAATCAGGACGTGCAAAAAAGGCCGCTATTCCGATACCGATAATCACCATAATCATCATACCCACCCAGATAACCAGTAACGGCTGCGATTTTTTTGCCATACCCGAATCCTTTTACAACCATCCTAAAAATTTAATTCAGTCTTCAGGTTTCTCCATCAGGGTCCGGCCGGTTCCTTTTCGGCAGGTAATCCCTTGGGAATCAAAATAGTCCAGTATCGGGACTGCCAGATTTCGCGAAAGCCCCGTTATTTCTCTGAACCGACCTAATTCGACCGTAGCCTCTTCTTTAAACAATTCCAGCAGTTTTTCGCGGCATTCGTTAACAACGGACTCGTGAACAATATAACGGTCTATTACAGTGATCAAACCCTCAGCGGTCAAAACACGCACCAGGAGTTCCAGGTCCAGGCTGGTCGCGCCCAACTCTTCCTGGAGGGTGCCTAAGGGAATCGCGGGCTTTCCCGCCGCCGCCGCGCTTTTGATAATCTTTTCTTTCAAGTCCTGCTGCCTGGCCGTAAGCCCGATACTAAAATCTTTCAAAGAAAGACAATGGCTATGGACCCTGATAAGGTTACTTTCGGCCAGGATCCTTCGCAGGTCTTCCCAGCAGTCATTATCCAGCTCCAGAAGGGCGCAGGCCTGATGAGCCGGCATACCCAGCGACCAGGCGTTTTCTTTATGGTAGAGGGCTAAGGCTTTTTTTAATTTTTCTTCCAATTCGGGAATCCGGCTTTTGATGACCCATTGGGACGACCCGACCGGAATCATCACTCCGAGGACTGTTTTTTCATCCGTGATTTTTTTTATCAGGGGTCGGCTGCTGTTTTGAGCAAGCCGGGGGAGGTCGTTCCGGCTTAAAATCGCCCGACTGCCCGAAATCAGCTCGCTAAGAAAGTAATCATGGTTTTCCGCGGCGGTCCGTGCCCATTCAAGCCGTTCCGTTTCCATCCGCATTTTTTTTCTCCGTCCATCAACATCGGTCGTCAATACGACTCCTCCGGCCACCGTCGCGGAGGGGGAAAGGGAGCGCAAAATAAACCGGTCTCCAGCGGCCAGGACAAGAGGGGTTGAAAATTTGATCTGGATAAAC
>JACQYK010000013.1:3582-26979 GCA_016208255.1 Deltaproteobacteria bacterium | reverse complement strand
TAAACCCCTTTTCCCCCGGTTCGAGCCTATCCCGCGAGCCGGCCAATAAACCGGAGACCACTCGGTTGGAGGTTCCACAACAAAAACGCATTTCCTGCCGGCGCTTAACCGGTAAAGTCTCATGCACATTCTGCAGAGACAAAATCGCCGATAACGTTTCGCGATAGGTTCCAGGCCAGGCCAGGGTCATCCCCCGTCCAATATCCGGTAGTTTTACCCCGCGGATGTTGATGGCCGAACAGGCGTGCGCCGGGGCTTCATCCGAATCAAAACTATATTTTTGAATAGCGCGGCAAACCACGTTTTTCGGCCCGGGAAAAAGCTCCAATTCATCTCGTATGAAGCATTTTCCGGATAAAGGTATGCCGGTTACGACCGTTCCATATCCTTTTACCGAAAACATCCTTTCGATATTCAGGCGAAAGGCGCGCGTCTCCGGGGGGCGCTGGATAGATCCCACCAGGCGATTGATTGTTTTTTTCACCTCGCCGACGCCTTCCCCGGTTGCATTGGATTCCAGGATGATCGGCCCATCGGGGAATCCGTGCTTCGACAGCAGGGAGGCCACATCTTCTTCTATTTCCTGCCGCCGCTCCGGGGTGACCAAATCGATCTTGGTAATCACCGCCATCACCTGCGGGGTTCTCAAGAGGCTTACGATTTTCAGGTGTTCGATGGTCTGGGGCATGATTCCATCGTCCGCGGCGACCACCAGAACGAGAACATCTATGGAGGAGGCGCCGGCAATCATGTTCCTGATGAAATCTTCGTGCCCGGGGACATCGATAATCCCGACCATACGGTGGCCTTCGAGGATGAACGGGGCAAACCCCAAATCGATACTCATCCCCCGTTTCTTCTCTTCGGGAAGCAAATCCGTATCACACCCGGTGAGAAGTCTGACCAGCTCCGTTTTGCCATGGTCGACATGCCCGGCTGTCCCGACCATGACCGGCCATATTTCCGGATCGAGCCTCTTGATGCCTGTCACGAATGAACATCCTTCAATAACGACCTTAAGCTTTCGGCAATTTCCTGTTCCTCTCCCTCAAACAAGGTCCGCATATCAAAATAAAAGGCATCCTCCTTAACCCGGCCGAATACCGAGGGGACGCCCATCCTCAACCGGACCGACAGTTCCTCTACGCCTCGGATACCCGAGAGCGTTTTATCAAGACGAATACGCACTACTTTGGTCGGAATACCTTCATCCGGGAGCGACCCGCTGCCTACATAGGAGACGTCATCAATGATTTCGGCGCTCAGGCTTTTGAGGTCACTGATCAACCGGGTCAGCGTCCGTGCTCTGAGTTCCAGCGTCTCAATCGGCGTCAGGAGCATCCGGTAGAAAGGAAGCGCGGTCCTGTAGGTGCCGTTGATAAAATGCAAAAGGGTCGCCTCGAGAGCCGCGATCGTCATTTTACAGACGCGAAACATTCTCGCATAAGAATTCTTCCTGATTTGTTCAATGATCTTTCTTTTACCGCAGATAATCCCGGCCTGTGGTCCGCAGATAAGCTTGTCACCGCTGAAACACATCACATCGGTTCCTTCCCGTACCGAATCGGCGACCAGCGGTTCACTGGTAAGGCCGAGGCTGGAAAGGGGGATCAGAGCGCCGCTGCCCAGGTCATCGATCACAGGGAGATGGTATTTTCTTCCCAATTCGCACAATTCTCTGATACCCGGAGTGCTGGCAAAGCCACGCACGCGATAATTGGAGGTATGGACATGAAGAAGCGCCCCGGTATTGTCGTCAATCGCCCGTTCGTAATCGTGAAGATGCGTCCGGTTCGTTGTGCCCACGGCCTGAAGAATGACGGAGCTTTTGGCCATGACATCGGGAATGCGAAATTCCCCCCCGATTTCAATGAGCTGTCCATGGCTTAGGATCACCCTTTTGCCGGGAGCGATCGTGTTGAGGACCAGCATGGTGGCCGCCGCATTGTTATTGACCACCGTCGCCGCTTCGCAACCGGTCAGTTCCATCATCATCCGTTCTATTTTTTCTTCCCGCAAAGAGCGTTTACCGGAGGCAAGGTCGGCCTGTAGAACGGAATAGTTCCCCATTCCGTTGAGCGCCAGGAGAGCTTCTGCGCATAAAGGGGAACGCCCCAACCCGGTATGAAGCAGGATCCCGGCGGCGTTAATGGCATAACGCCCTCTTGGCGAAGTAAAACGTATCAGGCGCTGACGCAATTGATCCGCCATCTGGGCGGCGTCAGGGACGGCCTTACTGCGGCCGCTGCGAATTTTTGTTCGGACCTCTTCAAGGGCCAGGCGGAGTTCGGACTTCAGGATGCCTTCGCCAAAGCGCTCCCAAAGCTCTTTGACCTCAGGGCTGTCCAGGAGTTCAGAAACCGATGGGATCTGCCTTAAAATTTCTGAATATGGCGGAGGTGTATGGGAATCGAACCCACCCGGGACCTTATCAGCCCCGCAGCAGTTTTGAAGACTGTGAGCGTCACCAGACACTGAACACCTCCCCTTTCTGTTCGTTTTCGCTTAGATCTTCCCTAAAAACGAACGGTTTGTTTTTATCGACTCCCAATCCGGAAAGGATATTCTCGGATTAGAGCCATCATTGATTAGCGGTCAGCTTTCAGAAAAACTATTAAATGTTATAGCTGACGGTTAGTGTAATGTTTCTATGTTTCCTTTACCAGGCCTCCATTCCGTCATTCCCGCGAAAGCGGGAATCCAGGTTGGAAAGACTGGATTCCGGATCAGGTCCGGAATGGCAAGACTGTAAAGCGAATACGGATACACTATACTAAAGGCTGATCGCTGTCCGCTTTGTCCGGAAATCCGCGTTCTCCGGACGGGCCCTAATGATTCAGGTTCGTCAATCCGATTTCATTCTCTCTTACCGGTAACGAACCGATGACCTTGACGTGTTTGCAGTCTGAACATTCAAGGCATCTAATGCAATCCCGCGCATTGGGATCTTCGTATATTTTAAGGTCTTCCGGACATTGTTTCCAACAAACATCGCATTCTTTGCACCCCTCATCCACTTCCATCTTCAAAATACTGACCTTGTTGAAAAACGACCAGAATACTCCCATGGGGCAAAAATAGGTGCAAAATGGGCGTTTCGAGATAACGAAAAGCCATAAGACCGCTCCCAGGATAATCAGCTTGACCGCAAAAAGTAAACCAACCGTCCCCGGAGCAATGGTCGGTTCTCCGGTAGCCGGATTGATGGGATTCCACAACACCCAGGGGATGGCCGCGGTTAGGGTCCCCACCGGGCATAGTTTGGAAAACCAGTGTTCGGCCGTGATATAAGGAAGAATCACAATAAAAACTATGAAAATAGTATACGGTAAGACGTTAAAGGGTCTGGGTAACGTTATCTTCACCGATTTTATCTTATACAATAATTCCTGAAAAAGACCGACCGGACAAACCCACCCGCAGGCCAAACGTCCGACCAGGAGGCCCACAATCATAAGCCCGCCCACCAGGAAAAAGGGAAAGCTGTGTATAGCCGCGTAATGCTGCATCACGCCCAGAGGGCAGGCAATGGCGGCTGTGGGACAGGAATGGCAATACAGGAAGGGCAAACAGACGCTCTTCAACACCCCTTGATATATCTGGCTTTCATATATCACGGACACATGAAGATTAGCCATTAACAAGCCGAATACTTGACTTGCTCTCCGGTAGGGAGTCAACAGGCTCATACCAAGGCCACCCTAATCCCTTCGCTATTCCCTTCTGATGAAGACCAGGTCCCCGAAGAGCAATTTTCAGCCTGGCAACCTCCCCCTTTTTTGGGCAACCACCTTCTCCTCACCAGGCAACCTCCTTATCCCTGCTTAACCCAAAGGCGATAACTTAAAGTTTCGCTGTGACCAATGATCCCAACAGACTGTTTTGATCGGGTCACTGAATTCCGATGCAATCCAGTCAGAGCGTGGCCGAGGTTTGATGGGCCTCATAAATATCTCCCAGGAGAATGCCGGTTATCGTCAATAGGACAGCTACGATAAGCGCCAGCCAGAACCATCGGACTTTTCTCCGCCCCCTGGAAATAGCCCCGGCCTTCAGCCCGTCCTTCATTTCGCGCCTCCGGGTAAAGAACGGTTATGGGCCTCCGGAGGCGCCGGGATCTGATTTTTGGCCAGGTATTCAGCCGTTTCGATCTGAAACTGGCGGCCCCCCAGATTGAAGTTGACGATCACCGCTGCCGGAATAATGAGGCAGGATAAAAAAAGGAGCCAAAGAATAAAAAACAGGTTGTGGTTCATGCTCTTTCCCGCGGCCATCGACCTCCATTCAAGAGGTTCATCAATGAACGGCCATCAGACCGGGATTTCGTTCCCGGCCGGTTCTGATTCTTTGCTCCGCCGCCAGAACGGCGGCGCCATAAGCTCCGGTCAGCTGCGGATTTTCTGCAACCTCGATCGAATGATTCAATACCTTCGAAAGAGCGTTTTTCATTCCTGGAATAAGAGCCGCCCCTCCGGTAAAAACGATGGGACTTTTAAGCTTGGCCGCAGCCATGGCTCCAATGCGTTTGGCAATAGAATTAAGAACTCCGGCAATGATGTTTTCGGGAGATTCGCCCGAAGCCAGAAGTCCGACAATCTCAGCTTCGGCAAAAACAACGCACATACTGCTGATGGCCGCCGGCCGATCCGCCTTTTCAGCCCTTTGGCCGAGGTCTTCCAGGTTCATTCCCAGGCGTTCGGCAACGATCTCCAGGAAGCGCCCGGTCCCTGCCGCGCAGCGGTCATTCATCTCGAAATCATGAACAAGGCCGTTTTGATCCAGACGGATCAGTTTACAATCCTGACCCCCGATATCAATGATGGTCCGGACATTCGGCGTCAGCTGTTTAACGCCATAGGCCTGACAGGTAATCTCCGTTACCGTCGAGTCGGCCCAGTCCAAGGCGTTTCTCCCATAACCGGTGGCAATAATATGATCGATATTTTTTCTTTCTACCCCCGATTCGAAAAGCACTTTATGAAACAGCTCCTGCGCCAGGGTGGTCTGCTGGACTCCCTGATCGTATATTCCCGAGGCGATCAGGCGTCGTTCCACCTCATTATTGATCAGGGCCACTTTGATGGTCCTCGAACCCGCATCTACTCCGGCAAAAAACATCTTCTATCCCTTTTTCTTCCCTTCTTTCCTTACTTAACAGTTCCCCCGGCGGCTTTCAGCGCTCAATGATGGGATCCCTTTCTTCCTTTTACCGTCTCATAAAGAGACTGTACCCGGAGGGCGATGCGCGCCGAGTCGGATGGCGAAAAGTCGGTCTCCAGGCGAAGATAAGGGACATTTAATTCCTCTTCCGCCAGTCTTTTGACCCAGGACGATTCCACATCATAGGTCAGGCAGGCCTGCCAGATAAGTTCTATCAGGCACTCAACCCGGTATTCTCCGGCCAGCGCCCGCAGTTGGTCCAACCGCCTTAGATTTCGGGTCATCACCGAACACGGCAGATGAAAATATTTTTCCGCCAGCGCCTGAAGGGGATCCTCGACCGTTTCATCCACATCCTCCTGCACCGGCTTATAGCCGGTACAGTTTTCCTGACAGACGACCAGTCCGCCGCTGTCCTCCATGATCTCCAGGACGCGCTCGGCCCCATGGGGAAGAGGAACACCGGTCAGCATGACCCGCACCCGCGATTCGGCCGAAGGGCTTATCGTCCGCCCGTTAAGCCTGAGGAGGACTTTCTCATATTGCTCCAGATCACCGGGAATAGCCGAGATAAGGCTTTTCATCTCCAATAGTTCCCGTCCGGTTAACGGTGGTTTTTCCGACTTGAGAAGGGCAGCCAAGGCTCTTTTAAGTTTTCGTTCCCGATTCATAACCCCAATGGCGTCTCTCAATTTTTTATCGGTGATCCTGGTCGAAAATTGCTTTTCCAGAGCGCCTTTCAACTTATGCAACTCGGTCTCCCAGTGTTTAAATGCATCCCGGTCATCGGGTTTCTGCGGAAGCTCCAGCACATGCATCGGATGCTTTTCGGCCAGCAACTCGTACATTTTCTTTTTCCCGTCGCAGGTCGTTTCGGCCACGAGTAAATCGGACATTTCCAGAAAAGGATTTTCTTTTTCAAGACTGTAGCCGAAGGTTGATTTGATAATGGGACAGAGATTGGAGGGCAAGACCTTTTCGGCCGATTCCGCCATCTCGGCGGACCCACCGCAGAGGCAGACCGGCACTCCGTCGGCGGCCAGGATGAGCTCACGCGGGGTATATTCACACATAATGCCGACTATCCGGGCCCCTTCCTTTTTCCGGGCCACCGCATAAGCCAGACCATTTTCCACCGGCGATTGAAAATAGGTCATCGGGCTTTCGGCGTTGCTCTTTCTATCCGCGTTGTTTATTGGCAAGCTGCACGCAGCTTCCACATCCGTGCCGGCCTCGGATGTTTTATCCGGTTTTCAGCTGGTCATCGAAATTCCTCCAAAAACGTACCTGTTTTTTTACCTTTCCCCTTTTTTCTTGTCAAGAAATACATTGTAAACCATCTTGACCGGTGCACCGCCCATGGCTATGGCGCACCAGGCGGCCTCATCAAGCTCTTCCTTGGTTATGCCCATTCCCAGGGCTTTCTCATAATGCAGGTCGAGACAGTCTTCGCAGCGCTGAAGCACCACCAGGGCGAAGAGAATCAGTTCCTTGGTGCGCAGGTCGATTTGGCCGGAAGCGCTGACGGAAACCATCAGCTCCCCAAAGGCCTTCATGGACGCCGGTCTCGTAGAGGAGAGGCCTGTTTCAATGATTTCGTGCCCGTCGTCCTCGGCGGCACAGCAACAGGTTTCTTGCTCTGAGGCGCTGGCCGGCCTTTCCTGTTCCGATTCCGTTTTCATCCTCTCCCCTTTGCCGTTTGAAGCGATCAGCTCAAGTCCCCCGTTGTCACCCTGGATTACTTCTCCTATGACGGCCCAATCGGCCCCACGGGAGGTCAGTTCCTCCGTGAGCCGCGTAAGTTTGTTTCCGGGAACGGATATCAGTAATCCGCCTGATGTCTCGGCGCTGAAACCCAGGTGGCGGTATTCTTCGGCAACATCATCCGCGACGACAAGATCGGCACCGACAAATTCCGCGTTCCGTTCATTGGCACCGGGGATAATCCCCTCCCGGATGAATTCCAACACCCCCTCAAAAACCGGTAAGGCATCCGCGTATATCCGGGCCGTGGTTCCGGAATGACGCATCATGCGCGTCAAATGCCCGTACAAGCCGAAGCCGGTGATATCCGTACAGGCCGAGACCCCGACTTTGGTCATCGCTTCGGAGGCCTCTTTATTTAAAACCATCATGGAGCGTTCGGCCGCCTCGAGGCCGTTTTTATCGGCCCGGCCGATCTGGTTGGCAAAATTCAAAACCCCGATCCCCAGAGGTTTGGTGAGGACGAGCCCGTCGCCGATCCTGGCCGTCTCCAGGGCGACGGCTTTTTCGGAATCAATGGTGCCCGTAATGGCAAAACCGAGCTTGATCTCCTCGTCCTTGATGCTGTGCCCGCCGATAAGAGCACATTGTGCTTTTTGCAGCACCTCCATGGCCCCTTTCAGCATCAGGACCATAATTTCCTTGTCACCGGTTTCCGAAGGGAAGGCCAACAGACTTAAGGCCGTTCGCGGAATCCCTCCCATGGCATAAATATCCGAAAGGCAGTTACAGGCGCATATTTTGCCGAACCGATAAGGATCATCAACGCAGGGTGTAAAAACGTCTACGGTCTGAACGAGGGTCGTATGATCGTCAATTTTATATATGGCGGCGTCGTCACCGGCCGCCAGTCCTGAAATAACAGCCGGGTCATCCACCTGGGGCAGCCTGGACAAAAGATTCTCAAGATCAGCGGCGGAGATCTTTGAGGCGCACCCGGCATTATGAACAAGCTGAGTCAGTTTTATCAGAGAAACATCGGTTGGCTCCGGGCGTTCGCCGGCACAGGGACAAATACCGCGACCTTTGAATATATCGCACGGGCATTGACGCTTGGGATCACAAATGCAGTGGCCAAGTTTTTTTGATCGTTGCATGACACGGCTGCGCTTGGCAGCATCAATAATCGCCATATTCCGTTTCAGTCCCCTTTCAGGTATTACCCTTTTCGTTTTTGGGTAAATGTATTTTAAAGAGCAAATCCCGTGCCATTCTGAAAAAAAGAGGACCGTCCCTTATAACTACCTGTAATTAATTAATCGTCAGAGCAGGTCTCTCTGGGCACCGGTTGCGGGATATCAATAGAAGGCGTTAAACACTTCATTAATGAAACTATATTGCAAAAATATATTTCAATTATGAAATATAAGAAAGGCTAAAAAGATGAAAAGACCGCATCCCTTAATTTTCGATTTCCAGTTTCTTCATCTTACGCCAGAGGGTGACGGTGCTGATACCCAGATCCCGTGCTGCGGCCGCGCGTACACCGGCGTGTTTTCTAAGTGTTTTTTCAATCACTATTTTCTCGGCGGCTTTGAGGGAAGAATTTTCTCTTTGGGTCAACGGCTGCATTTCGAGGGAGGCCTGGATAATTTCCTGCGGCAGATGCCGCATTTCGATGAAGCCGTTGCGACAGAGAACAAAGGCATGCTCAATTATATTCTCAAGCTCCCGCACATTTCCGGGAAAGGAATAGCGCATCAGAAAATCCATCACATCGTCCGAGACGCCGGCAATATGTTTATTCCGTTTCAGATTGAACACGTTCATGAAGTGTTCGATAAGAAGTGGAATATCCTCCCGGCGGCGGTAAAGGGAGGGAAGTTCAATGCGAACCACGTTCAGGCGATAGTACAAATCCTGCCTGAACTTCCCGCTGCGCACCAGCTCCGACAGCCTTCGGTTGGTGGCAGCCATAATACGCACATCCGCCTTCAGTGTCTTCGTTGATCCGAGCGGCTGATATTCTTTCTCCTGGATTACACGGAGCAGCTTTACTTGAAAAGCCGGGGACGTATCACCGATCTCATCGAGAATAATGGTACCGCCCTCCGCCAGGGCAAATCGGCCCTGCTTGTCTCGACCGGCGTCGGTGAAGGCGCCTTTCACATAGCCGAACAGCTCGGATTCGAGCAGGCTGTCGGGGAGCGCTCCGCAATTCATAACCACGTAGGGTTTGTCTTTCCTCGAACTGAGGTTGTGAATAGCCCTGGCAAACAACTCTTTTCCCGAGCCACTCGGCCCCTCGATCAGCACCGTGCTGTCACTCTCGGCCACGTCCGGAATAATATCGAATATCTTTTGAATTTCCCGATTCTTGCTGACGATATCCTCAAACGTGTATCGTTTATTTATTTCCTTTTTCAATTCCTCTATGGCCGAATGATCACGAAAAGTCTCAACGCCCCCGATGACCTTTTTGTTTCCGTTGCTGAGCGGGGAAGTGCTGACGCTGATCGAAACCGTTTTCCCCTCCTTGGTAATAATCTTCAGCGGTCGATCGATAATCACGTTTTCCGTCCTAATGGCCTCCTCCAGGGCGCAGGCATTCTGACAGATACCGGCGTTGAATATTTCATAGCAAAGTTTGCCGATGGCTTCGTCCCGCGTGTATCCCGTTATCCGTTCCGCCGAACGGTTGAACGATGTGATCCGACGGCTCTTGTCGATGGTAAAGATTCCATCGGCAACACTGTCGAAAATTGTCTCAAAGAAGTCAGCATAATTGGCCTTCATCCATCACCCTCAATACCAGGAAACGATAGATCCCGATAACCAGACGGACTGTCGAATTAAATAATATTTTTAGCATATTATATAAAACATGAAATTGTCAATTATTATCGGAGGAGTAAAAGGTTGATCAGGGCGATTAAGATTCCGGCCAGTCCGCCGACCACCGCTCCGTTTAACCGGATGTATTGCAGGTCGACGATCCCTTCCGTCAGCTGCCGCCGGTTTTTAACGAGGATGTTGGTGTGTTGCCGAACAAAGGGGAGGGGGACTTCACGGAACAGGACACTTACGGCAAACCAATCGGCCAGACCTCCCACGGTACCGGCTTCAAAACCAGAGGCCACGATAGGCCAGACGGGGCCTTGCAGCCAACCGCTGTGGATTCCGACTCGGGTAATAGCCAGGCCGATCAGCGTTGAAAGAAGAGAAATGGGGCCAATTCGGGACTTCATGTTTTTTTTTTACGATTTTAACAAATTGCTATTGCCAACCGGCTTGGTTTTAAACGAAAAATATTTAATCGCAGCCACCTTTTGCAATATAAAAGAAAGATAGGCTAACAAGGTGCTGAAATTTTAAGGAGGCATCCCCAGGTAATGCGGCTTCGGGGTGAACGAACAGGAAAGGAAAGCCATCGCGGAAAAATACTATGAATTGGAGAAAAAGGGAAGGCCAAATTGGATTGACAACCCTGCTGAGGTTGGGATGAAAAAGAGCGGTCTCTTTTCTCCGCTTCCAGATCAAATTACTTTTTTTCTATTGATTGCAATAATGCAATTTTAGGCAATCAATTAAGTTTCACTTATGCAAAATATTAATCTGAGTTATTTCGGTCCGATAATCATATAACTATCTTTAATAATTTATATTATCTATTATTTTATTCCCTATTTTTCCTGTGGCCCGTCTTTTGCTGTAGTATTTAAAAAAAGAAATCAATACAACAAAGGAGGTGATTGGTATGCCAGGACATGATCAAACAGGGCCGATGGGCTATGGTCCCAGGACCGGCCGGGATACCGGGTTTTGTGCCGGTGATCCGCAGGCGGATGACGGAAGGCCTAATAGGGCACCCGGCCTGGGGCAGGGGTTCAACCGATCCTACGGCTTCGGGGGTGGAAGGGGCCGGGGAAATCGGGCCAGGAGGGGCCGCTTTTTTACTCCGATCAATCCTCAAGATGAAAAAAGTTTGCTGGATAGGCAGAAAGAAGCCCTGAAGAACCGGCTCAACATCATCAACCAGCGAATTGAAGCCATCGACGCTCTGAATTGCAGGGGAAGTGAAACAAATGATCACTAATGGAGGAAGAAGGGGCCGATAGAGTCTCTCCTTTCCAATCTGAATAATAGGGAGATTTACCATGAAAAAAGAAATTATCGAAGGCCTCAGCGACATCGTCGGGAACGTGGCCAAAGGTTCCGGTGGAGGATCTTCAACTAAAGCGCCAGGCCCCGCCAAAGACCTGGCACTACCAAACACGAAAATAGGCTCGTTGAGCGGCGAACCTTATTCTCGCGCTACCAACCAGAATTCAGGGGGTACTGTGGGTTCAATCCTGCAGACGATCACCGGCGCCCTGAGCGGCGGCAAATCGCGTAAAGGTCAGGCAGGGGGAAGGCAAGGTGGCGGCGGGCAAGGTGGTGGAGGTGGTCGAGGCCGTGGCGGGGGAGGGCAAGGTGGTGGTTGCCGACGTTGAAACCCATTTTCGCTGTCCGGTGAAATAATGGCTTTTCCCGAATCTTTCAACCATAACGACCATTAAATAAAGGAGTTATTCAATGTCCAGCTATGGTAAGTATATTATGATGGGAGTGTCGTCCCTGTTGCTGCCTTTAGCCAAAATAATTATTCAAAAACTGATCGGCAAGGCAGGCCGGCGCATCAAGGTGCCGGGAAACGATTACGAGGAAGAAATGGGGCCGGATGTTCCTCAAAGACTTTCCTGACCGGGGATAACCTCCAGAAGAAAGGCAGGCGGACGGTTCAAATAAAATTGACATGGAAGCGGGGCTTTGCTAAATTTTACCCGCTGATTTAAAAGGTCGACAATTTCGGGAGCCGGGGTAATCGTTATGCAGGACGGCAAGCCTACCACTCAACAGGATATTATCCTCGATTCCATTGCCGACGGGGTGTTCACGGTCGACCACGACTGGAACATTACTTATTTTAACCGGGCCGCGGAGAAGATCACCGGAGTATCAATGGATCAGGCCGTCGGCCAAAAATGCTATGACGTCTTTCGTGCCAATATCTGCCAGGATCGTTGCGCCTTGCGCCGGACCATGGAAGGCGCCGAGCCCGTTATAAACCAACGCATTGACATCCTGGCCTGCGACGGTCACACCATCCCCATCAGTGTTTGCGCCTCCACCCTCCGGGACGAGGCCGGGGTCATTATCGGCGGGGTGGAGACCTTTAGAGACCTCTCTGATCTGGAAATGCTGCGTCGTGAAATACGCAGTCGTTACCGGACCAGCGACATCATCAGCAAAAGCCCGACGATCCAGAAGCTGCTGGACATCCTGCCGGCGGTGGCGGCCAGTGACTGCACGGTTCTTTTAGAGGGTCCGAGCGGCTCCGGGAAAGAACTCATGGCCCGGACCCTCCATGCCTTAAGCGGGAGAAAAGGCAAACTGGTAGCCATGAACATCGCCGCGCTGCCGGAAACTCTTTTGGAGTCCGAGATATTCGGTTATGTCAAGGGCGCCTTCACCGGTGCCGACAAGGATAAGCCGGGACGCTTTGCCCTGGCTAAGGGAGGGTCTATCCTGCTCGACGAGATCGGTGACTGCCCGCCCGCCTTGCAGGTCAAATTACTCCGCGTCCTGCAGGAAAAAGAATACGAGCCGTTGGGTGCGACGGCCGTGGTGCGCCCTCCGCGGTGTCGCCCGGGGTGCCTTCCGCGAAGACCTCTATTACCGTCTCAACGTGGCCAGGCTGACCATGCCGGCACTGGCGGAGCGCAAAGAAGACCTACCGCTTCTGGTGGATCACTTCATTCGCAAGTTCAATGCCCTTCAGGGAAAAGAAATCGAAGGGGTCACCCGTGGAGCTGCGGCCATGCTGATGGAGTTCGATTACCCGGGAAATATCCGCCAATTGGAAAACTTTTTCGAGTATGCCTTTGCCCTTTGCGACCGGGGACTCATCGAACCCCGTCATTTGCCGCAGGATCTTCGTGAGGGGAGTCGTGGGATTAATACCAGAAATAAGCCGTCTTCTCCCCACCCCCTGGGCGAAGCCGAGGCCGAGACGATCCTGGAGGCCCTGACCGCCCACGGCGGCAACCGGCGACAGACTGCAGCTTACCTGGGCATCAACAAAGCCACACTTTGGCGTAAAATGAAAAAATATAATCTAACCGTCTAATGCCATAGATGTTTATGGATTGCAATTATGCAATATTATGTTTCATGGTTATTGCAATTATACAATCTTAAATATTTCTTTACTGCCCGTCTCTAACCAATATACTGAAATAACACAGCTTTCTCTTGCCGGATCGTTTCGGCCTCTTGGCCCGTCTTTTGCTTTCAAGGAAGGCAGGGAGGATTCCATGATCATCGCCATTCCTTTATTTGATAGGCGTGTCGCGCCTCGATTCGACTGCGCCAGGAGATTCCTCCTGGCTGAAATCGAAGGACCTGAGAGCCGGAAGCGCCAATGGGTGACCATCGAGGCGGGTCCTGTTCAAAAACGTATCCAGCAGCTCAAAGACCTGAAGGTGGAGACGGTTATCTGCGGAGGGATCGACACCGAAAGCGCCAGGCTTTTACACCTCAGCAACATACCAATCATCGACTGGGTGGCCGGAGAAGCCGAAGACGCCGTACAGTGCTTTCTCAGGAGAGAGCTGGAATCAGGGACCATGGTCGACCGCGGGGGGCATTGCTGCGGCCGATGGGCCTTCAGAGAGAGAGTTCCGGGTTTTGGCGGTTGGATTCCCGTAAACGCCGGCGAGGGCCATGGTCAAGGGGGGCCGATCGCTGCCGGTCGTCAGGGCCGAAGAGGCGGCAGGCGAGGCAAGGGCCGATAATGGAAAAGAAGGTGCTATGAGTAGCCTGGTCAAATCCGTTTACAAAACGGCAATCGGGAAAGGCGGTCTTTCCGGTCTGGGCCTTACTTTTGGCCTGACTCTGGTTAAAAATTTTCTCCGCAGGCCGGGATTACGGGCCAATTCCGAGTTTCTTGTGAAAAGTCCCTTCCGGACCGGGGAAGAAATTTCATCAATACCGTTGACCGTTAAAAAAAATGTTGAGGCCATCATCCGCCTTTTCCGGGAAAGTGGACTAAAACCGGCCCGCCTGGCCGTCGATGGCGTTCCGGGCAGCGGAAAAAGCACTCTGGCCAGGGTCCTGGGAAAAGAGCTGGGCCTGAAGGTGGTCTGCCTGGATCATCAAAACATGGATGAACCACGCGACTTTGATCAGAAGAATAAAATCTATGAACATCACCGGCTGTTTCGAACCCAGGATCTCGACCTCTTCGACGCTCTCATTTACCTCGACGAACCGGTGGGCATTTCCCAAAAAAAAGTTCTGAGTCGGAAAAGAGGAGGTTACCTGGTCGATCTTATGGATTATGATCTTTTGAAAAAAATCGGTGAGAAAGCCTTCGCCTGCGCCGCGGGTGAGGAGTGGGCCATTCCCAACAGTTTTATCAGGGTAAAAATAAAACCGGGGGGGGGCTTCAGGGACCGGGAGAATATCGACGCGGCCCTCCATAAAAAAGGCCTTGACGGAACCGGGCTCACCAAAGAAGAGGCTCTTTTTCTTTGCCTCGGATACAAAGCCAGAAAGGGCTTCAAAGCCTACTTAAACCTCCACGCCTTTGACCGGGAAGTACTCTCCGCGCTGAATGAGAGTTTGTTGCTGTCCGGCCGGGGCAGACAGCCGGAATGGGGGAAGGTCTATTCCTTTTACCGGAGGGACCATTCATAAAGACGGATCCGGGACCTTCCCGGCCGTCCTTTCCCGGGAAGCCTTGATAGCCATCTTGTAATAGTTCACCGCCTCGTTCAGACGCCCGGCCTTTTCATGGAGCCGGGCCAGCATCCGGTAGGATTCCCGGCAGGAAGGATCGAGCACCGCGGCCTTCAGGTAGCTCAGGATCGCTTCCTCGATATTTCCCAGTTCATGCTGGACTGAGCCGGCCAGCCGGCAGGCCAGAGCGGCCTGGTACCCCAGGGAAGCGGCCCGGCCCAGGAAGGGTAGAGCCGCTGCATAATCCCGTCTCTCCAGGAGCAGTTTGCCGATGCGGAAGTGGATCTCTCCGTTCCTGGGCTGAGACTCGAGGGTTCGGTACAGGTGCCGGAGGGCGCTGTCGCTGTCGCGAAGCTTCTCATTGAGCTTGGCCATTTCGAGATCGGCCGAAGGATCGGCCGGGTGTTCGCCGGCAAAGGCGGCATAGTGCTCCAGGGCCAGATCAGGACGGTCCATCCGGAGTGAGAGGTCGGCCAGATCACTGGCCTCTTTCCAGGTCCGTCCCTTGGCCGAGAGTCCCTGCCGGAGGGCCTGGAAGAATTGGAGCACCGGGTATCCAAGCCGGGCCGGCAAACGATCCTCCACCAGGGCGGTCCTTCCGTATTTTTTTACCCTCCCGACAATGAAGAGCATCACCTGGATGTCTATCAAGGGATAGATGATCGTGGCCACGGCCACGTTCGGCCCGAAGGCCGAAAAGGCGATCGCCGTGGACAGCTCATAGTTTCTCCCGGTGCCGTTAAAGGCGATGGCCACCGAATCCTCGTAGTTGAAGCGGAAGAAGCGGCTGGTCAGGAACACCAGGGAGAAGGTGAAGCAGAGAAAGAGGCCGATCGGCAGGGCCATCAGGAGCACCCATCCGGGATGGTCGAGAATGATATGGCCCTTCAGGGCGAAGAGGACGATCAGGGTGGAGATCATGCCGAAATACCGGGTGAAGAAGAGATAGGGCTCCGCGGTCCGGAGTCCCCCGGCTCCCGCCCTCCGGGTGAGTATTCTTCTCAGGAAAACGCCGATGACCAGCGGCAGGATTAAATAGATGAAGACGGAACGAAGGATAAGGAGCGGATCATAAGACACCTGGCTGCCCAGGAAAAGGTGGATGAGCAGCGGTGTCATGAAAACGGAAAAGAGGGCGTTGATGGCCACGAGCATGATGCTCAGGGAATTGTTCCCACGGGCCAGAAAGGTCCAGAGCAGGAGCAGGTCGATATCCGGCGCAATGCCGACCAGAATCCACCCGGTATACAGGTCCGGGTGGTTGGAGAGAAAAAGCCGCGCCAGGAGAAGAACGATGAAGGGGTTAATACCGTAGTTGAAAAAGGTGCTGAGCAGGCATTTCTTTTTGTCCTTGAGCGCCTGACCGATTTCCGAGAAATCCACCAGCATCATCGAGGGAAAAATCATGAAGAAGAGCCCATAGGGGATCCACCACTCCAGGGAGGGACCGAACCCTTCAAAAAAACGGCCTGTCAGCAGTCCGGTCAGGGAGAAGGCGATAACCAGCCAGGGGAGATATAATTCAAGCTTTTGAGGATTATTTTCCTTCATGATGAAAACGTTTCGACTGAGAACCCCGGGGCCTTACTCCAAGGACAGGACCTTTTGTGCCTTTTCAATCAGGTCACGGAAGGGCTGGATGGAGTCGGCCAATTCGTCCTCGGCCTGCTTTCGCAAGGTGATATCATGGAAAAAATTGATGGTTGCCGGGCTTCCCTCCCATTGAATCAGGTCCACCCTGTCCTCAACCCAGCGGATCGTGCCATCCTGGCGGACGATCTCGAAGTAAAAAAGATCGGGAAATTCTCCAGGGTTTGATTCCCTGAACAGGAGTTTGTTCCGGGCACGATCATCGCTCTGAATGAATTCCGACACGGGTCGCGAAAAGAGCTCCTCCTCTGAAAATCCAAACAGCTCAATAATCCTGGGGTTGATGAATTTAAATACACCCTTCTGAATCACAGCGATGGCCACCGGAGCCTTTTCGACCAACCCTCGATGCCTTTCCTCCAACTTTCGGAGCCTCTCCTCCACCTGCCGGCGTTCCGAGGTCTCCTGTTGAAGCCGCCGGCTGGTCTCTTCCAGCTCATCCATTCGGTCGGACAAAAGAACTTCGATATGGGCCAGCTGTCTCAAGGCTTCTTCCTTTTTGCGTTTCTCTTTGGTAATATCCCAGAACAGGCCCATCAGGCCAACAATACTCCCCTTTTCATCCCGGAGAGGGGTCTTGACCATATGAACGATAAGCTCCTGACTGCCGACGATATATTGGTCTTCGATATTTTCCGGCGCACCGGTTTCAAGGACTTTCTGGTCGTCGCCCCTGAATTTTTCAGCCAGATCGGACGGGAAAAAATCGTGGTCCGTCCTCCCGATCATGTCCCGGGGTTGTTTTTCCAGGTCATTGGCATAGCTCCGGTTGCAGTAGATATAGGATAAATCCCTGTTCTTGATAAAGAGTCTCAGGGGAATATTTTCCAGGAAGGTTCTGTATTTATTTACATTACCCTGAAGGTCCTCGATGATCCTTTGCAGCTGGATTTTCATTTCCTTAAATTCATTCACCATCTGAGGCAGATCAATCATCCCGCTTAGGCTTTTTTCAATCGTTAAAATTTTTTCCAGGCCGCCCTCAGGAATATCCAAGTTGGTCCTCCTTGAAACTGATCAAAAATTAAAAGGGTATCAAAAAAAAGAAACAAAAATTTACCGCCCGATTGGTCAAAAACCTGGGCCCCGGCGTCTGTCCCGGACCCGATCCGGGATTCGCCGGGGAGACGGCGTTAAGGGGTTTGGGTTTTTGTTTTTGAGTCCCTTTGAGAGAATATTATTCTCAAGCCGCCGGCTCTACGGAGGTTCGGTGACTAAGGAGTCTCGTTTTCATTGTTTTCGTGGGAAGAGTATAAGACAAGAAAAAGACCGAGGCAAGGAGAAAACAGAGCAGCGAAACTTCCAATCGGTTTACTCTTCTATGTAAACCTTTTTCTTAGGTGGAATTTCTATAAACGCTTTGTCCAAATTTCTTGACATTCTAAATGCCAAGATGTATAATGTAATGTATACGATCCATTTATTAAGAAGGTGGATTTGAAAATGGCTCAGATGATCCGCAAGCAAGTTTATATCGAACCTAGGCAAGAGGCAACCCTTAAAAGACAGGCCAAAAGGTTAGGCATTACAGAAGCAGAGATTATCCGCAAGGCTATAGACAGTCAATTAACTCATCCTGTTCCCGGAGTTCGAAACCTGACAGCCTGGGAAAGGGAAAAAGAATTTATTGCCGAAAGAATGTCAGGGAAACGTCTTCCACGGGGCCGAAAATTCAGACGGGAAGAGGCCTACCAGGAAAGATTAGAACGATATGGTCGATAAATTCCTAGTCGATACCAATGTGCTTCTATACGCCTACGACAAGAGTGAACCTGTAAAACAAGCTCAGGCCCTTTCAGTTTTAGATTATTTGGTCACTTCCAGCTTGGGTGTCCTTACGCCTCAGATATTGGCAGAATTTTTTGTTAATGTGACGCGTAAGATAGAAATGCCCTTAACCATGGAGCAGGCCTATGATCGGATACAGAACTATCTTTTATCGTGGGAGGTATTGGATTTAACCGGACCGATAGTATTGGAGGCAGCCCGTGGTGTTCGCACCTATCAGTTTGCCTATTGGGATGCCCAAATTTGGGCTTCAGCACGATTGTATCAGATTCCAATAATACTTACTGAAGACTTCAACGTTGGGGCAGTGATTGAAGGCGTCCGTTTTGTTAATCCATTCGAAGAAAGATTCTTCTCGAGTGTGATAGGGACCAGGTAGGATTTCGGGAGTATTTTCCCTATATGTTTTCGAAATGGCTCCCCAGATAATTTCCGGACTGATAAGGAGATTCGTGGATGTGGCCATGCAAGGTCAATAGGGGTTGATATCTTTCGATGTACCGTCGGATGGCCCGGCTGCCGAAGGGCCGGCCTTCATAGAGGTGGTCTAAACGGGTCTGGAAAGGTGGGGCGTGAAACAGAAAGATGGTCTTTTCGTAAGATCGGGGAACGGGAAGATCGGCCAGTTCCTCTTCCATGGTCGGATTTTTACTGAAGTAATCTAAGGCGTTGATTTGCCTGATCCCAGAGGGGGAGCTGGTGAAGGCGTCATAAGTTTGGGGTTCCATGGGAACCCCCGGAAGGTCCCCTTTGGTTTTCCCCCCGACCATTTCGCCCTGCCTTCCTCCATCAGGGATTTCACCGCCCTTCTTTCTTTGGAAAGCGGTATTATCAGCGCTACGTCCTTTCCATGTTCGGTAATAACAATTTCCTGGCCTTCTTTTGCCTGAGCGATATAGCGGCTCAGCTTTCCCTTGAGCTCCTTAACGCCAACCGAGATCATAAACACCTCCGCTTATAATTGTGACTACAATTTATCATAATAGTGTCTACTTTGACAATATCAAAATAAAAGCCGCACTTTTTTTATGGCTTGAGGTTCCCCTTGGGAAACCCATGCTTTTCTGGCCGATTTACCTTTTGGCCGGATCGGTCCAGGGCCACCAGATCGATTTCTCCCTGCCTGGTCCACCACCGGCCAATGGATGAGTGCCAGGACATAAGCGGTTAACATCCCGGGTATCAGAGATGCCGGGGGTGAAAAAGAAACCGTTTGGGCTAAGGGAAGGTATCGGGCTGTTGTCGAGGCCGGGAGTCTCCTCTGTTTCCGGGCCGTAGAAGGATTGAATCCCAGGTCATGGTTGGGAGGTAAACCGGGGATATCCATCCCTGCCGTGAGCAAATCCGTTTTCCGGGGAAAAGAAATTGCGAGGGGGAAAGGGTACAGGATTCTTGAGGTCTTTTAAGTTAATAAATTAGCGTCCCATTGATGCCTTGACAAACCATGGTGGCGCTCCTATGTTCCTACAATGAATAAGGAAGTTCCTTTTAAAAAAAATCATTCGGAGATCCACCATGGCTTTTAGCAACGACTACGTCATGAAAGAGCCGACACGGGCTGAAATTGATGCCTTGAACACACCCACTGTGCTGGAGTTCGGCACCGCCTGGTGTGGTTACTGTCAAACGGCACAGCCCTTCATCGCTGAAGCGTTCGCAGATTATCCACAGATATCGCATATCAAAGTCGAAGATGGCCGCGGCCGGCCTCTGGGAAGATCCTTTGGCGTCAAGCTCTGGCCGATGTTGGTGTTTCTAAAGAATGGCAGGGAGGTCACACGGCTGGTTAGGCCGCAGGGCGTTGCCGAGATCGGTGCTGCGATGAGGCAGATTTAAAATAGGGAGAAGTGGGACCCGTTTGTTATAACCATCAATCCGTGAAGTAATTGAGACTTCGTCCGCACCCTATCCTGTCCATACCATTTCTCGACCGGACCACCCTCACCCCAATCCTCTCCCCTCGAGGGAGAGGACCGGAAGAGTACAAACCGGTAACAGCGTTTACAAAACAAACCACTGAGCCCGGCCATAACCGACGAGCCGGGGCCGATATCATTCATCCGGAGGAGGGATCATTACTGGTTGATCAGACGAAAACCGGCCGACCTCAAAAAAAGTTTCTCAGGGCTCAATATTTCTTTTTGGCCTGTTCATCAAAAGGACCGTCACGAAATTCCAGCCAGCCCTTGAATCCCTTTTCCCGGGAGTGTTTGGATGCTTCGGCATTCCAGTCCGCCGACTCCCTGGTGGCATGGGCCATCTGGTGCCAGACATATTGATACTCAAAGGCCATGGCCATTCCCATGAAGTCCTGGGCCTTGTTCATGGCCCGTTTGGTCAGGGCCACGGAAACCGGGGGCATCAGGGCAATCCGTTCAGCCAGTTTCAGTGCCTCGGCCTCCAACCGATCGTTCGGCACGATCCGGTTAATCATGCCCAGGCGCTCCGCCTCTTCCAGAGGAATGAGATCCCCGGTCCACAGGTATTCCTTGGTTTTCCGGAAGCCAATCTCAAAGGGAAGAACCATCACTTCCCCGCCGCTGCCGCAATGGCGGATGGAGGGATTCCACAGCCGGGTGTCCTCGGCCGCAATAATGAGGTCACACATGCAGGCCAGCATGATTCCCCCCAACACCACGTTGCCCTTGATGGCGGCGATGGTGGGGGTTTTCAGGTTTCGAATGGCCAGGCATTTGTTCAGATAATATTCATCCTCCACCCCCAGACGATCTTCAACGCTTCTGCGGTGACGTTCCCGATAATCCTGCTGGAGTTCATCACCGGGGATAGGGCTCAAATCATGCCCGCTGGAAAAGGATTTTCCGGCCCCGCACAGGATAATCGCCCGAATATTCGGATCCCGATCCGCCTTTTCGGCCGCCTCATCGAGTTCCAGGATCAGCCTGGCGTTCTGGACATTGTGGGTCTCCGGCCGGTTGAGCGTAATCCGGGCCACAGGACCTATTTCTTCATAAAGTATAGTCTTCCATCCCATCGTTTTCCTCCTTTGATTATTAGATTTACCCTCGTTTCATGGGTGAACTGCATTCCGGCCATAGGGCGGCCTCTTCTTTCAATTTGGTTCCTTGTTTCTCTCTTCTCGCTTTAAGTACAGTCAAATCGGACAGGTGAACCAGTGTAATTGGCGGGGGACGCACGACTTGATACCTATCGGCAGTCCGGTGAGTCCCTTGCCGGACGCTACTTTCCGATGCGTCTCAATCCGATCTCCGTTAGTGAACTTAAGGGCACTCTGCCTCACTTTCCCGGAGGTCTGGAAAACTTAATTTCGGAGTTTCGCCCGCACTTAAGCATGGACTCGTCCTGGAGGGGCTGAAAAAAATCGCCAGTCATTTTCAATCGGAAAGGTTTGTGGGGCCGAAATTTGTGGCTGACTTTGAAGAATTGACTGATCCCGAGGGAAAGGGCGATTCGTGGACGTGATGCCTATAAGAAGGTAAGATATCTTTTAGAAAAATTGACGCGAAAATAGGGACAGCGCCTATTTATTTTAAGGCTTAAAATTGGGCGCTGTCCCTATTTTGGCAATCGTCGGCCAGGTAGAGAAGCTTAATAAGTTTTAATCTGTCAGCCTGAGTGATTTTGCTCAAAAGGTAACAAAATGCCTGGATTATTTTTGATGATTCGATTATTGGGTTCCCTCCTTTATATCTTAGAAGGGTTAGAAAAGAATTTTCTTTGTTATTTAGAAAGATTAGATTGTGAAATGATTGTTGACTAATAAGGTCAGATGACTTTTTTTGTCAAGACATTTATTAACTCTTTTTCCATGACCTGCTTGCGCTCCTGAGGTGTCTGAAGACCTCAAAACTCCTGCCATCTTCCATAGAGAAATATTTTTTTCAATCAAGATAGAATTATGGTACATTTCGGGAAACTTAACAACTCCCTTCAGCCCAAACGCGGCAGCTGCCGGGGAGATCGTTTATTAACCAGGTTCATAAGACCTATAATTAGGACCAAGAGGGAAGTCGAAATGGAAACAAAACCCCTAAAGATTAAAATCCTTGGGATTGTCGGGACCCCCATAAAAAATGGAAATTGCCAATATCAGCTTGAGGAAGCATTGAAACGGGCGGAGGCTACTGGGCGGGCTGTTACGGAACTCGTTCTTCTAGAGGACTACAAGATTAATTATTGTATTGGCTGTGACAAATGCATGCGCAAGATCAATAAAATCCAGGCCGAAGTCGGTCATGATGTTTTCCCCGTTCCCATTGAAGGCTATAACTGCTCAATTAAAGATGGGATGGAGGAACTCCATCTAAAAATGCTTGATGCCGACGCCATCCTCCTCATGGCTCCGGTCTATATTGCCTCAATCCCGGGACAGGTTAAAACCTTTATAGATCGCTGCCGCACTTTTGTCCATGATTTTCGGCTGCTGGATAAAGTCGCCTCGGCCATGACCATCGGTTTTTTTCGGAATTCCGGACAGGATACCGCACTCGACTTGATGAGGACTTCACTATTGGCCATAGGCCTTAATGTGGTTAGCTACGGATCTTCATCGGTCTCAACCCGGGAAGGTCTTGGAGTACCTATAAAGGAGACGCGTTTTGCTGTTAAAGAGGATCTGGCTGGAGGAGTGATGGTGGACATTGTCGTAAAAAAACTCGTCAGGACCGCTTTACACATCAAGGCCGGAAAACTGGCTATGGTTGAGAGTGAAGGCGGTTCTTGTACTTCTCCTGGTTTTTGGGAATAAAGGGTTGCTTGTTAGAGGAAGAAACGAATGTAGGACCATACCACTTTGGAGAAAAACATAATCCCGGAGCTATATGAGAAACCGGGACACCTGGCCGAACGTCGCCCTATATGGCGCATAGTAAGCCGAACGCTTGAATAATAAGGCCGGTTGGGGAAACTTTATCGGCCTTTTTTGTTGCCGGAAGCAAGGCTAAAAATATGATTGGGATATTATTTTAGACACAAAAAAAGGACTTAAGATATTCTTCGACAGGTCTAGGGGTCTACTCTCCGCTGGGTCTCTTTTTTTCGACTCATGAGGAATAAACAATCTCGACCGATTTTTTATTGATCGCCGCCTCGTTGACCCGATTGATGATCTCCTTGAACCGGCCATAATCCTTATAGGGTTTAATCCCCAAGTGGAGGACCTGTTCAGTCTGGTCCAGGAGGTTCAGCGATTCTTTAGGGAGGGTGGTCTTGATCTTGTTAAAAAGGGATTCCAGGTTGTCATAGTAGACCGTGTCCTTGAAGACTTTCATCATGTCCCGGCTGAAGTAGAGGGCCATGAGCTCCATGAGATTAAAGGGGATGGGGATGTGG
>JACQYK010000013.1:0-3537 GCA_016208255.1 Deltaproteobacteria bacterium | reverse complement strand
GGATGTGGTGCTTCATGGTGTCCAGCAGGGACCAGAGGTTCTTACCGTCCACCCGCTCGGTGTAGATGGGAAACCCGGCTACTTGCAGGGCCTCCAGGTCCCGGTAGACCGTCCTGGGATGGGCCTCCATCTCTTCGGCCAGATCAGCCGCCGATTTTCCTGTCCTGGTCTTGAGTAAGGTCTGGATGATGCGCCACTGACGTCCCAGTTGGTCTCCCCGGGCCATTAAAGTTGCCTCCTGAAGATGATTGGATGAATGGAGATATGTATCTATAGAATCTCTGAATTTCCGGCCTGCCCAAAAATTTACCGGTTGGGAAACAATTCTTTTAACGCATCCATAAATTCATCAATTTGCAATTCGGGGCGAAAATAGGGGCTTTCCCTTAACCGGATCATGCCCATCTGATTCAATTCGGAAAAATATTTTGAAATCAGATTTCCCGCCTCTACTATATACGGCTCCTCGGCATTCTTGTCTCGGATGGCCTGGGCCTGGATCCACTCCTTCTCTGTTGTTGTGGCCAAAATAGTATATAAATCCAGGGCATGATAGCGGCCGAAATCCTTATTGGTATCCTCCATCCGGTCTCTGCAAGCAAATAGTTTCATCATCAAAAAAGTGAAGGGGTGCGGCAAGAAAACCTCAGCTTTCCAAAAATCACCCGAACTGAGGCTCCCTTGGAGTGATATCGAAAGCAGTCCAATCTCTAATGTCGGTATCTCATCAACCGGATGGGCATGTAATCCTACGGAGGGATGGGGTCTGATCCGACGACCGTCTGTTTTCACCTTCGAGCCAATAAAAAAGCTTTGGGGTCCGGTCAGAATGTCAATTTTGATGCTCCCTGCTCGAATTCCTCCTGATCCAGGCTTGATAAATTGATATTTTTCTGCACCGGGAACAACCTGATAGCCAAGACGGGCAAGGGCTTGTGACAGAGGTTCCAACTTTGTAGAGTTAATGAGTAATTCCGGCCGCAGGAATAAGTCAAGATCATTGGTTGAACGGGGTTCAGGCCAGGCTTGGAAAAGAGTCCTTAAATTCAAGCGACGAATATAACCAGCCTTCAGATAAATGCCGAAACCACCGCCAATGATAAATTAAATATCTTTTCCCTCCACTACATAGAGCAAATCGAGTAAAGTTGTTTAAAGATCTGGTATCATGATGATTTTGATGGCTGTTGAGGGGAAATCAGGAAGGACTTGATCTGTTCAGCGGTCTCCCGATCCCGCCTGTCCCCGGTCATTAATTCCAGGTATACCTGCACGGGGGAGGCCCACCAGAAACCATCCTGCTCACGGGCATCAAAGTAGACTGTCTCGTCGTCTGTCTCGATCAACTCAAGATCGGGAAAGCGATCAGAGGGATTCCCGGGCAGTCTATTCAGGAGCCTCTCCAAACTGGGGCAATAGACGGATAAAACCTCTCCCCGCGGCATAACGGCATATTGCCCTACCGATGATGTCCCGGCAGCCACCAAAGGCAGGCCCAATGGCTTTGATAGTCTTTTTAGTACCTCCCTGACCGCTTCTCCTCCCTCGGAAATCTTAAGTTGAACCCGTTTTCTTATTTTCGGGGGGGCATAGTTTTCGCTCAACTTTTCCAAAAGCTTATCGGCCTGCAGCAGACAAATATTTTCTTTCCGTTCAATGATCAAATCGTCTTCCAGCCCTTTTAATGATTTTGATACTGTTGACAAGCCCATAGGATCTTTATTCCAATAAGCCACCAGAATATTTCGCCGGTTCACCTCGGACCAGATCTCATTGACGCTCCCATAACAGGGGCGGGAGAAAAAAACCCTGCCGACCATTGAACTGTTTTTCCGGTAGATATTCTTGATCAGGGCTGAAGAGGGAAAACAGTTTTTCTGCCCGCTGCGAAAAACAGAAAAGATACCCGGCACTATTACTATGCCGTTTCCACACAGGTCGATTCCGCTTATACCTTCCCGCTCCAAAATTTCCAGTTGCTGGTTGTTCAGGAAAGGTAGGAGGAGTATAGGCCGATAATCTTTAGGCAAAGCGGATAATTTTAAAGCATTTACCCCTTCCTGAAAGGCTTTAGGGGTCGATAGGGATTTGCATTCAACCGCAAATTTTACCCGGTTTTTATCCCAGGAGACCTCGATCAAGGCATCAAAAAGACTTCCCGCCACATTCGGCTGACTTTTCAAAAAACGAAAAGATAACGGGGGCAGGAAAACCTTTCCTCTTTTTAATTGGTCAAGCATTTCTTTTTGGCCAGGCATTTTCCTGCTTTCTCCTTTTTTCTTAAACAAGAAAATAGACAATTTTAGGAAATTTTGCAAGCTTTATTTGTAAAAATTAAAAAAAAATTCCTTACCCTTTTGACCGTACTTGTCAAACCCTTGTGATATGCTCTTCATAAATCTTCCCTTTTTCTTTTTAGGAAGGTTTCACCCTAATCAGCGTCGTTCAGGGTCTCTGCCGAAAGGCTGAGATGTTTTTGGTTGCCGTCCCTCTCAACGGCAACCAAAAGAAAGATCTTCTCAGTGAACTCTGTGAGCTTGAGCGAAAGATATGAGCGGGCGAGAGAAAATCCCGTGAACAATTCTTTTATTGTTTAAAATAGAATAAATTTTGTCCGATTTTAGAAGTCAAATCCCGAACCTCAGCAAATTTTTATCCTTAACTATTAGAAATAATTTAATTTGACCTTTCGTCATGGATGGTCTAATTGTTGCAATTCAGAATAACTGAAAATAACTGGAAAAAATCACTCTTTTCCAAAATAGATTTTTACCGCAGAGCCGCCGAAATCACAGAGAAGACTATTTTGCTTGTGGGGAGATGTCCACAAAGCAAAGCAATCTGCCGGTCCACAAATGTGGACCTTTGTTAAAGGTCGGCTAAGCCGACCGATCGCATCGTGAAGACAGGGTCTTTCGGGGCGCCGCAGGCTGGCAGGTTACCCATTTGTTATGGTTTATATTAATAAATTTTGATTTTTGGCTTTATTGATTCCGGTAACCCTCTAACCTGAAAGGCTGGTCCATGAAGCAAAACGACAAAGGCCCATTTTTTGAAAAAAAGATGGGTTTTTCTTCAACCATTTTTGCATGAGGGGCATATGGATTCTTTGGTACCGCTGGAGCTAATCGAGAAAAGAATCTTTTTTATCCGTGGTCATAAAGTGATGTTGGATACCGATCTGGCAGAACTTTATGGAGTAGAGACTTTCAATCTGAACAAAGCGGTTAAACGAAATATAGATCGGTTTCCTCCGGATTTCATGTTTCAGATCACCAAAGATGAAATGGATTCTTTGATATTCCAATTTGGAATATCAAAGACGAGCGGTCGCGGAGGCCGTAGATACCTGCCATTTGCTTTCACCGAGCAGGGAGTTGCCATGCTTTCGGGCATTGTTAATTAGCCTGATAAATTGATTAATTAATAAAGGAATAAAATAACCGAGAGGGGAAGATTTATAGGGTCAGATTAGCAAAAGGATAAGAAAGAAAAGGTGTTTTTAAAGCGAAAAAAAGTAACCAGGAGAGAGACGGG
>JACQYK010000012.1 GCA_016208255.1 Deltaproteobacteria bacterium | reverse complement strand
GGCCAACCGCGCCTATGAAGTGGCCGCTTACTTCCGGGGTCTGGGCGTGGCTGTGGTCATGGGCGGTATTCACGCCACTATGTGCCTAGAGGAGGTCATGGAGCGTGTGGACTCGGTTGTTACCGGGGAAGCTGAGGGCATCTGGCGGCAGGTCCTGGAGGATGCTCAGCATGGGACCCTGAAGCGCCGGTATGACGGAGGGCTGGCCGAGATCGGCGCTGTCCCCTTGGCCCGCCATGATTTGCTTGATACGGGATATGCCTTTGGAGCTATTCAGACCACACGGGGCTGCCCACTGAACTGCACCTTTTGCAGCGTAACCGCCTTTAACGGCGCCCACTACCGGCTGCGACCGATTTCGGGTATCGTCCGGGAGTTCCAGTTGATCCGCGAGAAACTTGTTCTGATGGTGGATGACAATCTCATCGGCACACGCCCTGAACATATCGCCCGCGCCAAGGACCTGTTCCGGGCCATGATCCAGGCGAATCTGCGAAAAGAATGGGTGGCCCAGGCCACCATCAACTTCGCCGATGACGAAGAACTTTTGTCGTTGGCCGCGCAGGCCGGTTGCAGAGGCGTTTTTATCGGTTTTGAGTCCCTGTCACCGGAAGGGCTTCGGGAAATCGGCAAGAAATATAACTTGCTGAAGGGCCGGGACTTTCGAGCCTCCGTGCAGCGCATACAGCGGCACAAGATACTGGTCGCAGGTTCCTTTATCATCGGTCTGGACATAGACGAACCGGGCATCGGCCAACGTATCGCCGAGGTGGCCGGCCGGTATGGCGTAGACAATCTCAATACCCTGTTTCTGACGCCCTTGCCGGGCACACGCCTCTGGGACCGGATGAAAGCGGAAGACCGCATCGCCCTTAACCGGTTCCCGGAAGACTGGAAATATTACACGCTGACCTTCCCGGTCGCCCGGTATCGGCATTTGTCTCTGGCCGGCGTGATTCAGGAAATGATTAACTGCGACCGGGGTTTCTACTCCATGCCGCACATCCTGCGCAGGGTCTGGAGCAGCTTGTGGCAAGGCCGCAAGCCGTTGATCAGTCTCGTGGGCAACCTTTCCTACAGAAGGAATCTCCAGTTGAATCGCAAGGCCTATGCGGACTTTGAGTGTTACGCGGGCAATAGGCACAATTCTGTGAGGGAGTCATGAAACAATAGGTCCTTTTAGATCAGTTCTCGCAATGGGACATTGAGGGTATTGGCCAAACCTCCGGGTTTTTATACTCCTTAATGCAGAGTTGCTCGCCATCCGGGAAGGGCGACTGGGAAAGTGAAAGCGCCTGGTTTTGGCCGACAATCAGAAATTGAGGAGGAGGAAGAATGGCACAATCCGGAAAAACTCCAGGCCGACGAAGGTCTTGGGGGGAATTCAAACGAGTAAGGGGGTCAAGTCTGCTCTTGACTCTTATTAATAATTTATGATAAGAAATAAATATGTCCAGACCATTGAGAATCGAATATCCAGGTGCCTGGTACCATGTCATGAATCGGGGGAGACGGGGAGAGGAAATCTTTGCTGATCGAAAAGATTATTGGCGATTCATTGATATTCTAAATGAAACAGCGAGAATCTGGAAGTTGCGGATAGCCGCCTATTGTTTAATGCCCAATCATTATCATCTTTTGGTTCAGACACCCAATGGCAACCTCTCCCGGTGCCTACGCCACATCGACGGGGTTTATACTCAGAGATTCAATCGGGCCCACGGAATTGACGGGCCGTTATTCCGGGGGAGATACAAATCGATTCTGGTCGAAGCTGACAGCTATCTGCTTCCTCTGGTAAAGTATATTCATCGAAATCCTTTGAGGGCCGGGTTGACAAAAACATTGGCTGGTTATGCCTGGAGCAGTCACCGGGACTACTTGTCTGATGACGAAAGAGGCCGTTGGCTTTATAAAGAATTTGTTCTTTCTTTGTTTTCAGGGAAAAGGAAAGAGGGACCAAGGGTTTATCGAGAGTTTGTTTCTTCGCAAGATGAGGAGGAAATTAAAGAGATATTCGAAAAAAAGAAGTGGCCATCAGTTTTGGGTTCTAAAGGTTTTGTTCATAGGATCAAGGAAAGGTTTTATTCCGCTAAGACAAATGATGAAGTGCCACAATCTAAGGAATTGGCTCCGGAGGTGGGACAAATCCAGAAAGCAGTGGAAAAGTTCTACGGGATAAGCGAGAAAGAATTAATATCATCCCGCCGGGGGGTTTTCAATGAGCCAAGGAATATGGCCATATACTTGACACGGCAGTTGAGGGGGGATGCATTAAAGCAAATCGGTTTGGATTTTAAGATAATCAAGTACAGTGTTGTCCCGAAAACCCGAGTGTTCAAGACTGGGTCTCGCACTGTGCGATATGATGGCCCAACGCTTATGCCTCACGGTGGTCAGGTCAAACCACCGTCGGCGTCTGTGCGCTATGAGTGAGCTATGGAGAGTAAGAAGCTATCCCTGCAAGCCAGGGAACGTCTGAGAAGACGCTATCGCCCAGCCAATGTCCGGGTGCTTTTCGTCGGCGAGGGGCCGCCTGCCTCCGGTCGATTTTTCTATCAGGCAGACTCGGGACTTTACCGGGCCGTTCGCGACACCTTTGCCAGCGTTTTCCCCGCGGAGGGCGAGCGTGAGTTCCTGGAATTCTTCCGCTCGCTGGGTTGTTATCTCGTCGACCTGTGCGGCCGGCCTGTTGACCACCTGTCCGGAAACCAGCGCCTGAAAGCCTGCCGGGATGGCGAAGTTCGTCTGGCCGGGATATTGAAACGACTTCGCCCGGAAATCGTGATCACCGTAGTTCGATCGATCTCCGCCAATGTGAGGCGTTCGCAACAGCGTGCCAACTGGGCAGGTACCCACATTGAACTTCCCTATCCCGGTCGCTGGCACCATCACCGCGCTGCGTTTCTTCAGGAACTATCACTCGTCCTTCACAGGATCTATAAGGGAAACGGGGCATGTTTGCTATAAATCACGCGGCTACTGGTCTGATTATCAAAAAAATATATCCTGATGTACCGATGGTCGTAATCTTAGTGTCGGTCCAGCTAATAGAGATCCTCTGGGTTGTATTAAACTTTCTCGGCGTAGAAAAGACAATAACCGAAGACAAAGTGCAATCAGTCAGCGACGTACATCTTAAATTTATGCCGTTTTCTCATTCACTGGTCTCCACGGCTGTTTTGGCGGCCGGCGCCTGGATAGTCTTGGACTTGGGCTTCAAGGCGGCTGATATGGGAACTGCTGTCGCGCTGGGGATATGTTCTCACCTGGTGCTTGATCTGATCAGTCATGCCCGTGATATTGTCATAGCGCCATTTCTGGACAGCAGAAAGTTCGGCTTAGGGCTCTATGAGAAGCCGCCTTTTGCCTTCGTCTTCGAGACCATCTATGGGATTTTCTGCTGGTGGTTATACGGGGGAAGTGCGGCGCTCTTTTGGATAATCATAGTTTTTAATATAGCCAACGCCTCTTTCTTCATTAAAGCCATACCCGGTCCGGAAAGACTTATGGCGCACAGGCCGTTCTCGATTACGGCCATAATTGCACTACAGATTATCGTGACAGCAGTACTTGTGGGTTTATATAGCTGAGGTAATGTTACTGACCGAATTCGGGGACAGCAGGAGGGCAGGAGAATCTAATGGATTGGCAGACGGCCAAGCGGGAACTCAGGAAACGCTTTGAATGAGAATAAAGATCCTTTCCTCGGCCGTGGAGGATCTTTATGCCGGCCCGTCTCTTCTCTGAGAAACAGGGAGAGGGACTTGGCGAGTACTTCTTTAATTCCCTTTTCTCTGACATTGATTCCCTCCTCATTTACGCAGGTATCCGACCCCAATCTAAACCAATCTAACAGTCTAACTAAATAAAGGAACTTCTTCGCGAACGTCCCTTTAACAGAGGAGAATGCCATGTCTTATTCCGGTGCTCACATACCCTATGTCAAAAATTGCAGCTATCCGCTTCGATTCGGTAATAGAATAATTCCGCTTATTGATGGTGCGCCGGCTTTTCGAAGAATCTGCGAGGCCGTGGAGCAGGCTCGACATTCCCTATGGGTAACCGTGGCCTTTTTGGAACCGGAATTCCAGATGCCGGGCGGTCGCGGCTCTTTTTTTGATGTTTTGGATCGAGCCAAAGAAAGGGGCCTTGATGTCAGGGTTATTTTCTGGCGATCCGAATGGGCCGCCGACCATCATTTTCACGGATCCCCTGAACATCGTCATTTTTTATCATCCCGAGGAAGTACTTTTCTGGCCCGGTGGGACCGTCTGGAAAAGACGTGGTGCCATCACCAAAAAAGCTGGTTAATCGACGCCGGCCAGGATTCGGAAGTCGCTTTCGTCGGCGGGATCAATCTTGGAACCGGATTCTGTGGTTGATCCCGGCCATGAGGAACGCGAGAAGGGCAGCATACATGATATTTATGTCGAGGTTCAAGGTCCGGCCGGGACGGATGTCCATCATAATTTTGTCCAACGCTGGAATGAAGCCAGCGAAATAAATCTTCCCGACGGCCAATGGCCGGTGGAGGCAAGGCTTTCCGATTTGTCCTTTCCCGTATCCTTATCACCTTCTGCCGGAGAAATACCCGTTCAGATATCCCGAACCGTACGCCGGGGAAGCTATTCCGACGGCACACCAGCCATCGGAGCCGAAGCCTTTCCAATTTTAAAAGGTGAACAGAGCTGTTTGGAGCAGTATATCATCGCCTTTGACGCGGCCCATGAAACCATTTACTGCCAAGATTGCCATAGTCGACGGGATCTGGGCAACTATCGGATCATGCAATATTGCTGGAAGGTCCTTTTTCGCCGATACGGAACTGAATGCCTCCTTTTGGCACCAAGAAACCGTGCGCCGGTTTCGAAATGATTTGTTTAAGGAACATCTGGGAATGGATGTGTCCCATTTCAGTGACTTGGAAGCACTGACCTTATTCAAAGAAGCAGCCCGGGAAAATACTTTGAGACGGGTGCGTGGGGAGGCCTTAAAGGGTTTGGCCTTTCAACTTGATCCGGCGCGCTATCCATCTGTGGAGCCCTGGTTGCCAAATTTGGATTTATCCGAATGAGGAGGCGCCCAAGTTTGAACACAACCAGGACGAAAGAGAACCGTCTCCGGATGGAAACGAAGAGGGGGTGATCAAATTGGAAGAAAAAAATCTGTCGAGAAAGATCGACTTTTTAAAGCCACTGTGGTGGCTTATTCACTTGATCGGGATCTCTGCCGTTTATACCATCGGACACTTATTATGGAGGTAATATGATTCAATATTTCATGCGCTACAAACCGGGCTGGTGGATACTTCATATAGTCGCTGTCGGTTTTACGCTCTATCTTGGACATATGGTTAAATTTTTCGGGGGGTAACCGAGATGATCAGAAGAGCACTGCTTTTTACCCTTTTTCTGCTGGCCTTAGGGGGGTTGATGTTTCATTACCGGATCCATCCTTTTATGGTGGCCGACAAATTGAATCCCGGTACCTTTCACTTCGAGGGGACCTTTTTTCTGGCCAACCTGTTCCCTTTCATAGACACGGTTTTGGTGACGATTCTTTTCCTGTCCGACAGAACGGCCGTTTATGGGTATCTGCTCAATGGTCTCATCGTAATTTTCGGGACCATTTTCATGGCCCATTTCAGCTTTGCCACTTTCACGGCCCAGGCTATTCCTCCGAGTCAGTGGATTATAAAATCCCTGTTACCCGACATCATGATTGCCTGGGCCGATTTTTTCGTGGGCAAGGCCCTCTATGATTTTTATAGAGGAGGAAAATAACAACCTTTTCCCCCCGGCGGCCCCGGGGTGAATGAGACCCCATCTCCCAAAAGAGAGGGAGTTTTTTTGCCTTCTTGACGGATGATCCGATTTCTGAAAGAATGAAAGACACTTCTACCTAGGTCGTTGTATAACAGCCTCAAAATCAAATAAAAGAGGAGAATAGGAACGTGATGAAAAACACCAAATTTTTATTTTTAACCTTGACCTTGTTTTTATTCCTGGGCGCCTGTATTCCGTCCATGGACATCAAGTATGACTCCCTGGCTAAAACGGATGCGAAGAGGGGGACGGTTGCTGTTGGAGAGGTCAACAACAAACGTTTTAAGGAGTATGGAGGACGGAGTTTTAACTTATTAGGAAAAATTCGGGGAGGATATGGGAATCCTTTTGACCTGCAAACGCAGGAAGGGAAAGAAATTAACCTTGTTTTGAAGGAGATGGCTAAAAACGTTCTGGAGCATACCGGCTATACTTCAGTTGGCGCCGACCAGAAAGCTCCCAGGTTGGATATGGATGTGATTCGCTTTTGGTGTGATGGGTACGGTAACAAGTATACGATAGAAGCCGAGGTTTCGGCCAAACTGGTTGATCCGGCAGGGGGGAAGGTGCTGGCCCAGAGGGGACTTAACTTCGAGAGAGGCTTTTCGCTTTCCACCCCCGGCAGGACGCGGGAGGCCTTTGACGTAGTCTTCAATGAATTGCAGAAGCAATTGTTGGCCTTTGTTCAGTCCAAAGAATTTCAGGCGGCTGTAAAGTAATCTTTCCCTTTGATCAGGGATAGGGCTCAAGGCATTCAACCCCGGAATCGCGGAAGAGGAAGAGTCTGCCGGGGTGGAGGAATAATCATGAAATGTCCCAAGTGCCAAACGGAAAATCCTGAGACCAATAAGTTCTGCCGGGAATGCGGGACCCGTCTCCCGAAAGTCTGTCCCCACTGCGGGTCGGAAGTCCTGCCCGAAGATAAATTCTGCGGCCAGTGCGGCCGGCCCCTGGGGGAAACCCCGCCAGTCACAGCGACAGCCGGCACCTTCGACAAAGCAGAGCCCAAGTCCTACACCCCCCAATATTTAGCCGATAAAATCCTGAACACCCGCAGGTCCCTGGAAGGGGAAAGAAAACTGGTGACCGTTCTCTTCGCCGACGTGGCCGGTTATACCTCCCTGTCCGAGAAGCTTGACCCGGAGGAAGTCCATAAGATCATGGAAGGGTGCCTGGAGATTCTGATGGATGAGATTCACAAGTATGAGGGGACGATCAACCAGTTCACCGGCGACGGGGTCATGGCCTTGTTCGGCGCGCCCCTGGCCCATGAGGACCATGCCCAGAGGGCCTGTTACGCGGCCCTGGCCATCCAGAAAGACCTGGCCGAATACGGCCGGAAGATCAAGGAGGATTTGGGCCAGGAATTTTTGATGCGTATCGGGCTCAATTCCGGCCCGGTGGTGGTAGGTGCTATCGGTGACGATCTGCATATGGATTACACGGCCATCGGAGACACCATCAACCTGGCCGCCCGGGTCCAGCAGGCAGCCAGCCCGGGAGAGGTTTGGTTGAGCCAGGCCACCCGGGGCCTTATCCGGGGGTATTTCAGCGATGAGCCGGTGGGAGAAGTCATCCTCAAGGGCAAAGCCGAGCCCCAAAAGCTATATCGGGTGATCGCGGATCGACCCGAAGTGCGCACCCGGTTCGAAGCCGGGCTGGCGCGGGGAATGACCGAACTGGTGGGCCGCCGCCCGGAGATGGAGGCCCTGCGGGCAACCTTCGAGCGGGTCAAAGGAGGCCAAGATCAGGTTATCGACCTGGTCGGGGAAGCGGGGGTGGGTAAGAGCCGTCTTGTTTACGAGTTCCACAAATCTTTAGACCAGGAGGCCGTTTTCCTCTGCGGGGTCTGCCTGCAATACGGACGAAGCATGAACTTCCTTCCGGTCCGGGAGGTGGTTCAGGAAGCCTTTGGCCTGCGCGAGGGGATGGATGAAGAAACCGTGAAAGGCAGGATTAAAGAACAGGCCGCGGAAAACCTGACCCCCTTCCTTCCCTTCTACCACAATTTGCTTTCCCTGGAGGTGGCCGACCCCAAATTCAAATCACTGAATCCGGAAGGACGAAAGTTCGGGACCTTCGAGGCGGTCAAAAGCCTCCTTCTGACCTTAAGCCAACAAAAACCCCTGGTGGTTTTTCTGGAAGACGTGCACTGGATGGACAAGATCTCCGAGGAGTTTTTCACCTATCTCTCCCGCTGCATCCACGGTTACCCGGTTATGATGCTCTCGGCCTACCGGCCCGAAGCTTCCCCCCCCTGGACACGGGAGGCGCACTACCAGAAGCTGGGGTTGGAGACCCTGGGCCTTAACTCTTCTATCCGACTGGTTATGAACCTCCTGGGAGGACTGAAGCTGGACCCGGCCCTGGAAGGCAAAATCGCGGAAAAGGCCGGGGGAAATCCTTTCTTTATGGAGGAGATAGTGAGAGAACTCCTGGAGCGCGGGGATCTGGTGCGAGAAAATGACCGCTTTATCTGCCGCTGCCCCAACGAGCAGATAGAGATCCCATCCACGATCCAGGGAGTTATCGCCGCCCGAATGGACCGCTTGAGCGAGGACCTTAAACGCACCACCCAGGTGGCCAGCGTGATCGGGAGAGATTTTACTTACCGGATCCTCAAAAGCGTCATGGAACTGGGAGAGGAGTTGCGGGGGCATCTGACCAACCTGGTGGGCCTTGAGCTTCTCTACGAGAAGACCCTCTATCCCGAACTGGAGTACATCTTTAAGAATTCCCTGACCCAGGACGTGGCCTACGAAAGTCTCCTCAAACAGCGGCGTCAGGAGATCCACGGGCGCATCGCCAGGGCCATCGAAGAACTTTATACCGATAAACTCGAGCCGCACTATGAGATCCTGGCCCATCATTGGGAGCTCGGCGGCAACCCTCAAAAAGCCATCGGATATCTGATCCTGGCCGGCGAGAAATCCAATCGCGAGAACGCCGTCCAGAGCGCCCGGGTTTTCTTGAGGGGGGCTTTGGATCTGTCCCAAAGACACCAGGTAACGCTCGACTCCCTGATTGAGGCCCGGGTGCGCCAGGGTCTGGGAACAGCCAGCCGGGCCATTGGTGACTTTGATACGGCGGCGAAGGAATTAAAAAAGGCCGTTGAGATCAGACGGCAACTGGGACTGGTCGAACAGGAAATGGAAAGCCTGGTCCAAGAGGCCGGCACTATTATTTTTTCCGAAGCTGATCAGGAGCAGGGGCTGCGGTTTTTTGACGAGGCCATGACCAGGACCAAAGCACTGGGACGAAAAGAGGAGGAGAGCCTTATCCTGATGCTTAAGGGAACATATATCTGCATTGCCGGCCATCGATATGCGGGATGCCTGATGATCAGAGAGGCGGAAAAATTAGCACTGCAGTCCGGAGATCCCGGAACAATCTCTACGGTGCGTTTTAGTCTCTCTCATGCCGAACGTTGGCTTGGGTATCCGGAAAAGGCCGTGAAGCTGACCGAAGGGGGAGTAGAGGCCATGCTGTCCCTGTTCAATTTCGATGTAGCCTCACTTGGAATCTACGCCCGGGGACTGGCTCTGGCCGAAACCGGCCGAATCGAAGAAGCCATGAAAATCCTTAATGATGGAATCCGAACCTGCGAATCGCATGGGGTCATGGTCCATTTGGGACGGCTGTACAACTGCCTGGGCTATTGCTACATGGAGATTCTTCAGATCGAAAAGGCGCGGGAATTGAATTTCCGGAGCCAGGAATTAGGCCGGGCGCTCATTAAAGGATACCCGGCGGGGCGTGGGATCGCCGGAGAAATCGTTGCCCATGCCATGGTGAATTTAATGGAGAACCACTTAGACCTCGGGAACGCGGAGGCGGCCTGGGAGTTTATGAAATCCTTTGAGCGGGAAGCTACGGGCGATGATTTCAGCCGATCCCGCGATCGCTGGGGGGCCCGGCTGGAGGCCCTGGCCGCCGCTATCCTCCTGGAACGGGATGACCCCAACCAGGCTGAGATCATCGTTCTCAGGAACCTTGACACAGCGCAAAGAGAGCAGGTGAAGAAATATGAAGGACGTTTCCTGCGATTGCTGGGAGAGGTTCAGACAAGGCGGGGCGAGTTCGACCAAGCCCTGGCCAGCCTGAGCGAGGCCGTCCGGATCCTGGGCGAGGTTGGAAACCCCCGACTGCTCTGGCAGGCCCATGGCTCACTGGCCTCGGCTTATGAAAGGAGGGGCCGCAGCAGCGAGGCGCGGGAACAGTGGGGTAAAGCGGCTGAGATAATCCGGAAAGTCGATTCCGGACTGGCCGATCGACAGCTTGGCCAGGGCTTCCTCAAGGCCCGGCCGGTTCGAGAGATCCTGGCCAAACAGTAAAACCAAGGCGGCCGATAATAACCTATCCGGAGTATTTAAGATAAATTTGTACAAGTCGGATGGACCGTCACCCCGCGAAAGCGGGGGTCCAGAGGCTTTTAAATTCCCTGGATTCCCGTTCCCCGATTAAGGCCTTCGGGGACAAGCTTCAGGGGAACGACGAGGAATAGGCTTTCGGTAACTTATTGCGAGCCATTATTAAGACACCTGCAGGATCATTTGCAGCCGTTTAATGAAAGATGTGATGAGATTTCAAAATAAGGATTGTGAGAGAGGGGGTAAGGTGATGAAAACAAGAGCATCGGCCATCTGGGTTGGATTGGGCATCCTCTTTCTTCTCAACGCCATCCTGGGAAGATATCTGGTTTTGCCGGGTTATCTGTCCAGCCTCGAAGGAGGAAAGGCTTCCCTTGAGGCTGCCAGTCAGGCGATACCTGCCTGGAAGATCGTCCGCTATTTAGTCTGGGCCTACTCTTTCAAGATCGGAGTCTTCTTGGTCGGGATAGGTGTTTTATTGAGAACCTCTATTCCGACAGGTCGTTTCCGGCTGCTGGTGGGAGGAGGGATCGTCTACCTCCTACTCGCCTATATCCCTGTTCCCGGTCCCTATCCCCTCTTTTTTGGCCTTGGAGGCAGCCTGATCACGGTGCTGCTGGTATTCATTCTCATGCGTTGGGCCAGTGAGCGAGGTGACCTTAAGGCATTCGATAAGACTTCAGCAGACTATCGCCTGATCGGGTATTTCTTTTTCGCCATGGCTACCTACAATCTTTGTCCGCTGATGGGTGTCAAGGCCTTTGGCCTTTATCCGGAAAAGATGATCCGCTTCGGTCTTCAAACCGAGGCCGTCTCCTTTGCTTCCCGGATCATGATTGAGCTGGTTCTTGGCTGGTTTTTTATCTTTCTAAGCCACCGGAAATCCCCCAAGGGATCCCGGTGAGATTCCTGGAGATCCACCCTAAAAAACCGGAATGGAGGAATCCCAGGAACCCCTTATTCTTTAGCAACCCTGGCCCTATTTTTCTCCTTGACCGTGTCTTTCCCTTCACTTATATTCCATACTAAGAAAAAAATTCACATAAAAAATATCAACAGGCGGAAGACACGAAATTCCCCTACGTCTTTCTTAAGAGGGAACTATGAGGGAATGGGGTAAAAAAACAGTTTTAGCGGCTGTCCTGGTTGTTCTTTTAATCGGGGCAGGGATCCTGGCCCTGACCCCCGGTCCGATAGGATCTCTGAAAGTGGAGACCGCCAAAGTCGAACAGGGGGATCTTGAACCCGCCATCTTTGGTATCGGCACGGTGGAAGCCCGTCTGACCTATACCATCGGTCCAACCCAGGCCGGCCGGTTAATGGCGGTTCATGTGGATCAGGGGGATACGGTTAAAGCCGGTCAGAAGCTGGGGGAGATGGATCCCGTGGATCTGGAAGAACGCCTGAAAAGCTCTGATTACGCCATCAGGAAGGCCCGGGACGTCATATCCATCGCCGGGGCTCAGGTCAAAGAGGCGGAGAGCCAAAACCAAGTCGCTCAATGGTCCTGGGACCGTTATCTGGAACTCCGGAAACAGGATTTCGTCAGTAAGGAATCGGCCGAAATAAAAAAAAATGAGGCCATCCGGGCTCAGGCAGCCCTGGAAGCGGCCAAACAAAATTTAGAAGCTTCCCGAAAAGATCTCTCCAGAATTATTTATGAAGCCAAGGCCCTGGAGGCCCTCCGGGGCAACCTTAGCCTCACCAGCCCGGTCAATGGGCTTATCGTCTCCCGCGACGCCGAACCCGGGTCGACCATCGTTGCCGGTCAATCGGTCTTCCAGATGATCAAACCGGAAACCCTCTGGGCAGCCGTACGGATCGATGAAGCCCGTTCCCGGGACCTTCGGGAAGGCCTGCCGGCCAGGATCTTCCTCCGTTCCCGCCAGGATCAGGTCATTCCCGGAACGGTTTCCCGCATCGAGATTAGAAGTGACACGGTCACTGAAGAACGTCTGGTCAATGTGGCCTTTGCTCAACCTTTAAGTCCGATCACCCTGGGAGAGCAGGCCGAGGTTATCATCCAGTTCCCCAGTGTCCCCAAGGCCCTTTATGTCCCCAGTGCGGCCGTAAAAAAGGTCAATCTTCAGGAAGGGGTATGGAAAGCGGTGGGGGGAAGAAGCCGATTTTTTCCGGTTACGACCGGGATCAAAACCCTGGATGGAAAGACCCAGATCCTGAAAGGACTCCAGGCCGGGGAAATCATCATCGTTTACAGTCCTCGCATGCTCCAGGAGGGGATGCGAGTCCGTCCCCAGAAACAACCATGATCAATTTGGGCTTTAGGGATATCGCCCACAACTTAGGCCGGTATCTGGCCACCAGTTTCGGGCTGGGACTTTTGATCGGTGTCACCCTGACCATGGCCGGAGTTTACCGGGGCATGATTGATGATGCCAAGGTGATTATCAAAAATACCCAGGCGGATATCTGGGTGGTACAGAAGGGGACCCTGGGGCCTTACGCCGAACCATCCACCCTGCACGATGATTTTTACCGTGCCATCCGGGGGCTTCCCGGGATTGCTGGAGTCGGTAATGTCCTTTATCTGACCATGCAGGTCCGCCTGGGACCCCGGGAGGTCAGGGTCATGCTGGCCGGCTTTCAACCCGGCCATATCGGTGAACCCACGCATTTTATAGCCGGGAGACCCATTTCCCGGAGCCACTTTGAGGCCGTCGCCGATGAGAAAACCGGCTTTTCCGTTGGAGACCGGATCCTGATTCGAACCCAGGAATTTACCGTAGTAGGATTGACCCAGCGCATGGTTTCCTCGGGCGGAGACCCCATGCTCTTTGTTACCTTAAAAGACGCCCAGGAAATCCAGTTTTTAAAAGAAAGCGAGGCCGTCCAAAACGACCGCAGTCGACTGTCCGCCAATCCCCGCCTCAACCGTCCCGGGGTTCCCGGACTGCTGGATGCCCTGGAAGAAAATCTTTTCTCCAACCAGAATGTCAATGCCATACTGGTTCGGGTCGCTTCCGGATGGGAGGCGGAAGCAGTGGCCCGGAACATCCGGCGCTGGAAGCATTTTCAGGCCTATACCCAGGAAGGGATGCAGGAAATCCTGATCGCCAAGATGATCGCCATGGCCAGCAAACAAATCGGTCTCTTTTTGGTTATCCTGACCATCGTCAGCGGGGCTATTGTCGCCCTGACCATTTACACCATGACCATGGGTAAAATTAAAGAGATCGCTATCCTGAAACTGATCGGCACCAAAAACCGGACCATCTCCGGGATGATTTTGCAGGAGGCCCTGGGCCTGGGGATCATCGGTTTCATACTGGGAAAGATCGCGGCCACCTTATGGGCGCCCGTATTCCCGCGCTATGTGCTGCTTGAGAACGCTGATTCGATTCGCGCCTTTATGCTGACTTTGGTCATTTGTTCCCTGGCCAGTCTTTTAGCCATCCGGGCCGCTTTAAAAGCCGATCCGGCCTCGGCCATCGGAGGTTAAACCTCGAAGTTTCATAAAAATTGTTTTTTTAACTGAAATTTAATAATAAAAAAAGATTGTTATTAAGATTCTGATGTTGATCCCAAAAGCCGCCCAAAGTGAAGTTTGGTTTTTACTTAAATATCGATCAATTTTTACCCTTCGGGAAAGCCGTGTGATGCCGCATCTCCTTTGTTGGCAAGGGTTCGCAGTACCTAAGTACGGCTTCACCCTTGCCGCCGCGGATCTGCAGCATTCTCGGCTTTTGCAACATCGAGGTTAAGTGGGACCTTCTTCGGAGGAAAAAATCCCGGCCATCCGAATGGAGGGCATTGTTAAAAGATACGGGCAGGGCCCCAGTGCCGTGGAAGCCCTGAAAGGCGTGGATCTTTCCATTTATCCCGGGGAAGTCGTGGGGTTGATCGGCCCCAGCGGTTCGGGTAAAACCACCCTGCTCCAATGTCTGGGTGCGGTTATTCAACCCACCGCCGGCCGTATTTTTCTGGGAGGGGAAGAAACCTTTCACGACCGCTGGAAGATAAAAGATTTATGGGCCTTGCGCCGCGACCGCATCGGCTTTATTTTTCAGGCCCCTTATCTCATCCCCTTTCTGGACGCCCTGGATAATGTGGCCTTGCTGCCCATGCTGGCCGGCCGGTCCAATGCCCAAGCCCGCCAGCGGGCCATGGAACTTTTAACGACCCTGGAAGTGGACCACCGGGCCCGAGCCCAGGTGTCCCAGTTGTCCGGCGGGGAACAGCAACGGGTTTCCATCGCCCGGGCTCTGGCCAATCAGCCCCCCATTATTCTGGCCGATGAACCCACGGCGCCCCTGGACAGCCAAAGAGCCCTGACGGTTATGAAGCTCCTGACCGGATTGGCCCAAACCTATCACACCGCCATCATTGTGGTGACCCATGATGATGCCATTATCCCCACCTTCAAAAGGATTTATCGTATCAGGGATGGAAAAGTCTATGAAGAGTCCGGAGAAGGGGGTACGGCCAATCAGTAAAATTAGAACGACTTTTAGAAAACCATCAAAACCCCTGTTTGGATTTTAAAGGGTATAAATAGGGAACGGAAAAGAAAGTCGATGAAACCGATCGGTAACCAATAACCAATCCAGAAAAGGAGGATAAAAATGGCTGCAGTCGAATATGTCAAGGAAGGCAGGATTGCCTATATCACCATCAACCGTCCCGAGGCCATGAATTCATTGAGTGTCGAAGTTCGTGATGGATTGCAGGCGGCCTATAAAGATTTTCGAGATAATAATGACCTCTGGGTGGCCATTGTCACCGGTGCCGGAGACAGGGCCTTCAGCGCGGGGGCCGATATCAAGGGATTCCGCCCGGCCACCGGCGAAGAAGCCGCGGCCGCCAGGGTAGCTGAAAAACCCCTCCGGCCTGATACCATTTGGAAGCCTTTCATTGCCGCCATTCATGGCTATTGCCTCGGCGGCGGCTGTGAACTGGCGATGACCTGCGATATCCGAATCGCCGCCGACAATGCCCAGTTCGGACAACCTGAGGTGAATATCGGCTTTATGCCCGGCGGCGGCGGAACGATCCGGATGCCTCGTTTCATCCCCAGAGCGATTGCGGCCGAGATATTGCTTACCGGCACCCGGATCAACGCCACCGAAGCCCTCCGTGTCGGTTTGGTGAGCCGTGTGGTGCCCCGTGATAAGCTGATGGAAACGGCCAAAGAAATCGCTGAGACCATCCTCTCCCGTGGACCACTGGGCGTCAGGGCCACCAAGGAAGCCATGATTCGGGGATACAGTATGACCCTGGAAGAGGGCCTGGATTTGGAAAGACAACTGGCTACGTCTGTCCGCACCACAGAGGATTTCATGGAGGGGGCCCGGGCTTTTGCTCAGAAACGGCCACCACAGTATAAAGCCAGATAAGTTGCCTTGTTGGATGGTTTTTATTCAAAAATAGATTTTTAAGCTTTGAAATTGTAGCACAGCCGCCCCGGCTGTGATTAAAAATGACAGGCCTGGGCGCCTGTCCCACCTAATCAAAAACCCTTATTTCCATGACTCGTGGCGGCTACAGATGCGGGCATAGTTTGAAAACGATAGCTAAGGTGTTAAAAAGAAGAAGGAAAGGATAAATCGTGACTCTATTTGCCGTTGACACTAAAAAATGCAGGCGGGACGGGCTTTGCGTGGCTGAATGCCCGGGCCTGCTGATTGAATTAATCGGGGAGGAAGGCTTTCCCACACCGATTCCCGAGGCCGAAACCCTCTGTATCAACTGCGGCCATTGTGTGGCCGTCTGTCCCCAGGGGGCCATTTCTTTAAAAACCATGGCCCCGAAAGATTGTCTTCCCCTGCGGAAAGAGCTGAATCTCAGCCCGGAACAGGCTGAGCAGTTTTTGCGTTCCCGGAGATCGATCCGCTGTTACAAAGAAAAACCCGTTCCCCGTGATCTCCTGAACAGGGTTATTGAAACCGCAGGTTATGGACCGACGGGAGGTAACCTACAACCGGTGCGCTGGCTGGTTATAGAAGAAACTAAAGAGGTCAGGCGCCTGACCGGACTGGTGGCCGACTGGCAGCGTTCGCAAATTCAGGAGGAGACCGACTCTATTACAAAGGCACGGATGGAACGGATCGTCAAGGCCTGGGACCAGGGCATCGATCGGATCTGCCGCAATGCCCCTCACCTGATCATAGCCCATGGATTATCCGCTTTGCCGGCCTCCCAATCTTCCTGCGCCATAGCTCTGACTTATCTGGAATTGGCTGCCCTGTCCCTGGGACTGGGGACCTGCTGGGCCGGCTATTTCAATACCGCCGCCAATTCCTATCCCCCGCTCTTGAAAGCCCTGGCCCTGCCCCGGGGTCACCTTCCTTATGGGGCCATGATGATCGGCTACCCGAAATACAGCTATCGGCGGATTCCTCTTCGAAATAAACCCAAGATCACCTGGCGGTGAGGGGCGGAGGACAAAGAGCAGAGGGTTACAAGATAGTTGCAACTACTCATTTTATGGGCCTATCTTAAGGATTAGAGTGTTTAAAATAACAGGCCAGATCCTTTATCTTGGATCACCGATTTTCCTGGTGGCCGTTGTCCAGGGTCTATCTATCAAATATGAATGGTTCAGCAGTTTAAAGAGACCCCTGGATCTGGGGATGAGCATCAAGGGAAAGAGGATCTTCGGCGATCACAAAACATGGAGGGGAATGGTCATCAATCTCGTTTTTTGCACCCTGGGAGCGATGATCCAGGTCTGGCTCCAGGGGCAAGGACCTATCCCGCCATGGCTTCCCCTATTTGACTATAGCAGGATTGGTCTTCTGGTGGGTGTGCTCATGGGACTTGGCCTGACCTTGGGGGAGCTTCCTAACAGCTTTCTAAAACGTCAACTGGGCCTTTCCCCGGGTCAGGGGGCAAAAGGGCCTCTGAGGGTTTTCTTTTTCCTCTTTGATCAGGTAGATATGGCTATCGGCATATGGCTTTTGATATTCGTGTTGATAAGGCCGACCCTCTCGCTCGTCCTCTATTCTCTTCTGCTCACACTATTACTCCATGTCTCTGTTTCCGTGATAGGCTATTTCCTGGGCATGCGAAAAACTCTCGTTTAGAGGATATCTCCACTCCTGAAATCTCCGATGGATAAAATCAGAAAAACAATATTTTTTCCCCAAATTTTGACCCTATTGGTCAAACTCTCCGGCAAGGGGCCTGACAGTCAAGCCGAAGGTTTAAATGAAGTGATCATCAGCCATTTGGGCGAGCACGAAAATAATATCTAATTCGTTCTCATCCGGAAAAGACCTTTCCGGATGAGAACACACATCTGCCAGTTATCATTTATGGTCAGAAACCCTTTGAAAAAGGGTTTGTTTCCATCCGGAAATTTGAATTTCCGGATGGAAACTAATTCGAAACATTTCCCCACCAGGCGGGCAAGGTTCCAGTAATCTTCGACCAGGCCCCCCCCATGTATTTAACCCAGAGGCCATCAGGCCAGTGCCCAATGAGATCGTCTATTCCATCGCCGTTTTGATCTTCAGCGAAAATAAAACTTGCAGGACTTGCCATTTTCACCCATTCACCGGTTAAAGAATTTCGGAAATAGGTCCCATCATTTGGGAAAGAGGCGAGGAGATCAACTCGTCCATCTCCATCCATATCACCCGCCGCAATGGAAGTTGCGAGGGTGCTGCTGAGTTTCTTCCAGACACCTGACGCCGAATAACGTACCCAAATGCCATCAGACCACTGACCGAGGATATCGTCTCTACCATCACCATCAAGATCACCAGATGCTAATTTCAATGCCGGAGTCCCTACCCTCACCCAGGCACCGGTTACAGAGTTGCGGTAGTAAGTCCCTGGTGCTGAACCGCTACCCCACGATCCAATAAGATAGTCCCTCCCGATTCCATCGATATCGCCGAGGGAAATAATTGTAGTCGGTGAAGCAAGTTTTGCCCAAGTATTTGTCCGGCTATACTTCACCCAGAGGCCATCATCCCGGAGCCCAATGAGATCATCTCTTCCATCGTCGTCAATGTCCCCCATTGCCAAAAGAGTAGCAGGAGAGTGCAAAGCCATGCTCTCAAAATTTAGGAATGGAGAAAAAATGAAGAGAGAGATTAAAAGACCAGTAATAAATTTTTTTGTTTTCATAGTCAGGTCCTCCTTTTTTTAATCCGACTTTTTATTTTCTGTCTCTCTTAAAAACCAAGTAGAGCAAGGACCGTACCAAGCGTTTTTAAACCTGGAAATAGAAATGAAAACGAGGGGAATACTTAGAATCAACTAAAATCATTAGACAATTAAAGGTAGTAATAAATACGGGTTTTTCATTTAAGACTTTACGATTGATGGGGGAAAAACCATTTGCTAAGAAATTTTACGAGTTAATGTAATAGAATTTTACAAAGGCTGACTTCAAGGTTTAATATAAAAACCAGGTAACTACACAGACGCCGGAACGGAAAAACATGTTAAAGGAAATGAGGGCAGGGGAAATCTTCAGGAATCGGAAGGGGCATTCACTGAATGGTTTGTCAGAATGAAGGCTGGGCTAACAGACCCTGCCTTTGAAGAAAGAGATGATCGATGCCCTAATTTTTAAACTTCCTCCTAAATCCCAATAAACCAAGTAACCCTGAGGCGAGAAGGAGCAGGGTAGCAGGTTCAGGCACAGCTTCAACACTAAACGAGGAGAAGGTGGTTGAAAACCAAATACCCTCAATTGAACTTGAGGTGTAATAAAACCACATCGGTATTAAAGTATCTTGGTCCCAATCAAGCCAAAAGTCATTGGTGCCGGAAAAAATTCCATTAACCTCCGTTAAAGTTCCCCCAATTTTTTGCCGTGAGCCGGAAAAAGGTGAAATAAATCCGATCTCACTAATTGAATAATGGTGTTCATCAATAATCAAATCAATCGAAGTCAGAGAATCAATGTTAGCGGTAACAGAGGCCGCTTCGTAAATAATGGTTCCAATCACTGGATCAGTGGGAGGATCAGTTGGAAATGGTGACGAATGAGGACTTAAGGTGAAATCCTCTGCTATAAAATTAACCTCTATTGGGATAGCTTGGGCCGGGATTGTCCCCCCCAAAAAAAAGAGGGCAACAGTACCTATAAATAACATGCTTTTTAAATCATAACGCCGCATGATTCAGCCTCCCTTTTGATTCTTTGTTTATAATTCAGTAATCAGAATAATTTTTGATGGTTCAAGTTTAAAAATTAGTTTTTGTTATTTAACAAATGCAATTAGAGTACCAATAACCAATGTGGGGAGGATATAATAAGACCTTATGGATTATTATTTAGTAAAATAAATAGGTTCAGGAACTTTAAGGGTGTGAATTAATAGGATGGGGTTTTTGAGAATAAGTTAAAAGAGGATGGTTTTTCTTCAATTGGGAAGTTATTTTTCATAATTTGGAATGAAATTACCTATAAAAAAAAAAAAAAATATTGCCAACTAACAAAACTCTGATACCTCACCTTCTTGATAGATAAAAGAGAAAGCCTCTTTTACGAATTCGAGGAGCAGCGAAAATGAAAAGCATTTTTTTCAATTGCCGCTCTTGCCCAAACAGCACTTTTTATATTTTTTCCCACTGCCACAGGGACAGGGATCATTTCTACCGATTTTTGGGCTTTGGCGAATTACTGGGAGCTCAGGCCAACCGTTCGATCTTTTATTATCCTCTTGTTTTCTTGTTCGTTCTCTATTTTCGAGGGTCCTGATTTCATCCGCTTTTCCCATTTTTTCATATAAAGTGAATATACCGGTTAAAGAAACCACCCTGTCCGGATGGTTGGTGTCAACCATTCCGGGCAGGGGTTCCAATGGTTCCGGAGAGGAACCAATCAGCTAATTTTTCTTTCGGCAATCAATACCATATACCTCTCTCATGG
>JACQYK010000040.1 GCA_016208255.1 Deltaproteobacteria bacterium | reverse complement strand
ACACTCTTTCCCTAGACGTGTGCCTTCCGATCTGCTTCTATGCAGAAGCCGAATCGTCGAGCTTTTGAAAAGGCATCCATCCGGATGCCGTATGCCGGCCTCAGAAAAGGCTTCTTATCTGACTTCCTTCGGAAGTCTCCCCTGAGATCGGCAAAGCCGATCGAACAGAAGCCGGATGAAAATAGGCTGAGTCAACGAGACGCCTCGGATCTTATTTTCGAACTAAGAAAAGAAATCTCATGAACCGAATCCTTTTAATCGACGATGATATTGAGCTCGGTGAGCTCCTTACCGAATATATGGCTTCGGAAGGCTTCACCGTTGAATCGGTGCCCGACGGGGAAGAAGGGGTCAAGCAGGCCCTTTCCGGGTCCTATACCCTGGTCATCCTCGATGTCATGCTGCCCGGGATCAGCGGATTTGAAGTATTGCGCCGTCTCCGCGCGGCCACCACCCTGCCGGTGTTGATGCTTACCGCCCGCGGGGATGATGTGGACCGGATTGTGGGCCTGGAAATGGGGGCCGACGACTATCTACCCAAACCCTTCAACTCCCGGGAACTGGTAGCCAGGATCAGGGCCGTGCTCCGTCGGGCCAGTAAGGAACCGGGCGAATTCCCCACCCGCACAGGGCCCCAGAAGTTGAAAATCGGCGATATTGAAATGGACTTCGGGACCCTGGAAGTTTCCTGCCAGGGCGAGCCCGTGGACATGACGGCCGTGGAATTCAAGCTGTTGGAAGTCCTGGTCCGTAAAGCGGGAACGATCATTTCCCGTGAAGAATTGACCGCGGCCGTCCTCGGCCGCCCCCTGTCGCCCTATGATCGCAGCATTGACGTCCATGTCAGCAAAATCCGCAAGAAACTGGGGCATGAAATCGGCGGCATCGAGCGTATCAAATCGGTCCGAAACGCGGGTTACCTGTATGTTCTTCATTCCTCCCGGGAAAACGGCCAAAGTTTATGAAACACCGGCGCGGAATTTTCATCAAAATGTTTATCTGGTTCTGGCTGGTTATGACCGTGGTCATTACCATAACCATCCTCATTGACCGGTTTACCGGAACGGATCCCAGGGAAAGGATGATCCATCGTCACCTTGAAATTCTCCTGTCCTTCACCGGTCAGACCGCCGTTGAACTCCATGAAAATGGAAACCGGGCCGGTTTGTCCGCTAAGCTGAAAGGTCTTAAATCCTCGACCGGCATCAAGGCTTTTCTCTTTAGCGACGATCTGAGGGAACTCCAGGGAGAATCCGCCCCGAAAGAGGTCATTGAGCTGGCCTCCAGGATCCGAAAAGAAAGCAAATCCGTTTTCTCCAATTTTAAAAATAAGGCTCTGGGGGCGGTTAAACTGAGCGGCAGAGGCGGTCAACCCTATTTCATAGCCGGACTGATCCCCCTGCAGAACTTCCTTCCTTCCACCAATGAAACCCTTTTTATTTTTCAACGGTTAGCCATAGCTCTGGTCATATCCTGTCTGGCCTGTTATCTGCTGGCCCGCTATTTAACGGTCCCGATTATCCGTCTGGGAGAAGCGGCGAGAAAGCTGGCCACGGGGGATCTTACCGTGCGGATCAGCCCGGTAGCCGGAAACCGGTGGGACGAGCTTGGAGAACTGGCCAAAGACTTCGATCTCATGGCCGAACGGATCAGTTCCCTGATTACTTCCCAGCAGCAACTTTTAGGCAACATATCTCATGAGCTCCGCTCACCTCTGGCCCGCCTCAATGTGGCCCTGGAACTGGCCAGACGCGTTTCAACCCCGGAAGGCGAAAAAGCCCTGGGACGTATCGAATGGGAAGCGGAACGCCTTAACGAGTTGATCGGACGTCTGCTTTCCTTTACCCGTCTCGAAGGCAGTTGGGAAGAAGTCAAAAAAGAACCGATCGACCTGCAAGGCCTAATTCAGGACATTGTGGACGATGCCGATTTTGAGGCCCGCAGCCGAAATCGGGAAGTCAGGCTGGTAGCCAGCGTTGCCTGCAGTGTCATTGGAATAAATGAGTTGTTGCGCAGCGCCATTGAAAATGTCGTACGCAATGCCGTCCGCTACACCAGGGAAGGTACGGCGGTGGAAATCACTCTCCAAAGTGACTATCGCGGCGCGCCTCCCCTGGCGAAAATCCGCGTGCGCGATTATGGACCGGGCGTACCCGAGGCCGCCCTCGCCTGCCTGTTCCGCCCCTTTTACCGGGTCTCCGGCGTCCGTGAACGACAGACCGGCGGAACCGGACTTGGACTGGCCATCGCCGAACGCGCGCTTCGCCTTCATGGCGGTACGATCAAGGCCGCCAACGCAGCGGATGAGGGATTCATCATTGAAATTACTATCCCACTTTATGTGACCAGTCCTTTAAGGTCACTCCAATAAACCGGAAAAAGGAGGTCAAGATGAATTATTCCGAGACCCAATTTGTTAGTGGAAATCTATTTGACCGGGAGGCCCGGGTGGAATTGCGTAACGCCCGTTTAGTCGATGTGATCAATGGCCGTTTCTTTAATCCGGAGCTTCGCCTTGTTATCCGGGGATCAAAAATTTTGTCCCTTTCCCGTCCTGCCAATGAATCCAAAGAGATTAAGGCCGATCTCACCATTGATTGTCTGGGTAAAACCATCCTCCCGGGATTGTTCAACACCCATTGCCACATCACGATTACCTCACCCACTACCCTTCCCGACCTAAAAGACATCAAAGGGTTCAAGGCCCACGGCGACCGCCAGATGGAAAAAAACATGTCCGAATGTCTGATCCACGGCATCACCACTATTCGGGATGCCTACGCCGAAGACCTCCGTCGGACCAGACGACTGAGAGATCATATCAATCAGGGAGAAATCCCCGGTCCCCGTTTTTTACAGTCCATTGTCGTCGGCCCGCCGGGGGGATATTTGTTGGAGAAAGTCGGGCTGATGATGCGCTGGATGAGGTCGGCCCTGGGTATCGCCTCTGTTGACCATAACCTGGAATACAGCGGGGGGGTTGAGTTTCCGGTTGAAGCCAGCGAACAGCAGGTCAGGGATGCGGTGGACAGGGCTATCGATGAACGGGGTGCCGAAGTCATCAAAATTGGCGAGCAGAAGGAGAACATGACCAACTTTAAGCCCACCTCGACCATCATGACCCAAAATCAGCTTAAGGCCATTGCCGATCAGGCCCGGAAACGAGGATTAAGGTCTACTATTCATCAGGTTTCTGTTTCCTCCTTCAGAAGGGCCGTGGAGGCGGGGGTTTCCTCCCTGGCCCATCTTCCCCGAGACGGGGTCCTCTCCCCGGAAGATGTTGAGGCCTTCGTTTCCAGGGGTTGCCTCAGCGACCCGACCCTCTCGGTGGCCTATGATGTCAGTTATAAAATCAAAGGAAACCCGGTGGCCGATGATCCTAATATGGCCCTCCTGACCGAATTCAGAAATCGCGTCCATTCCGCCCTGGTTGATGAATACTGGATCAACGAATTCAAGGCGGGGGCTCAGGAGCATCATGATAAAGCCAACAGCGGCCAAATGAAAATCTTCGGTTTCCTGCCTATGACCAGGATGTTTGCCTATTATGCTCCCGCGGTCGTTTACGGCGCCAGGAATATTCGACTGTTATTTAATAACGGGGCCCGGATCACCACCTCCAATGATGGAGGAATCCCTCCCTGCACCCCGGCCATGATGCGGCATGAACTCGATCTTTTGGATCTTATTTTAAATAAAGCGGCCGGGGAGAATATTTTCCGGGGGGCTGACGCCTTGAAAATGGCCACGATCAACAGCGCCGCCTGCCTAGGCCTGGAAGATCAACTGGGATCCATCGAAGCCGGAAAAACCGCTGATCTGGCCTTCGTCGATGGGGACCCTTTTCAGGACCCGCAAGTCATCGGCAGCCGGGTGGCCGCCCTTTTCAAAGACGGCCGGTTGGTGATCAATAATTGCGGGTTGAAGATGGAAAAAAAGAGTTAGATAGTTGTTCCAGATGTCCTGACAGGTAGTTGGGCTGACGGAAAATGTCTTGATAACTCTTGTTACGTATAACACCTACTAATCCTGCAAACTGTTTTTCAAAAAATTGACAATTACGAAAGGAAATATGGACGAAAGGCAGGGCCATATGACCCTGCCCTGCAAATTGTATCAATGGACAATTTTTCTCTTTTAACGATAGCCTAAATGAACGTACCCCTCCTGGTGACTTACTTTCCTTTATCGTGAGGGACTAAAATATCCACCTTAGCGATACTGGCATTGCCAGCCCAATCTGTAGCTACTATGGTAACCGTGTAGATGCGACCGCTACCTTTCCCAGACCGTTCAGCCCTGAGTTGTAGTGTAATGATACCATTGTTGTTTATTGGGGTAGTCCAATCTTGAGGCGTATTGCCATCTCCAAGGCCTTCTTGTAGTTCGTTGCTTGCCACCGATACAGATAAAGTCACCGGGCCACCACTATCATCACTGGCATTTGCAAATATCGTAACAGGAACCATTTTATGGTTAGGAGGCCACAAGATGGCTTTATCGGCGACAGGTGCAAGGATTGGAGCGAAAGTGTCAATGATTTCAACAGTAATACTGCCGGAAACTGGTGGGTTGATTCCATCGTTCACCCGAAGTGTCAAGGTGTGTACTCCGAGGTCCAGATTGTTGATAATTTCAGGGGGTAAATCAACAGCGTTTCCATCAGATTGAGCTTGGATTGTTCCACTGAAAAGGGAATTCTCTCCTTCCAGCCATTCGTAGGAAAGAAGATCACCGTCAAAGTCTGAAACCTGTCCTCCAATTACTACCGAGGCATTAACCTGATACGTTCCTCCTCCTGAAGGTGCAGCGTGAGGGGCAGAGTTGCCTACAGTCAAAATCATCTCATCTGTTACTGTGGATTTACCGTCACTAACTTCTAAGACAAGATGATGCGTCCCGATACTGAAAGGGGGTAAGCTGCTTAAATCAAGTGAAGCTTCACTATTTGAGGTAATATTCGTCCAGTCTTGCAAGATGATTGAACCTTCCAACCACCTATAGGTTAAGGTGCCCCCTTCAGAATCAGTAGCGGTGCCTTGAATAATTGTGTTGACCTGTTGCTCTCCGGAAATTGTAATATTTACTCCTGCATTGGCTGTGGGAATGGTGTTACGAAGCCACTCGACCGGAATGGGCGTGACAGCGTCACACGCGACGAGATCCTGTGTTTCGATCACCACGTCTCGCACGCGTATCCAGCCGGAGTTCGGATTGCCGGTTCCCAGCATGAACAGGTATTTTCCGGTGGGATTGAGGTAGCTCCCGAAAAACACCCGGTGGGCGAGATCCTCCGTGACAGGAGAGGTGTTTCCCCTATAGATGGATAGAGTGTTTCCTGCCTTGACAAAGAGGAAAAATGCCGCGGCTCCATAGCCCGGGTCGAAATAGGTGTAGGACTCCGGAGCGGCATACCCGGTCCAAAGGCCTCCGAATCCATCAGGATAGACCAAACCCCTGCACTGTTGGCCACCCTCATCAGGTACCGTTTCATAGATGTTTACGGACACGCGGTTGCCGTAGCCCCCGGGGTTCGGGCTACTCTCGAAAAAGAATGACACTCTGAAATCGCCTGCCAATGCCCATTTCGTAAGTTGAGGTCCCGGCAGAATACCCAGATAAACCGAAAAACTCCCCAGCACGAGACCGTCGTTCGAGATGGAAAAATAGCCCGCCTCGGTTCCACCAGGTGGGTTCCATGGCTCCCAGAAGTCGTGATTGATTCCCGACGCAAGGTCATTCCCCCTGAGGGGATCCATGACAATGTAGTTGTACTGATTATTTGCTGATGCTACAGTTGTAATAATAAATAACGCGAGACTCATGAAAAAAAAACTCAATTTAAGTTTCTTCAATATGGTAAGCAGAATAGAAATGTTAATTATATAAAAATTTTTCATTTTTGTTCTCCTTCAGCCAGATTCTAAGAATGTGAAAATAAAAATTTGATGGTCTTTAGGTCGCTGAATCCCGGCAAGACCGGATATGTCGGCAAGGCAAGAATAGAATTCACCTCATGCCCTTAGGTCTAAATTTTGATAAAAAATAAGGGGATGCTAACTGGGGGAGGATGAATAATATTTCTCGGTAAAGGATTGGCATAGAATGAATAGATTAACACTATAATTTCATGGGACACAAAAATATTATTAAATCGAAAAAGATAGGTTCGGATCATATCATGGCTTGCTACGGGGTTCGTTTGGCTGTTCTTTGAAGTTTGCTGGATTGATGAATGATCAAAAGGGGAGGATGGAGTTGTTCGGATTCCAATAGCATAGGGTTCAATATACTCTATCGTGAAGAAAATAAGAATTAAAAGACAAATCAAGTTTATAACTTTATGGATATATCTCATATTACTTGAATTCTAATTCAACCTTAAATCTTGGTGTGAGAATAAGTTTTTAAAATTTATTTTCGGAAAGATCTTTCTCAATACAATCAAATATTATCAGAATTTGGTCCAGGTAATAAACTATTAAATGAAGCAATTAAGATGCCAAAAACCATTATCAAAATAGTCTTTCGATAAATGCTTTAGTGATTATAAGAAATAACAATGTGTTACAGATCTAAAGATGCTAAATGTAATAAGCGGTTTATTATTTGGTTTATTTGAAAAGGATGGCCTTTTCTTCTAAAGTGGTAATAATGTTCCACTAAAAGGGAAGAAATTCTATCACCAAAAAGTGGAAAAAGTTCACCACTTAACAAATTTATTGCTACCAAATGAGTTTTGTTAGAAAAGTTTTCTTCGTTTATTACCGTTGATACTCTTTTATTTTCCATTATAGAGATTTGCGGACTACAGGAAGCTATACGTAATATAATCTGGATAGTAAGATCTGGATTTTCACAGATTAATAAAGAGACCGGTCAAGCGGTTTTTAATATTGCCGACCGGCTGAAAGGTAATTTAGGACCTTGATATATCTTGAATCCATTGTTTTCGGCCAGGCGGGTGGTCGAATCAAATTCTTTTTGGGAGACGTGAAATAATTTTGGTTCTACCAATAAAAATTCCCCTGTTCCTTCAGAACTTTTCTGAGTTGTCTAAAAAAGGAGTTTTTGTTCGGAACTTCATGAACCATATAAAAGGCCAGCATAAAACCAACTCTTTCAGGCATATTGATTTTATCCCGATCACATTTGACCAGCTTGATCCTTTCCTCCAGTTCCGTACCTTTAATTTTATTGCCGATCTATTTTAGCATGCCTTCCTGTAGATCGGCTGAGATTACTTTTCCATCCCTGCCAACCATCCTGGCCATTTCAATGGAGAAAAATCCAGGGCCGCACAGATGCCATTTACAATCATACCCCGATCAGTGTGCCGCCAGGACATCCCCCTAGCGATCAGCGGGCTTTAAGAACATCCCGCACGGTTGTCCAACGCAGGCCGGGGTAACGGTCGTTATCGAGCGGCTCTAATTTAGGCAATCCGCTGAACATGTTACGCATGTACTGCATGCCCTGCCAGGGCGGATAAAGCTCCTTCCCGCCGGGATTGAAGAAACGGGCGACCTTAATAAGCGCGCCGAGCATCCCCAGCCCTCCCGGACGAAAGAGGCGGAACTTCTGTCCGGTCACCCCACTGACGACCTCGGCCATCTCCCGGGCGCTGATTTGATCGCCGGCGATTCGTAGAATGCGGGGAGTGGTTGGGTCCAGGGCCGCCCGGGCCGTGAAGGCGGCCGTGTCGTCCATGGTGGTGAAGTCCAGCTTTTGATCAGCGTCCCCCCAGTAGATGACCCTCTTCAATTTAAAAAGGACCATCGGCACCTGGCCGGTCAGCATATCCGCGAACATGCCGTTGAGGATCGAAGTAGCGGCAATCGGAGCCGGATCCAGACGCTCGTGGAATTCCCGTCGCCAATCGAGATTGCGGTTCGTTCCGGCAGGAAACTTGGTGAAATCGATGGAGTAGTCGGAGGGGATGAAGCGCGGCACCCCGGCCTGGACCGCGGCCTGGAGCAGCAGGGTCTGCGAATCAATAATGACCTCCCGCAGTCCGGACAGGGCGGAAATGACACACGAACCGCCCGAGCAGGCCTGGGACAGCTCAGGAACGCTGTTGAAGTCCACCGCGGCGATCTCGGCCCCCAGCTTGCGCAGTTCCTCGACCTTGTCCGGGGCGCTGTTGCGGCGGACGATGACCCTCAGATTGGCACCCTGTTCCATAATCGCTCTGGCGACGCGCCCGCCCAGATTACCGGTAGCCCCTGCCAAGACAGTGATTTGGTTATCCATGGTCAGCCTCCCTTTAGATTCTTAAAGTTTAACTCTGAGAATTCATCTCTTACTTTTGACAATTCCAAACAGGTTTGGTTAGGATTTCTTCGTATCTCAGCCAACAGAATCACTATGCTCTCATCGCTGAAAAATCTCATGATTTTTTTCCGTATATCATAGTTCCCCGCCATTCTCTATAGGAATTTTACCGACTACCAATTCTTCATGCCTGATATCCTGAAAGCCGGCACTTTGAAAAAGATAGTCCAAGGTTGAGATTTCAGGAAATCTTTTTTTATCCATTTCAATCAGACTTGGAAAAAATTCTTTGATGACCGGATGCATATTTTCTATTTGAACATGGCTGGAGGTTAACAGGATGAGAGCGCCGCCGTCCAGGATACGAAAACATTCCCTTATCAAATCCTTCCTATTCAGGATATGGTGAATAACATAGGCCCCGATCACCACATCAAAAGAATCGTTTTTAAAGGGCAAGGGACACCGATCGGCATCCGCGCCTAAGACCTTTAATCCTTTTTTACTGGCTTTCTCCAGCATCTGAAAAGATTTATCGACACCGATAGTATCAACCAGGATACATTCCGATAATCGTGCCGATAAATTACCGGTTCCACAACCCAGATCAAGAATCTTCCTGCCCTTCTCAATCTTTCCAAACCGGATCAATTGCCTGACTTCAGAATTGGCATAGGAACGATAGTTATCATAGGTTTTAGAAATATCGTCGTAATCAATCATTCAAAATGCTCATTAATAATATTTGACAGAGGCGGCTTGGCCTTAAGGCGCTATTCGGGACAGGTCGGAAGGGACCGTCCTCAGTAACAGAGAGCCGTCTTTTTTGTAAATCTCGATGTTCTTCAACCAGAGGCTGTTATTTTCCTCCGGATAATCCGAACGGTAATGGGCGCCTCTGCTTTCGGTTCTGAGAAGGGCGGATCGCGCCACCATATCCGAAACCCGCAGCATATTCTCCAGTTTGAGGGCATCGGAAAGATCTTTAAAGTTTTTTACGGTGATACTCTTGAAGCGGGCGGTCAAGGTCTTGATCTCATCCAGAGCTGTTTGAAGTCCTTCTTTATTTCTGATGATCCCGGCCTTGTGCCACATAATTGTTCGTAAAAGCCGCTGGATTTCCTTGATCCCTTCCCCTCCAGTCGAGGAGGCCAGGACCGTGAGTCGACTTAACTCCCGGGAAGCTTCTTTGGCTGTTTCAGGAAGACTTCTTTTCGACCTGGCCCTCTGGGCCGCCTTCCGCCCCGCTATTTTTCCAAAAACAAAGGACTCAGCCAGCGCATTGCCTCCCAGCCTGTTGGCCCCATTGACACCCCCACAGACCTCTCCGGCCGCATAAAGACGATCCACCCCGGTTTCCGTTTCCTCGTTAATTTTCACCCCTCCCATAAAAAAATGCGAATAAAGCCCGATCGGGAAATGCCTTTTATCCGTGGGGGTGTTTTTCGGCAACAAAACGCGCATTTTCTCAAACCGCTCGGCAGAAATAGGCGTAGTGTCCAGAGTAAGAGTTTCTCCGCCGTGGGAACGGCCGGCCAGGATTTCCAGCATAATCGCCTTGGAAACGGCATCACGGGTCATCAGGACCGGGTCACTTAGGCCGTATTTCTCCAGGATATTTTCCCCAGGGGCGTTTCGAATGACCGCCCCTTCCCGGGCGCAAAACATTTCGGTATTGGGACCGGACATGGAAAACTGGACAAACTCCATGTCCACCAGGGGGACCCCGGCTTCCAGGGCCAGAATAGTGCCATCGCCGGTTGAGCCGCCGGCATTGCTGGTTCTGAGATAAATTTGTCCCGCCCCTCCGGAAGCCAAAACAATCGATTGGGTCCTGAAAATATAGAGACCGCCTGCCTCGTCCAGACCCACGGCCCCGGCCGCTTCGTTATCCGTGATCAGAAGTCCGGTAATTAACACTCCCGACTTTTGGGTAATCCCTTTAGCGATCGCGTAATCCCGCAGGGGCAAGGTCAGATCGGTGCCAATGGCCTTATCGCCAAAGACGTTCCTGGGATGGGAATGTCCGGCCATGAGCGCCATATGAAAGATTTCCCCCCGCTTTCTGAATCGGACTCCGAAACTTTCCAGTTCCAGGACCTCGTCTCCGATCTCCCGGGTCATTACTTCAACCAGACGTTGATTACTCATGTACCGGCCGCCAATGACGGTGTCTTTGAAATGTAAGTCCGGGGAATCATCGGGTACCCGCCATCCGGTGCCCGCGGCCAGGCCGCTGCCCGAGATGGCCGTATTGTTGCCCAGCCCGATCGCGGATTTGGAAATCAGTAAGACCTTAACCCCGAATTTCCTGGCCTCTATGGCGGCCCTTAGTCCCGCCGCTCCGCTGCCCAGCACCAGCACATCAGTTTCGATTGTTTGAGGGGTTTGCAGGTCCATGTTTTCCCTTCATCTCCCGGTGTAAATTCATTCATCCTTTCCAGAAAATGGTCATTCCGCTGCCTAAGCTCTCATTGGGACGGGCGGTAAAACTATATCGCTCATAAAAAGGCTCCTTGCCTAATGATTTTTCAATAACTTTGGTTTCATAATCTCCCCATCCAACCGCTCTTCGGAGTTGATTATATTCTTCTGAACTGGGACGTTTCTCTATAATTTCAATTTCCATGATATCGCTTCAACTCTGTTTTTCTTCATTTTTCGGTACATTTTGAGAAATCATTTGAGCCAACCAGGCATTGAACAGGTTGCCGCTGGTTGTCCCCCCCCCGCCCTCAACCAGAATTTGAGGAACGATCTGAATCTTACCGGCCGCTATCTCCTGAATGAGCTTAATGACGGCCACATTCTGCTGACCAATGGCCTCCTTCTGGGCATTGTAAGCGGCGGCCACCCCGTCGCCCTCGATCTTGCTTTTGTAGGAATTGCCGTCCGCCACCAGGATGGTGGATTCTTTGGTCCCTTGCGCCTGGAGAATCACCGAGCGCCGGATACCGTCCGCTTCCTTAACCCGGGCTTCGGCCCGGTCGTTATTGATATCGATCGATAACTTGGCATCGATGACGTCTTTCTGTTTGTCCGCCCGGGCCGCTTTCTCCATAACCGCGATGCGTTTTTCCTGGGCCAGGGCCTCCTGGTCATACTGGGCCTGCTGCTGATTGGCGATCTCCTTCTTGGTTTGAGTATCCAGCAGATCTTTGGGGATATCGATATAAGCAATGAGCAGATTTTGAGCCTCAACGTTGTACTCGGAAAACCTTTCTTTGGCGTGCACCAGTGCCTCAGTCTGCAGGTCCGTCCGGCTTTGGAAAAAATCAATGGCTTTCTTTTCTCCGGCTTTATTCCTGAAGGAGGAATCAATCAGCGGATGTACGATTTGATCAATCAGATTGGCTACCGAACCGAACCGGGCTATGATATAGGCCGCATTGCCCGGCTGAATTCGGATCACCATTCGGACATTGACTTCCAGTTGAAAGCCGTCCTTGGAAGTCACCTTCAGAGGATCAAAACTGTACAGGACCCCCGCAGCCATGGCCTCCGTTGGTTTAATTCCCTTTACCTCCGTCCCGATTCTTCCCTCGCTGGCCCAGTCGATGGTCACGGCGGAAGTGGGCACTTCATAGGCCGAGAAAGCAATCGAATTCAGATTGTATTTCCCAGGGGCAATCGGTTCTCTCCAGATGCCTCGGGTGTATTTATCGGTGATCAGTATTTTCTCCACATCTTCATGGATCGGACCCGAAAGTTTTCCTTCCCCCGTAGCTCTGTCGGGCCCTTCGGGCGCCCTCTCCAGCTCCAACCCCACGTTGGATCGGATGACCGCCACATATCCCGGAAGGACCTCGGCCACATTTTCAACTTTAATTTCAAATAAGCTCGGATTGATATAATAGATGCCCGGCTGCAGGGTATTCAATTGCGGCCCCCGGTACCCTCGACTGTCGATAAAGAGCCTTTGTGGTCCGCTTCGCTGCCGTCATCATTGAGAGCCTTGGGGGCAATGACATAGCCGGTCGGCAAGGGAATCCCGTCTTTAGCCACGGCGATACCGATGGTATTCTCGGTTATCCTTATCGCGGGAGCTTTGGTTATATGAAAGAGCACGGTATTGATCCGGTAGGTACCGGGACGCAGAATACCGACCTGAGGACCCTTTTTCCCGTGGTTGGCCAGGAACATTTCGGCATCTTGAAATTGATTACACTCCACTTCGTCGGCTAAGACCCTGCCTTTGGGCAGTGGTTCGCCGTCAATAGATTCGACGATCCCGATACTGGCAATATCAACTGTGACCACCGGAACTTTGGTAAAAGTCCAAATAATGGGCAGCCTCCAATAGAGCCCCGGCATCAAAGTTTTGGCCCGAACCCCAATTTCCTTCTGGCGGGCGATGATTTGCCCTTCAGGCATTTTTCGGCCGAACATGTTTTTAGTAAGGATGCCGACCTGATCGGCTCCGATCAAACGAAAGCCCTTAAGAAAAAACAGCAAAACGATAAAGACAACTATACCTAAGACCACCCATCCGATTCCTGCCATCATTACCATTCTCCTTTTTCTATTATCAATGCTCTTTGTTATTAGAGGTTCTTCCCTCAAGCTCAATCACGATGCATGACTACCCAATCGATTTCCACTTTCGCCCGTGATCCGATCCGCTCCATTAACTCACCGGTATGTTGTTGGAGGTGCCTTAGGGTGTACAACAGCAACTCCAGCTTATTGAAAGGCAACCAGGAAAAACCCGATGCCGCTTCCAGGTCCAATTGAGGAATTCGCTCTGCGACTTGCTGCCGGCAAAAGGCTAAATACTCGAGGAGGTCGCTCTTGTCGTAAGGGACACCTATTAGGGGGGGTGAATGTGGCGGCCAGGGTACACGCCCGATGAATTGATATTCCCTCCGATGCTTGTCCCAGGGAGTGAAAGTTTGCTCTGAGTCCTGAAGGTAAAAATGGGTGTAGAAAAGGGCATGATAAGCTATGTGCCAGAATTTTGTTTGGTCCTCGGGACTATCCCAAATAGAGTCCGGGCATCGGATAATGGTCTGTTGGAGCATTTTAAGGGCGGCTTGATATTGGGAAATAATGATCTTAGAATAGTCCATATTAATCCCACCTCCCAGAGTGGCCGGTATTTGAGGCTTTTCCATGGTGATTATTTAGTTTTTTGATAGTAAATGCAATATCTTTTTCAGAACCGGCCGCTCTCGTTCACTTTAATATCATCGGCTCTAGAAAAATTTGAATATTCTTCAACCCATGCTATAATCGGGTCAACGGTTTTTCCTCTTTTTTTCTTAACAGGTCGATTGGCCTGCAAACCCAGATAAGGAAAGCACATGATGTCATTTGAATTTATTTCTGAAATGGAAGAGGCGGCGGATCCGATCGCCTTTCAAGAGATCTTTTATGAAAGGGGCTGGACGGACGGATTGCCGGTAGTGCCGCCCACCCCGGAGCGGGTTTCCGAATTTCTTGAATATGCGGGGTACCAGCCGACGGATGTCATCACCATCATCCCCACCCGTCACCGGGTCATCACCGCTGAAAAGGTGGCCATCAACTGTGTCATGGCCGGGTGCCTTCCGGCTTACCTGCCGGTGGTTATCGCCATCTTACAGGCCATGTCCGAACCGGCCTATCTCTTTCATGCCTCGATCACTTCAACCGGAGGTTCGGCCCAACTGGTGGTCGTCAACGGACCCATCCGTCACGAACTGAAGATGAACAGCGGGGTGAATGTTTTCGGGCCGGGGAGCCGTCCCAACGCCACCATCGGCCGGGCCGTCCGGCTTATTATCATCAATGTGGCCGGTGCCGTCCCCGGGATCCTGGATAAATCCACCCAAGGGCATCCTGGAAAATTCAGTTTTACTTTTGCTGAAAACGAAGAAAGCAGCCCCTGGGAACCCCTCAATGTGGAATGGGGCATGGGTACCTTCAGCACGGTGACCGTTCATGCGGCCGAATCCCCCCATGGCATCCAAAACCACCATAGCGGAGATCCGGAAGAACTCCTGACCTGCATTGCTCGGGAAATGGCCAGTGTCGGAGGATTCAGCCAGGGACAATCGGCCGTGGTCTTATCCCCTGAGCATGCCCGCATCATTGCCAAAGGCGGCTTTACCAAGCCTCAGGTTAAGCAATTTCTATACGAACATTCCTGGGAAACCAGAGCTAATTTGATAAGCTGGGGCAAAATCGAGGGGGAAATCAGGGAAGGAGACGAGCAAAAAATGATTAAAAGGGGGATGGGGCCGGAGGACATTTTGCTGGTAGTCGCCGGAGGTGAAGCAGGCGGACACAGCGCCTTTATCCCTTCCTGGAGCCGGCACCGGGCTTCTCACTTTCAGATGAAACCTATAGGCGTCTGCCTGGATTGCGGCCCCACCCTCATACCCCTGATCGAAAAACATCCTCTGGAAGGAGATTAATATGTCCATCCGTTTTTTGAATCCGGTTCAGACCGCTGAAGTAAGCCCGGCGGTATTGGCCCCGCGCCTTTCATCACTGCAAGGCCTGAGGATCGGTTTCCTGTCCAATAGCAAGGAAAATGCCGACCGGCTGCTGGCGCTGGTAGCTGAAGAGCTGAAAAACAAATTTACCCTGTCCGGGGTCGTCTTTGAAAAAAAGATGAATCCCGGGACCAACTGTCCGATAAAGATCTTGGATGGACTGGTCAGCCAGGTGGACGCGGTCGTTACCGGTATCGGAGATTGAGGCTCTTGCAGCTCGTGCAGTTTGCACGATGGAATTGAAACGGATAACCGGGGAAAACCGGCCGCGGTCCTGATCACCGAACCCTTTATCCCCACGGCCAGGGCCATCGCCGAAATCAGGGCCCTGCCGGACTACCGCTTTGCCGTACTGAAGCACCCCATTGGCAGTTTGAACGAGGACGAACTCCGGCAACGGGCCAGGGACGCGGCCCCTCAGATTATTAAGATACTGCTTGGAAAAGAATAAGCCAACCAGATATCGGGTTTTGGGAGGGCCGGTATTCGCCTGATCCCCAGTCCTGACCCGGGGTCAACCTCCGGGGCTATCTCGGCCTCTTCACCTCTAGAATGTTGGGCCGGTGATAGATGATAGAAAATAGTTCCTCGAACAGTTTCACCGATTCCTCCGGCGGTGGAGCCGGTTTCAGCCTGAGATAGGCGGCTTGCCGCCCATTGAACACCAGAGTGGGCGTTCCCCAGACGCCGTGTTCCTGGACGCCCCGCGTATAATCCTCGCCGATCTTGGCCAGCAAATTTCGATCAGCCAAGTCCTTACGGAACTTTTCCACATCCAATCCCGCCCCCCCAGCCAGCGTGATCAGGACCTCTTGATTGGAGATGTCCTTTTTTTCCGCATGACGGGCCCGCAGCACAGCCAGGTGAAAGCCTTCGAATCGTTCTTTTCCCTGGAGTCTGGCGGCTTCCCCGGCCCGGAAGGCCCAGAGGCCCCTGCTCATGAATTCGTCCGGTTGTTCCCAAAGTTTCCACTGGGGTCCCAAGGTGCTGTTGACCTGTTCCAGGGGAAAGCAATACCATTCCATTTGAAGCCGATCTCCATACCCGGCCTTGACCTGATGCAGCCAAACTGCTGCTTCGTAGGCAAAGGGTCAAAGGTAGTCAGACCAGATCTCCAGCTTGATTTCTTCAGTCATCTCTCCCTCCCGATCCCGTGATTATCGTTATGATCATCAAAAAAATATCCGGGCTTCCTTAAATAAAAAACAAAGACTGCCCCTACCCTACCCTATCGATTTATTTGGCAAGCGTTTATTTCGCCTCGTCAACCATCCGGATGATCTTTTCCTCAACCTCTTTAGCAACCTGGACTAAGGCTGGATCCTGGGATAGTGCCGAAAGCATTTGCACCGGTTTGATAAACCCGATCTTGGTTTTGCCTTTCTCCGTAAAGACCGAGACACGACAGGGCAGTGCCATGTTCAGGCGCATATCGGCCGCCAGAACCCTGGCCGCCTGTACCGGGTTACAGACTTCAAAAATCTTGCACTCCTCCTTGAAGTCAACGCCTTTACTGCGAAGCGTGGTCCCCAGGTCGTGGACATGCAGTACCCCGAAGCCATGACCTTTAACCGCTGATTCAAGATCGGCCGCGGCCCGCTCAAACGATTTGACGGTTTCAACTATGTAATACATAAATCACCTCTTTAATACGAAAATACCGTTCGTCGTTCAGCGTTCGTCGTTCGGCGAAAACTATTTTCATTATTCGTGGCGCCCCGCAGGGGCATGAGGGTTTAACTCGAAAATAGGTTCCGAGCCCACAGGTCTTTTTTCATGCATCGTGGTGTCACACCACCAAAAGCGTGGCATGACGTTTATTAGGCGCTTAGCGACTGTACATCGACAAAGTCTTGTCGATGTGGTTTATATTATTGGAATCAGTCTCCTTCTCCGTCACCCCGGCGAAAGCCGGGGTCCAGTCCGCAGGCGTTGAATTTAACTTCCTGGATTCCGGCCGACTCCCAAGGGGAGTCTTTGCTTAAAGTTCGGGCCGCTCGATTCGCTCGGCTTTGCCGAGCTCCCCAAGAGGCTTCCATTCGGAAGCCGAATTGTCGAGCTTTTGAAGAGGCTCCCAAAAGGGAGCCGATGAGCCGAACGACTCAAGCCCGGAATGACAGAAATGAGCTTTTAACATGTTATTACTTCCCCATCAGGGGTCTCCTCTTCCGGGGAACTCCCGGACGAGGCTTAGTAACTTAAGAATAATATTCTGCTCAAAGTGGATAGAATATTATCATTAAAATCATAAAGGCCAATATAAATAGAGGTCCAATGATTATTTTTGTACAGTCGTTTTCCATAAATTTGTACTTTACAATCTCCAATTTGCAATTTTAAATTCCGGCTTGTCCGGGTTAGGAGAATACTGCTTATATTGGCTTAGATGCGATCAATCTATTCTCCTAACCCAACCTGTTTGTATAAGTCATCTCAATTTAACGGTTATCAGCCTAAGAATCAAGTGGATTCATATTTTCGGCCGCCAGCGGCTGACCCGGCGGCAGTAAGCATCGTACTCCGGCCCGAAGGTTCGACGCAGGGTGGGTTCCTCGTACCCGACCACGAAAAGGTGGGTCGCGAGAAAGAAGAGGCCGATATAACCTAATAAGACCCAAGACCCGTAGAAGAGCGCGGCGCCGGCCAGGGCGAACCCTGCGCCAAGGTACATGGGATTCCGCACGAAACGGTAGGGACCCTGAACCACCAGTCGGCGGGGCGGATCAAAGGGCGCCGGAGTCCCTTTTCCGATAAAGGCGAAGCTGAATACGCACCACAGAGCGACTGCCGCACCAGCGGCCCCGACGATTATCCCGATCACCTGTTGTACTCCTATCGTCTCCGGACGGACCATGCCTGACCAGGACAAAAGACGGGCGGGCAGGAATATAAGCACCAGGCCGATAAAAAGGGCCGCGTAAGTGACCGCACGGAAAATAATAGACATGTTTAGCTCCGGCGTCTAAGGTCGATCAACTTTATTTCTGTCTTCTAACTAATTCTACAGCGACACTTTTTCGTCATTCCCGAATGTCTTTATCGGGAATCCAGGTTTTTCAAAGAAAATTAGAAATCAAAGTCACTGGATTCCGGCTTAAAGCATGCCGGAAAGACGGTTAAGGAGCGCCTTAGCAAAAAAATGCGCTGCAGTTCTAAATTAAATAAAACAAGTTACTATAATCATTACTTATCCCCAACATTTCCAGGTAAATGGATACCATGCCCCGATGATGAGTTTGATGATTAAACATATGGATAATGAGTCCGCCCAGATTACGATTATGTTCCGTTCCCCTGGAATCCTTATACTTCAAATTACCTTCCAGGTCATTTTCCGTCAATTCATTTACAAATTGATTAATCGCCTTATCCAAAAACTCCCTTTTAGCGATATACTCCTTCGGTTCTTTAAAGGCTTCCATGGTGAAGCTTATTTCTCCCGAGAAAAAGCCGTCCTTTATATACTGAAAATCCCGCAGTTTGCTGAACCGCTTCAGCCAATTGTAATCTCCGATATAGACGTGGTTGCATATTTTAAATATATTCGGGAAATGGGCCTTGAAATCGGTGTTCCATTGGGTCGCATTCAGTTGAGAAATATATTTATTCATTTCTTTATTGGTCGTTTCATTATATTTGGCCAAGAGTTTAATAGTTTTAAGATCCATTTTTTTGCTCCTTGGTATTAAATTTTTGATGACGGTACGAATCAGGCAGTCTGACACCTAAAGTCTGATGCAAAGAGAGAACGTCATGGAAATCTTTCTCCGTCGGCTCGTAGCCAAGGTGACCGAGCAAGCCTTCATTCCCTAACGTCTCACCAAAAAATAACAATGACTTTGATTGCTTCAGCGCTCAGCGACCACCAGACGATACCCCAGATCGATTTCTGAAAGCGTCAGCAGGTCTGAGTATCTGGTTTGCCATCGGCCGCTTTCGATATCAAACTTCAAACGATCCAGGGTAGCCGAAACAATCCCCTGATCGAGAAGAGCCAGCCCGGAGATTGCTCCCCGAACAGTTGGATTCAGATAGGATGCCGGGCGTTTCCAATAGGCCCCCCAAAATCCATCCGAGCAGTCCTCCGGGACCGGCAAAATCTCGATGGAAGCTGGTCCGAGATGCGTCAAAACAAAGGAAAGGGCAGCCTTTTGTCTCTCACGTTCCACCGCTTCCGGTAGATAGTCCCGAACCATCCAGAATTCACGGACGAAAACGTCCGGGTCCCAGGTGACGACCACTTGCTTTTTTGAAACCCGGCGCATTTCTTTCAGACCAGCGGCCGGATCAGACCAGTGATGCACCGTCAGTATCGCCAAAGATACGTCAAAGACGCCCTCCGGGAAGGGCAGGTGCTCGGCAACGCCACAGACCACCGGTGCGGCTGAAGACGAGCGCTGCCTGATCATTATCAGCGACGGTTCAATTCCCACAACGGATATGAACCCGGGTTCATAAGAGCCTGTTCCGGCCCCTATGTTGAGTAGAGTGCGGTGGCCCTGGAGCACCCGGTGTATTCTGGCAACCCAGCGTGAATCCGGCTTTCGCATAGTCGCGTAGTCGGTTCCAATCCGGTCGTATATCTCTGGTGCGTTCATTTCAAAACACTCGTCATCGTCGAATCCGGTGGCCTTGGATTTTATTTTTGGTGCCGAACAATCAGTTGCCCGTCCGGGTGAACGACCAGTGCGTTTGAATGATTTGCCAGCGGGACCCGCTCCGGCGATAAACTTCCGTGCAGTTCCAACGATGCTCCTCTCCGCCTTCTCCCCAGGAAACGAAATTGAAGGTGAGAACCGCCCCGGAGCCAACCAATTGCACCAGCGGATTCAATAATTCAAAACGCTCGGCGAGGACCTGACCTCGCAGGGCCTCGTAATATTCCGTCAGCGCTCGGAGTCCATCAATCCGGTGTTCTAAGAAAGGATCAAAGTAAACAACGTCTAAAGCGGATATCTCCAGGAAACCGGATGGATCGCCTTGACACCAGCGCTCCAGCGCCTGTCTTTCGAGTTGGATGATTTGCTGCTCAACCGATGCCGCCGCTTTATCGTTTTGCATTTTGGGTTCCTTTTTGACCGGAAATCTTTTTATCCGGATTTTGCTGATGCTTTCTTCGTCAGCACTGCGATAGCCTCTACAATTTGGGGCCAGGCCGCTCTCGGCAGACAATGCCCCATCCCTTCAATCTTCAACAGAACTGCCCCTGGAATGGCTTCGGCTGTGTCTCTCCCCCCTTCAAAGGGGATAAGCGGATCTGCTGCGCCATGAATTACAAGTGTGGGAGCCGTTATGGAAGTCAGACGGGGTTTTCGATTTCCATTGGAGATTGTCGCCACAAGTTGACGTGCCACCCCTTGTGGATAATTTGATCTTTCATAAGAAACTGCGGCTCTCTTATTTATATCATCTTCATCAAAGGGTAAACTGCCCCAAATGACCCTTTGCCCCCTTTTGAAATGCTCAATAAAGGCCTCCCGTTCTTCCGGTGCAGGGGAAAGAAGTACTTCCATAGCCTCCGGTTTGGCGGGAGGAAGATCGGGATTACCGGTTGAACCCATGACCGGAATCAGGCTCAGAACCCTTGAAGGGTGACTATAGCCTATTATTTGAGTTATGGCTGAGCCCATTGAAATTCCAAAGATATGGGCCTTTTTAATTTCCAGGGCATCGAGCAGGCCGATGGCATCATCGGCCATATCGTCGAGGCTGTATGGGGCCTGTATCTCCAGACCTTGCATAACAGCAGATAATGCCGCCATAATATCGGGAACACCGCCTTCTTCAAATTTTTGGGAAAGGCCTACATCCCGGTTGTCGAACCGGATAACAAAAAGACCTTGGTCGGCCAGCAGATTGCAAAAGTCCTCTTCCCAGTCAGTCATCTGGGTACCTAATCCCCTGATGAGCAAGAGAGGGGGAGAACTAAGGTCACCAAAAGTATCGTACTCAATCCGTACTCCATTGGCTTTAACGTTTGGCATTATTCGATCCTCCTTTTTTTCCTTTAGCCCGATAACATAAAGTGTAAAAACCCGTCCCGCCTTTCCTATCCCCAGACGGAAGGATACCGGTCCTTCCAGGGACGGGCCTGTTCGATCTGCCCGGCAAGTCTGAAAAGCATTGCCTCATCCCCATACTTTCCGCCGAAGAGTACCCCGAGTGGCAGTCCTTCGGCGGTCCAGTGGAGGGGAAGCGATAGGGCGGGCTGGCCGGAGATGTTATAATAGGGGTTAGTGTGGGCGAAAACCGCGATCCTTGGGTCCTCCAGGGAAGCCGATGGACTTTGAAAATCGATGGTCCCGACCTTTAAGGGCGGGCAACCGAGGGCCGGGGTAATCCATAGGTCGTACTTCTCGAAGAAGGCGGCAAACTCCCTGGATAGACGTTGCAGTAAGGCAACCGCATTCAAGTACTGGGCGGCGGTAACCTGTCTTCCCATTTCGTAAAAATTGAACGTCAGGCTCTCCATATTTTCCAAGGTTGGCTGTACGCCGGTGATCTGTTTCAAGACTTCGACGGTCGAGGCCAGGCCGGCGGCGTAGACGGCGAAGAAGGCCGTCGCCGCTCCCTCCTCGTTGATCGCCGGTCCGGCTTCCTCCACTTCGTGACCGAGCTCGGAACAAAGCTTGGCCGCCCCACGAACCGCTTTAACGGCCTCTTCGTGGAGAGGCTCACCCTGAGGGCTGCCTTCCCAGAAGGCGATCTTCAGGCGCCCGGGGTCCGTCTTGATCTCTTGGGTGTAGGGGTTCTTTTTGGGCGGTGCAGAATAGGGGTCGCCGGCCACATACCCCTCGGTGGCGTCGAGGGCCGCAGCGCTGTCCCGTACGCTTCGGCTTAGCACATGTTCACAGACCAACCCACCCATGATATCCCCGAGATTCGGGGCGAGCGAATTTCGGCCCCGGGTCGGTTTGAGACCAACCAGACCGCAGCAGGCGGCCGGGATTCGGATTGAGCCCCCGCCGTCGTTGCCATGGGCCAGTGGAACAATCCCCGCGGCTACGGCTGCTGCCGACCCGCCACTCGAACCTCCGGGGGTGTAATCCGTGTTCCAGGGATTTCGGGCCGTTCCGTAAAGTTGGGACTCGGTGATGGGTGGGAGGCCGAACTCCGGGGCGTTGGTTTTGGCGAAGGGGATGAGCCCGGCACGCTTGTATCTGGCCACCAGTTCGGAGTCGACTGGTGAAGGGAAGGAAGGAAAGTAACGGCTTGCAAAGCGCGTCGGTACCCCCTCGCACTCGCCTAATATATCTTTGAGGAGAAAAGGGACGCCTTCGAAGGGGCCGTGACCCGGCTTCCGGCGGGCCGCCTCGCGGGCCTGGTCGTAGAATTTGTAGATGACGCTGTTGATCTTGCCGTTGTGGCGCTCCACACGGGCAATCGCCTCCTCCAGAAGCTCAGATGCGGTTACCTCACCCTTCCGAACGAGTTCACCCAAACCGAGACCATCATAAGAAGAGTACTCCGGAAAAGCCATGATGATTCTCCTTTTCTTTAAAAAGAATTGATTGGAAATTCAATCCCTTCATCTGATCCGATCTTTGATACATAAGGACAAACCCATCAATTTCTCCCCCATGATAAACAGCAGAGGAATTGACCCCACAAGTCCAAAACAAACGAAGACCCCATAGTAGGCAAAGGTCGGAAAACTTACAAAGCCTTCGCTAAAAGCACTGATCAGCAACAAAACCGTGACCGGAAGATTTAATAAAATCGCTGTCACCAATCCCGGCATGTAGCTCCGAAGTGCTATGGTAGCCACAAGATGCGGCAGGACTACATTTAGAAGCATGCCTAGCGCGTATCCGGTCAAAAGGTATGTTCCCACGCTTTCCGGACCGCCTGTTGCGCTCCAGATGGTTACCATGAAGGCCAGAACCGTCAGCACCGTCACCGCGAAACGAAAGGCGATGGGAGTGACCGGATGATGCCACTTCCCGGCGTTATTGGACCAGGCCGGGAGCCAGATGGCCTCCTCCAGATTGTGCAGCGTGATAGCGATGGGAAAGAGCCACTTTAATTCATTGAAGCCCACTTGATGTTCTCGCACTTTCCGGCATCAACTGATACCAATTCAATGTTGCCAAGACTTGAGGAAATAAAGGGGTCGGTTTTATTTGTTAATTCCTCTTAAAGAGAACCGTCCCATTTACCTACATGTTCACGGCTTCCAATGCCAACTTGACCTATAGATGGTCATTGATTCCTCGAGAAAAGTCCATGTCCGTTTTTCCCACATGTTCTCATTGTCCTTGCCACCGTATTTCGACGAGTCGTGGAGAAGGTTGTATGTAGTTGCAGTTATGAATGTATGGTTTGGTGATTCCCTCAGATCACTCAACTTGGCCGCAAGATTGGGAGCTCTCCCGATCCAAATCAAGTCGTTGTCTCCACGTGCACCAGCCCGAACTGCAAGGACCGCCCCCGTGTCAATGCCTACGCCATGGCGAATACTGAAACTGGCATTCTTAACACTCTCATATTTGCCCACGAACTTTGGTCTTATAATATCCTTTACAGTGTAATTGATCTGGAGAGCACATTTCGCCGCAGCTGTGTTTTTTGAGTTACCTATGAAGACTCCAAGAATGCGGTCGCCATCAAAACTCACAATTGTTCCGCCGTGATGCCGGACAAGCCTTGCAGTGGTCGCAAGAAACGCCTTAATAATCTTTGCCGCCACTCTGCGGTCCAGTTCCAAAGCCATCTTAGAAGAATTTGCCAAGTCTGCATACAAGAAAGTGGCATCAAGTTCGACAGCGCCACCCGCAAGAGCAACATCGCTGGAATTTGGCACCGTTTGACCCTTTCGGGTGCTCCAAGGCTTATCGATAATCCCCTGAACATCGTTCTCAAGATCATCAAATAAAGGCATTTACTTCACCTTCCTTTCATAAATTATTCGGCGGACTCTCTCGCAAACTGATCCCTATCGACCCCTATTGGATAAACTAGGAAGGATCGCATTCGAGTTAAAGCCCCCATGCACATACCTAATTCAAATATCACATTGTCCCTTGGTGCAAATTCAATGGCTTTTTTGCTAAAAACCTGATCATCTGGTGCAAGAACCAATAGGCCAAAGTCTGCACCACGAATCTCCTCCTCCAGCGACTCAATAGGGAAGCTTGAGGCTCCAAATACACTGTCAGTCCACACTTTGATTGTGAAATCATCGTGTTCGAGGCCAAGTTGAATGGCCCGCGCAACCTTCAGTGACTCAACCGACGATCCAATGAAGAGATGTGGGCGAGAATTCGGCGGCATAACGAGGAAATTGCGTTGCCGTAACCGATTAGCAAGCTCCAAAGCGATACGCCTCCAGAGAACTGGCAATTCTTGAGCGAGAGCAGTGAAGGCAGACTCTGCTACGACGCATGCCACTACCGTCTGCTTTGCTACGACCTCTGCACAGCGAACCGCCGAAGGGTCGATTAATGCCATCTCTCCTATGTGCTGGCCCGAACCGCGAGATGCGACAACACGATGATTCACTTTAATTTCCACCGTTCCTGAGAGCAGAAGGTAAATATCGCTGCCGGTTCCAAAGTCATCAATAAGTCTCTCCCCACTGGTATACTCGGAAATCTGCCCGATATCTGCAATCCTTGTGGCCAGAGCCTCATCCCCGAAAACGATTTGCTGCCTGCAAAGAGCGTCAATTAGTCGTCGCCTTCCTGCTTCTCCTTGAAAACGCCCAATCATTTTTTTTCCCTTCGATAAAGATTAATTCTCAAGTTTTCCGTATACCCCTCCTATTCATTGAGGGATCGGACAAAAAAACCCATTTAAATATCAAGATAACCATCCTATTTGAGACCTGTTTTTAAGACCGTTGGGGATTTAGGATTTAATAATTATGTGTTCGGTTTAGAACCTTCTTTTGAGGGATAAGAATAGATTTAAGATCCTTCTTGCCCATCGTTTTCTATATAATTCATTGAGAAATCGACTCATTGGTCTGGTCTTTATCCCATACTCACCGCACATCCGCTTTGTCGGGTGCTGTTCACTTTTTGTCTTCGCTGACCAACCAGAGAGTCATATTCTTGTGTACACATGCTGAAAGTTTCATGCCAATTTCACCAGCGTTCGCTGATTCCACGGGTGTGCCGTCAACCTGAATCTCGAGAACTTGGGTGGATGTGTAACGGCCGGCGCAGTCGAGCAGAACGGAATCACCAACTTTGACTTCGAGCCCCTCAATTTTGAAGACGACCACGTAGCCCCCATGGTGGATTTCGTAGGGGCCGGGAAGAGCCGTCGCCCCAGATGGGCAAAAACGCACGAGGGCGATGCCGTACAGGGCGTTGCGAGCATCAGCCTTTGTAATGTGGCCTTCAATCACGTTGAAATAGAGCTTAAAAAGGTCGTATGTTGTCACGAGTCCGCGCTCATCATTTTTGGCGTCTGTGATCTGGGTGGCATTGAAGGGAGGATTCATACGGGCCTCTGGAGGTAGGAATCTTTGGTGGTTGACCATATATAGGGCGAAGACATCGAATGCACTTCGCTCTTTGGATCTGCGGTATTTGATCTTGCTGATCTGAGAGCACTCGGAATCAGTCGATGTACCGCTGATGCCCTTTACCTCAATTAATAATAATCCGCGATCGTCCTCGACCCTGAGATCCTCCTCATGAAGATTAGGATTCGTTTCGTCGACGTTCACAACTTTACCGAAATCGAGCCACCGAAGGTATATCTCCACAGTTTTAACTAACTCGGGGCCCGATTGTTTCAGCAGGTCGTGAAGAAAACCATACTCTTGGCGGTTTGCGTCGATCAGCCTTTCGATCTCTTTGAGATTGGTCTCATATTCCGTCGTCAGATTTGCTTTATGATCAAACAGTTTGCTCTCGTATGGCAGTTGGTAGGGCGGATCAGTCAACCACGCAAACTGAGTGCTGAACGGAAACACCCCGGGAATGATACCTGGCAGGATCTTATCAAGCAGGGCGACGAGGAACTCCTGTTTTTGCTCGATTCGAGGGAAAAGGAAAGTCAGGTTTTTTCCTGTCCTGCATGCAAAAGAGACGATCTCGTCTGGCCCCGCTTCGACAAGAGGGATGAAGTCCTGATCTTTTACTTGCGCATGATTCTCCCAACGTGTCGGGTGCTCAAACGTGATATCGTAGGTAGCTGTCTTGTTGTGCCTTTCGAGTAAGTTGGCAAGATCGGAGCCGGATTTCAGAACGACTCTCGTATCCTTACCTATGATATTCTTGAACGAGGGAAGATCGGGATAGAATTCGTATAGCGAGTGAGCTTCCGAATGGAGCCGCTCTGGTCCACGATGCGTAATAGAAATAGGATCATACTCGGTGATCTCTTGGCTCGCAGCGAAGATCAGGAGTATGGACTCCTTCGCCATGAAGGGCAGGAGTTTTGATTGAAGGAGACTGGAAGATAGGGAGCGCGGGTCAAATATGGTTTCAGGAAATGAGCTGACGAACGCGAGTTGCCGGTGTCCTTTGGTCTGGGTTCTCACATGTTCCTCATTATTATATGGGACCGACCTCGGCTGCTGTAAATCCACAACGATAATATCATACTCATGCAGGTTCATCGGGAAATCAAAATTTGGAAGGCACTGTCGTGCACTGCGTTGAGTCGCATTGTTGACCTCAACCAGAGCTCCAAGTGTGCCGTTGTAGCAATTGAAACCCTCGTGTTTGAGTCTTGTTATGACATCCTCGGTGACGTCGATCAGGCATATGCGCGGGCGTTCCTGAAAAGGCTTTTCAGAGGCCTTCTGTTCCCCTCCTGGCTTGGATACTTGACTCGATTCTGATCCTTCTTGGTCTTTGCTCCTTTTCAACATATATGACGTCCTCCTACGATTTTCTTAAGCTTTCAAAAAGTTATTCTTTAGTTTTCCGTATATCATTCCAAATCAATGGTCTCCTTTGATGAAATCAAGCCCGGATCATTTGACCATTATAGAGGCTTAAGGTTTGCCCAACTCCTCATAATTCTTTGTAACCATTATAAATGATAAGGATTATCTTGACAAATGATTTATCTCGCTTAAAATTTGTACCATGTATATACTCCCATAAAAATAAGAAAAACAGCCCATGATTGAACCGCAAAAAGCAAAACAAAAATTGGCCCCGAGAAAGATTGAAGTAATGGATGACGTTATGGAATCCTGCGGAAAAAGACCCCGGCCGAAAGGATTAAAATTGGATTCAGCCTGTGGACATCGGCCCGGAAAATGTTGACGGCCCATTTTAAGAGCATCCACCCTGATTGGGATGAAAAACAAATTTCTCAGGAAGTAGCCAAAAGACTGTCCCATGGAATTTTTCATTCACCCGGCCTCGGGGTTGAAAGTGGACGTCATTATTAAACAGGATATTCCCTTTGACCAAGTGCCAAAACCCTTTAAAGTCGTCTCCCCGGCGAAAGCCGGGGTCCAGGTTATTTTTAGCCCGGAAATTCCTGGATTCCGGCTTTCGCCGGAATGACGGCCCCGGGGTGTTATCCATTTTCAGTAAATCTTTCTTGTAATTCACAGAGATTTCACTGCCCAGGTAACGTTCAGGCCGAGGACTTTAAATGGTGTAAATTTAACCCGGGCAGCTTCATATCCCCACCCATCTCCGATGTCTCAAAAAGATGTTGACATTTTTAAGAAACCAAATGAAACTTAACCTCGAAAAGGGCAAATGAAGGTTTTCAAAATACGATAAATAAACCCTTCAACTTCCAAGGGAGGAATGCCATGAGTTTAGCCACACGCACCATCGGTCCTAAGGATTCTCCGGACCCTTCACGGGTAACCAAGGAGATGAGGAAAAGTATTGTTTACCAGAACAAAAGCAGTCGTGGTTCGGGCCGGATTGAAGCCGCCAGGGGGAATGTAACCCGGGTCAAGGAAGAAGGCCGCAACCCCTACCGGGACGAGGTCAAGCTCTGCATTGAACGGGCGCGGTTGATCACCGAAGGCTATCAGGCCTCGGAAGGCGAACCCATGGTCCTTCGCCGGGCCAAGGCCATGGCCCACTTTCTGGACAACCGGACCCTCTATATCCTGCCCAAGGAACGGATTGTGGGAAACGTTTCCAGCGAACCCTGCTCGATGATCACCTTCCCGGAAAAATGGAGCAGTTGGCTGGACAAGGCCATCGATACCGAGTACAGCCAGTTACTGACCGATGAAAAACGGACCGAACTGCATCAGATCCATAAATATTGGAAAGGAAAATCCGTCCACGGCATGGAACGGAATCTTTTGCCCAAGGACATCCTCTATTACTGGTTTTATCCCAACCAGGGGGTCTTCCTCTGGCGACACGGCGGCCACGTGGGGTCGCCCAATTACTCCAGAATTTTCCAAACCGGCCTGGAAGGGATTATTGCCGAGGCCAAAGCCAAGCTGGAAGAAATCAAAGCCGATCCGGAGCTTTATTTACAGGCCAAGGACTATCTCAAGAAAAAAGCCTTTTATGAGGCAGTGATTATTTCCTCTGAAGCGGTGATCCGGCAGGGCAAGAGGTTCGCCGAGCTTGCCCGGCAGGAGGCAGCCAAGGAATCTGATTCCAAGAGAAAAGCGGAACTGGAGGAAATGGCCATGGTTTGCGACTGGGTGCCGGAAAATCCGCCCCGCACCCTTCATGAGGCCCTTCAGTTCTACTGGTTTATCAACCTGATCGTCCGGGTCCTGGACCTCCAAACCTCCGGCAACGGAGACCGGGTGGACCAGATCTTCTATCCCTTTTATAAAAAAGACAAGGAAGAAGGCCGCTTGACCTACGCCCAGGCCCAGGAACTGGTGGAACACCTGCTGCTTAAATTTAATGAAGAAGGGGCTTTAATTCCGCCCTCCCACCCTTCGGCCGGACCTTTGATCACCCGGGTGGTGACCATCGGCGGTGTGGACCCCGATGGTTTTGACGCCACCAACGAAATGACCTATATCATGATGGACGCCAAGGATGAGGTGGGCTTCAACCAGCCAGCCCTGGCGGTGAGGCTCCATCCCCAGACCCCCCAGAGACTTTATCAAAAAATCGTCTCTTCACTGCTCAAACAGCCCGGGGTCTATTCCTTCTTTAATGACAACATGATGATCCCCTTTCTGATGAACCTCGGTCTTCCCCTGGAAGACGCCCGGGATTACGGAACCGACGGCTGTATGCGCTGGATCGTCCCCGGCAAGGCCATGTGCCAGAGGGCTTTGGGCGGCACCTTCGTCCTGCCCAAGTGCCTGGAATACGCCCTCTACCAGGGGGTGGACAAATTCAGCGGTAAACAGGTGGGGGCCAAGACCAGTGATCCCCTGACCTGGACCTCGGTCGATGACGCCATGCAGGCCTACCTGGAGCAGGTCAAATTCTTTTTACATAAGCTGGTGACCATCTATAATCTGGTGGATGTCCTGGAAGAAGATTGGCTGCCCCAGCCTTTCCTTTCCGCTGTAGTGGACGGCTGTATGGAAGCCGGAAAAGACTGCCGGGAGTACAAATATTATCACAACACGATCATCCAGCCCGTAGGCCAGGTGACCATCATCAACTCCCTGGCAGCTATTAAAAAGCTCGTTTTTGACAACAAGGAAGTCCCCATGGCCGAGCTGATTGAGGCCTTGAAAAACAATTGGGAGGGACGGGAGGATTTGCGTCAACAATTCATCAACGACGCTCCCAAATGGGGGAATGATGACGATTATGTGGATCTCATCGGCCGGGAATTCTACAAGAAGACCAACCAGGCCTTTAAAAGCTTCAAGAATATCTGGGGCTGGCCTTTCAACGAAGATGGAACCGGGGCCTCCTCCTATTATGACTACAGCGGGATGACCGGGGCCACTCCGGACGGCCGGAAGGACCTGGATCTTTTCAATGACGGGACCGTCTCCCCGGTTCTCGGCACGGACCAAAAAGGACCTCTGGCCACCATGAAATCCATCAGCAAGTTGGATCACGCCGGGACCTTTACTCACCTTTTCAACCAAAAATTCACCCCCCAGGAGTTGAAAAAGAACAACGGGGCCAATTTTATCGCTTTGCTGAAAGCCTTTGTCGATCTGGGGATTCACCATACCCAGTTCAACGTCATTGACCGGGAGACTTTGATCGACGCTCAAATGCATCCTGATCGATACTCCGATCTGGTGGTCAGGACCGCCGGGTTGGCCGCCTATTTTGTGGACATGACCAAGGGGGTCCAGGATCAGATCATTGCCAGGACGGAATTGAGTCTTTAAAAAACAGGCTATAGGCGATAGGCACGAGGCTATAGGAAAAAACTCAGAAAACCTTCTTACCCATTGCCAATTGCCTATTGCCAATTGCCTATTGCCCGACATCCAGGAGAAGTGATGAATTTCGATAAAATGTCTTTAAAGGAAGAGGACGGCATCGGCATGCTGACCTTGAACCATCCGGAGAAGTTGAACGCCATGTCCACCGAAATGTGGAATGACTTCCGGAAAATCATCGATCATATTCAGAAAAATCAGGAAATAATAAAGGTCTTGGTGATCACCGGTTCCGGACGGGGATTCTGTTCCGGTTCGGATGTCGGCGCCCGTCTGGCCGCTAACATTGAAGGCCGCGGACCGGCCAAGACCCAGGCCGATCTGCTGGAAGGAACGGGGTACGTGGCCGGATTAATCAGGAACCTGGAAATCCCCATCATAACCGCTATAAACGGCGTAGCCGCCGGGGCCGGCCTCTCCCTGGCCCTTTTAAGCGATATTCGTATTGCCTCGGAATCCGCCCGGTTCGGAGCTATCTGGGTTCGGGTCGGTCTGGTCGGTGATCTGGGCGCCACCCTTTTACTTCCCCAGCTCATCGGCCCGGATAAAGCGATTGAAATGCTGACTACCGGGATCATGATTGACGCCCGGGAGGCCGAGCGTATCGGCCTGGTGACCAAAGTAGTCCCTCCTGAGGCCTTGCTGCCCACCACCTATGAACTGGCCCTGAAACTGGCCAAGGGACCCGCCTTGCCCATCAAGCTCATGAAAAAAGCCGTCTACAAAGGTCTTCGCCACAACGACCTCCTGACCCAACTGGAATTTGAGAGCTTTGCCCAGGGAGTCTGCCGGCAGTCCGAAGATCACCGGGAAGGCGTCCGGGCCTTTCTGGAAAAAAGACCGGCTCAGTTTAAAGGGATATAGCTTCTCTTATTAATCGTCTCATAATAATATTTACCCGGTGGGGTTGCATTTTTTTCCGTCTGTGACTTCAGGGCTGGTCTTTTCTTCGGACTTATCCAAGGGGGATCTTTGCCCCCTCCGCATTCCCGCCTGCTAAAACCGGCAGGCGGGCTGCGGTTTCCCCCATGGATAAGTCCGGAAAAGAAGGCGCCCTAAAGCCAATGACTCCATAAAATACAACCCCACCTGCTTTGGGAAATATCCTTTTTATTTTGAGGCCGTTAATAGATTAAAAAACCTCCCGGCCCACTCGATTGTTTAAGGAAAATCCGGGAGGTAAAGGGATACGAATTTCCTTTTGGGGTGAGGTGAAGGGAGATATGGGAGGGTCGTGAAGACTACCAAATAACCTTCAGCCCAAGCTCTTTATAGGCTATAACTTGTTTGTCTTTGGAAATGATGGGCAATTTTTGCTGAATGGCTTGCCAGATAATTAGACGGTCAAAAGGATCTTTATGACTCATTTTGGGAAGTTTATAGAAGGTAGCTGCCTCCAGAGCCGAAAGATTCAGAACTTCAAATTGCATTTGCTTGGCAATATCTGGAAAAGCTTCCGGAAGGACATTAACCAAATCGAGTTTTCCGACGGCGTGTTTGAGTGAAATCTCCCAGAAGGAAACTACGCTGATCCAGATACTATTATTTGGATCTTCTAAAACGGTCCTAGCTTTCTTACCCAACCGATCGGGGTCAGATACCGACCATAAAAAGGTATGGGTGTCAATCAAAGAGTTCATAAGGAAAGCAATTCCTCATCACTGATCTGAAAATCCTCTTTGAATATACATTTTACCTTTCCCTTAAGAAGACCGAGTTTCCGACTTTTTTGAGGTTTGTCGTCTTTAAACGGAACAAGAACGGCCACCTTTTCCTTCTTCTTTCCAAAACTGATCACCACTTTTTCTCCTTTTTTGACCCGTTCCAGGATGGATGAAAAATTGGTCTTAAATTCACCAATCGGAATTGCCTTCATAATTCTTTCCCCCTTTTTTGGTATAATAAATTTTATTGGTCAAGTTGTCAAGAAAAATATCCCTTCGGATGATGTTCTTTGCCCCCTTGCCTTTTGGCCCCTTTTTCTCCTTGACCATGCCTTTTTCTTTCCATATACTCTTTCAATCAAACTGCATGTTCTTATTACTATAAAAATGATACCTGCTTGGTTAAGATTTTAATAGGCCATGACAAAACAGAAACCGGGGGCCCCTTCCAACCAGGGATCGATTTTTCTGATTCAGGGATACAGTACCAACGATGGTCCGGGAATAAGGACCACGGTCTTCACCAAGGGCTGCCCCCTTAAATGCCTGTGGTGTCATAACCCGGAATCCGCCAACCCCTTCCCGGAATTGATGACCCACGATGATCGTTGTATCGCCTGTCTGAAATGCCTTGAGGCCTGTTCGCAGAAGGCCATCACCTTCGACCCGAAAAAAGGCCGTAAGATTGAGCGCCGCCGATGCAACCTGTGCCTGGATTGTGTTAAAGTCTGCCCTTCTAAATCCCTGACCACCGTGGGCGAAATCATGACCGTCGATCAGGTCATGATCGAGATTCTCAAGGATGAGTTGTTTTTTAACCGTTCCGGCGGCGGGGTTACCGTTTCCGGCGGGGAACCGCTGTCCCAGGGTCCTTTTATCCTGGAATTATTGAAGGCTTGCAAGGAACGAGGACTGCACACGGCTTTGGACACCAGCGGATATGGATCCTGGTCGGTTCTGGAAAATCTTCTGGAGTATCTGGATCTGGTTTTGTTTGATATTAAACATATGGACTCCCGGGCCCATATTCAGGGAACCGGGAAAAGCAACGCCCTGCCCCTTTCCAATCTTCGTCGGATCCCGCGGAATGTTAATGTCTGGATAAGACTGCCCCTGATCCCCGGTTATAACGATTCCCCAGAAAACTTGGATAGGCTGATCGCTTTGGCCCGGGAAGTAGGTGCGGAAAAAATTTCTCTTTTACCCTTTAATCGCTATGGGGATGGAAAGTATCTTAATTTGGGCCGGAAAATACCCCTGCCCGACCTTCATCCCTCCGGCAAGGAAAAAATAAAAGAGATTAAAACGATTCTGGAGCGGTCCGGCCTGCCGGTGGGGATAGGAGAATAGAAATCAAATATCTTGACCAGCATTTGGTTTGACAGGCAGTGTCAGGATAAAATCCTATCAACAACTTCACTTACAAATAAATAGATTCAATGAGGTTAAAGTATATCGATTACCAATGGAAACCTGCAAGAAAATTTCCCCCTTACTTGCATTCAGGATCCTTTTTCTCTTGACAGGGGCCTTTTAATGGGTGACCCTCTGACTAATTGGGGACATTACCGATTTTTTTTGAACTCATTATTAAATCCTTCCAGTACTTCCCTGTAATCTCCTACCACACCGATATGAGCGAATCTGAAAATAGGGGCCGATTCGTCAGAGTTGATCGCCACAATGGTCTTGGATTTTCGGCATCCGGCCATATGCTGGAGAGCCCCGGATATACCCACCGCTATGTATACCTGTGGATTCACCTTTTTCCCTGTCAGGCCTACTTGTAAAGAGCTCGGCACCCAGCCGTAATCCACCGCCGGGCGGCTACCTGCTATGGCCCCGCCAAGGAGATTTGCCGTCTCCTGTATAAGCTCCATTCCCTCCTTCTTTTTTAAGCCCCGTCCACCGCACACCACAATATTGGCTGAAGCCAGTCTCAAGGCCAGGGCCAGGCTCTCGGCCCCCTCTTTTCTCAAAAAGCGTGTCCTGACAGCGGCCGAGTCCAGAGAAAAGTTTATTTTTTCCACCTCACCGCTCCTTGACGGATCATAATCCGTTGGATCAAAGGCCCCATCCCTCACGGACGCGATCTGCGGGTATCTACCCTTACAGTAATAATGGCTATGGGCTTTACCTCCAAACACGGGCTTCACCTGCTCCAACAAGCCCGTTTCCGCATCGATCTTCAGATCAACGCAGTCCAGAGTGACCCCTGTCTTCAATCGAAAGGCAAGGCGGGGGGCCAGATCCAGACCCCTGTCATTTTGTCCGAAAAGAACAATCAAAGGCTTTAAACGGTAGGCAACTTGTTCCATAGCCTGTAGATAGGTATCGGTCATGTAGTTCCCGAGCAGGGGATTAAGGACCGTGTATACTTTATCGGCCCCATAACCGAATCCTTTTTCCGCAGCACCTTGAGATTTCCCTCCTATCAAAAGAAGATGCATCTCCTGGTTCAGGTCCTCGGAAAGCCTCTTCCCGACTCTCATAAGTTGGACCGTCATAGAGGATAATCGATCCCCATTCATTTCCCCGAATATTAATATATTCTTACTCTGATCCATTTTAGTTCCTCATACATTTCCAGAAATAAACCCTTCTTTTATAAGCTTTTTAGCCAATTGGCGTCCCTTCTCTCTTATACTATCTCCCGGCACCAGATAACAGTCGACCAGTCCCAGATCGGGTTCATAAAGATCTCCTATTTCCATAATGCTCGATTTGTTGAATCCCACATCCGATGCCGACCATTTGGGAATTTCCTGTTTTTTTGCCTTCATCAGCGCGGACAGGGATACGTTCCGCAACTCGCCTGCTTCACTGGTAAAAGTCACCAGTGCAGGCATGCTCGATTCCAACACCTCGATACCATCCGAGACTAACCTCTCCACAATGAGTTTTCCATCCCGAATTTCCGCTTTGCGAACGATGGTGATGCTCGGAATATCTAAAAGCTCTGCGATCCCCGCCCATACAAGACCCGCGTCCCAGTCCGCAGCCTGGCGACCCATAAATATACAATCGTATTCCCCTATCTTTTTTATGGCACTAGCCAGTACTGGGGCACTGTTGAAGGGATCAAGGTTATCAAAAGCCGGATCCTCCAGGGCAACCACCTTATCCGCTCCGATAGCCAGCACCTTCTGCAGGACCCCTTTTGGAAGCGTTTTGCCCATACTCAACACAGTCACTTTACAGTCTCCCTGGTCTTTCAATTTCAAGGCAGCTTCCAGAGCGTTTTCATCAAAGGGGCTATATACGGGCGGCATGCCGGAAGGTGGAATAGGCCTTTTTTTCCCCCTGTCTACTTTAAAAATAGAAAAGGGCATCTCCGGGTCAATAATAATCTTCATGCATACGATGATGCTGGACATGGTTTAGAAACCTCTACATAGAAACGAAATTTATGACCATGAGGTGGTCCCCAAAAACTGGACAATATGATAAGCTCTAAGTCAATCCCCAGAAAGGACACGACCAATGAGCAAAAAACGAAACCAACATCCCCAGAATTTAAGGCCAAGGTAGCCTTGGCAGCCCTGAAGAACGAAGCCACCATCTCCGAATTGGCTAACCGTTTTGGCGTTCACCCGACCATGATCACTTGATGGAAACAGGCCCTGGTAGAGGGAGCGGAGCGCGCGTCGACACCTCCACTAATCCACGTTTTACGAAGCCCTTATATGCCCAGCTTCTTTCGAAAGTTGCTCATGTTTGTTTTGTAACTGAGGAGTTCCTCCGGAGACATCTCATCAGGCCAGATGGTTTCCGCTTTGAAGAAGTTAAAAACCAATTGATCGGCAGACGGTGAAACCCTGCCTATGAGCTCTGCCTTATCACCAGTTTCTACGGAGACCTTTCCTTGTACAACAGTGGTGATGAATTTGTCCTTCTTTTGTATGATCCTCTTCCATTGATCGAACTTCGCTGCAAGAACCCAGTTCGCTGCTTGCTCACCTTCGGTTCGGCTGACAAATCTCAACTCTTTCAAGACTCCATCGTCAACCCCCATAATAAAGTAGATGTCATTGTCTATACCCACAGCTGGTTCAGCGTGAATACGATAACAAAAGGTAAGCTTTTCCAACCGCTTAAGTACCTCATTACTTGGATCCGCCCTATAAATACGAGCTACTTCCTCAAGCCATTCTGGTGTCGCATATGCAACCATTTTTCGCCTCCTTTTCCTTTCTTCCTTTCTTATCTTACTTCTCCTGAAACCGTTTCTTCTATGCATATGTGAAAGGATCTGACGCAATGTTAGGGTCAAAGGCTGCCTTCATCTTTTCCTGCCAGACCTGGTAATTCCCAAGCAAAGGCCCTGTATCATCATGCATTGACTTCTTCAAAAGAAGCCTTCTACCTAAAAAGGCAACCTCGATGTTCTTTTCTTCCATTTTTGCATTTATTTGAGCTGCACACTCGATCAGAGCCTCGTTTGAATCTGAATCAATCGGGTTGTACATGGTCTCATTTTCGTAAATTCCCATATGACAGTAGTCCATCATTGAACCCCAACCACCTTCGCCCATGTCATCCACAATCAGCCCCTTTTTAATAAACGGCTTCTTGAGGTCTTGAGAGATTTTTACCATTGTTGGCAATATGTTCCGTGTCACAAGGCTATTACTTAAGATTGGCAAGAAGCTGGCAGATGACCCAAAGGCAATCCTAGCTGGGATGTTACCACCATGCACCATTAATAGGTACAACATGCTTTCCAGCTCAGGTTCCAGAGGGTAGATTTCCCCTCCTGTTTTGGCTAAGATTTCGTTGATTGTCTTCTTCTGATACTCGAACTCTCTTTTTGAATTACAACACAATAGGAGTGTAAAGTTAAATTCGGGCAAAACCTCTGATACCCTCGCCTCTATTACGTTTATTCGGTCAATGTTGTATCTTCCGACAATCAATGTCATTAGCCCACGCTCGAAGAAACCCGTTGCGTAGCCTACCTCAGCCTCACCAATGGCCCAGATCGCATTGTTCCTCTGTTCCAAATTGTCGAATGCGAGAAAACAAAGGGCTGTATTCTCAGGCATTTGCGCACCCTTGGCCCATGTATATCTACGTGGTCTGCCAATGGGCGCAATCGGAAGCTGCGATTCACAGGGCCAATGATATAGCTTAATAGCGCATTTAGTGAATACGCCCAGTCCTCCCAGTGTTCCCCATAAACCTCTCATTAGACCCCTTAAACTCGGACCCGGTCCGTCTCCGGTGAACCAACCAGCACCACTTCCCAACGAGCCCAGTCTCAATATATCCCCCGTAGGTAGAACCCATTCTACTCCCAGAGGATTCCTTTCGTTTAAACCCATAGTCAAATTGTTATAACCATTGCCCATGACTGAAGTGGCGGTGGCCAGGACGGAGCAATTAGGGCCGGCGCCGATAATATTAAAATTCATGTTTTTCTTCCAGATTTCGGCTAAGAGTTGAGCGCCTGATACGTAAGGTTCCACAATCGCATGCATGTTTTTCTCGTCTATCTCAAGTATGCGGTTCATCCTCCGCAGGTCGATCATAATCGCATCCGGACTCAAAGTCAGGGCCAGCATTAACCAGCCTGTACTATGGGCCTTGGACCTCAGCTTGTATTTGTTGCACACCTTTAATATACCCTGAACTTCCTCTGTGCTCCCAGGAAGTACGACCGCCCCAGGTCCAAATGGCTTGAATTTTCTTACATATGGTGGAAACATGTACTCTCCACCCCAGCAATAATTGTAGCCATCAAGAACTGCCGGATCTTCAGAAATATTTTCGGGTCCTACAACTGCCTCCAACATCCTGTATACTTCTCTTGATAATGCCATTTTAATCAACCCTCCTCTTACCTAACTTTTTTATAAATCCTAAAGCGACCTTTGAAGAAGATCTACAACGTCGTAGACATCGATCCTATCTCCACTTTGTTTTAGGGCATCCTTAAAATTCTGTTTGCACCAGGGGCACGCCGTCGTAATCGCCTGGGCTCCTGTTGCTTTCGCCTCCTCGATCCTGTCTAAGGCCGTCCATAAAGCGAAATCAGGATAGGCTTCTTTCACACCACCTCCGGCTCCGCAGCACCAGCTAAAGTGTTTGATTCGCTCCATCTCGTATAGCATTACGCCGGGAATACTTGCTAGAACATTCCTCGGCGCATCATAGATGCCGTCAATCCCGTGTCTAATAGGCTTTTGGGGGGCGGTATAAATTATGCCTCCGGCTCCCGTTTTGTATTCCCCGCTCCATGGTTTATATGGCTCTCCGAGCCTTCCCAGATGACAAGGGTCGTGATAAGTAACACGCAGCGGCATCTCTTTCTTGGGCTTGATTTTTCCTTGTTTTATCAGCCGATCAAGGAATTCCGTGATGTGCAACACCTCTACACCTAAATCTTCGGTCGACTTGCCCAATACCATAGGATAAATGGATTTGAACGTACCATAGCAATCGGCACAGGAGGTCACCAAAGTTTTTACCTTTGCAGTGCGCCAGGCCGATACGTTATGTTCTACATACTTGGTAAGCTCTCCCATATATCCCCATTCATAAGCACGTCCACCACAACACGCCTCGTCGCTCCCCAAGGCACTAACACGAACCCCCGCTTTATTAAGGAGAGTAAATGCGGCTCTGGTTGTCGGCCAGAGTTCTTCATCAAAGGAGTAACGGCAGCCTGCGTGATATAGTATGTCTGTTTTTTCCCCGGTTAAGGCTTTTAAATCGAGATCTTCAGCCCACTTGCCTCTTTCTGCCTTGTGCTTCTGCATCATATTGTCTTCTTTTCTTAAGCCATCGATCACAGGGATGTGAGCCGGGATGAGTTGCCCGTCTTCGACGCACTTGATTCTCAATTCCCGGATAATGTCAAGAGGATTACATCGAGTAGTTCATCTGTATAATTACTCCTCCCTTCCAGCATTGAAAGAGCTGCTATATTCTTACCACCACCGGAATAGGCATGAAAATTATATTTCGCAATGCTGGGGCAACCGTAGGCGAATCTCCAGCTCTTGATTTCAAACTGAGGTATCCATTTACATAAAGAACACCGGCTGCAATACCACATATTTGTCTTGAGATCTGCTAATGCCATTTCTTGTCTCCTTTGATTTCATTTTGGTCTAGAAGCATAATTTGCCCGGATTCATAATGTTATTAGGGTCGAAGATAGTTTTTATCTTCTTCAAGGCATCTTTGCTGGCTGCATCCCTGTTGTAAACCATTTCGGCCCAAGCTCCGTACGGTCTGGAAAAGAACGCGTCCATCTTTATCAAGTTCTCACTTGCGTACAGGAGTAATTCTTTCACCATGGCCTTTTCTTTTGCACTAGCCGGATTAAAGGGCAAATTGAACTCGCAATGGCAATCGTGACCCTGGTTCACAGGCTGAATGTATATTCCCATATGCGTCACAGGATATCCCATTCCTTGGGCCATTTCTTGCATAGCTCCTACAAACTGGGGAGTTTTGTCCAGGGTAGTTATGAAGAATATATCCTGACACGCCCCCTTGTACCTGACTTTCCAGTAATTCTCGTGAGAAGGCCTGCTGACTGCGTTCAGGACATCCCATACCGCAGCACCAGGGACAGCGCCTACTGGGATTACGCCATGGGCTCTGGCAACTTCCATAACTTCTTTCTCCTGGTACTCTACTCTCTCTTTTGGAAGCCATTCATAACCGGCCAGACAGAAGAGAAGAACCCATGGTGGCAAGGTCTCTCTCAGAGCTTCGATGCCCGCATTATCGATACCGATTATGGACGCTAAATCAAAGCTATTGAGTACAAGACATTCATCGCCCAACCTCAACCTTATGATTCGGTAGATGAAATCGATCAGCGTGTCAATTCGCTCAGAAGCTACAAGAAAAGGCTTTTGAATCTGAGGAAGTATTTCACATCTTACGGTGGACCACGTGACTATGCCCATTGTGCCCTGCGCACCTTGAATGAGTTTATTATAACCGATCATACCTGGCCCCAACTGCACCTTTTGGACTCGCCCCACCTTCCATTGCTCCTCTATAGTGCCTGGACCGCTTGCTTCTCCGGTATAGAACAGGTCACCAGTCCCAAATATCACCTCGTTACAAAGTAGCGGCTCAGAGAAGTCGAGATGATATTTCGGGATGATAGGGGGCTCTCTTTCCAGGCAACTGCCAATTACCGACTTTGAAGCGCGCGGGGACAAAGGCATAGGGAGTCTCAGGCCTTCCCTTTTCAACGCTTCTTGAAGTTCTCCAAATCTGACACCTGGCTCAATCATGGCTACCCTGTTTGCCCGATCAATCTTTATTATCTTTCTCATCTTACTCATATCCACCACAACGCCACCAAAACATGGGATGGTATCACCTCGGAAATGAGGGGGACCTGAACTTACCGGAATAAGTGGTGTGCCAGTCTCATTTGCCCACTTAACTATTGCCTGCACCTCGTCTCTGCTCTCGGGCTTGACCACGCAGTTAGGCCTCCTTGTTTTAACAAAGCTCACATCCCGAGAATACTGCTCTAGAGTTTCTTCATCATCGAAAACATTCTTAGAACCGACAATCTTCAATAAACCCTCTTTCTCAGCCATTTCTTATCTCCTCTTCTGGGTATTGATCAGTTGACCAACCTTTTTTCTCATGGCATCGACTCGCCTCCTGTTTGGAATGTGTTAGCCTCCTTTAGGCTCCAGCGAACCAGGTTCCTACTTGCTTATCTTTGTTGCTTTGGACAGCACGTCTTTTACTATGCGAAGCGCTTCTCGGGCCTCTGAATCAAAGCAGGCACTCCACATGACTACCTTATCGAACAGATACAGGTATTCACAGAGATCTTTGCCGATCATTTCAGTAAACATCTGTACACAACCGTTGGGGCGCTTGAACATGATGCCCAAAGTGCATCGAGTGCACTTATGGTTCCGAGCTACGCAAATGTTATCGACATGTATGCAGTTGTACCCGAAAATATTAGGAATAGCTTTGCGAGCATCAAACATGCTGAGGAGTCGAGCCCAGTCATGCTCAGAAATTTCAACGCTCGTGTCGTTGTGCACTATCCTTCTCACGGTCATCCCCACATTTTCTTTCCTTGATTGTGTTATTCCTTTAGTAAGGCTGCTCACTTAAGGACCCCGCTTTTTTCATCTTTGCAATCTCTTCGTCTCTTAATGCCCTTTTGAAAAGCTTCTCGCTGACAGTCAAAGGCAAATCTTTTCTGAACTCGATAAACTTGGGAACAGCATATGGCGGAACTCTATCTTGACAATGCTCAATAATCTCCTCAGCAGTCACTTTGCCCTCATGACCCTCTTTTAATCTAATGAAAACCTTTATCCGATCGCTTCCCAACCGTTCTGGATCAGGAATTCCTATTGCTGCAGCCATGGCAACAGCCGGGTGAGTAAACAAGACTTCATCAATGGTAGTCGTGTAAACCTTATACCCCGAAACATTTGCCATATCTTTGACTCGGTCTACAATATAAAAGTAGCCATCCTCATCCACTCTGGCAATGTCGCCACTGGCAATCCAGCCGTCCTTAGTCAGGCCGCTGCCTTTATTAGGCCAATAACCTTTCATGATTTGCGGACCACGAAGGTATAGTTCGCCTTCCCTGGTAAAGTCAGCGTCCTTTCCCGTGTCTGGATCAATTAGCTTGACCTCCGTATCGGGAATTGGAACTCCAATGCTCAATTTCACTGAAGGCGCAAATCCCGTGATTTTGGAAAATGTCGAAAGATTTATATGGGTAAGAGGACCTGTTTCGGTCAATCCATAGCCTTCGGATATCGGCATCTTTAGCTCGGCACTCACGGCATCAGCGACCCGCTTAGGGAGAGGTGCGGCACCTGACATAACCATGACAGGCATCCTTCCGATCTTTTTCTCTGCCATCCGCATGAGCTGGGTAGGAACGGTGCACACTAGAAGTGGACGATGTTGCTGCATAAGTTTGATGAGGGTATCAGTATCCCTCGGGTCTGGAATCAAAATGATCCGCAATCCCAAATGAATGGAAGCCTGGCATGCCCAGTGCGCGTAAGTATGGTACAGGGGAAGCGGTATTATAAGGGAAGACTTTCCTTTTATACTTTCAATTAGGGGAGAATACACCCAGGCCAAGCCCTGCATCAGATTACAATACCTGGCATAGTGGGTTAGCATCACTCCTTTTGGTACCCCAGTGGCACCTCCAGTGAAGGCAAGATAAGCCAGATCTTCCATAGGGTCAATGTCTGGTTCGGATGGTGGAGGTTCTGCTTCATTTTTGACCATCAACTCCCTCAGCGAGTACCTGCCTGGTATCCTTTTTGGCGTTCCGCCTTGTTCCGCAGTGTAATCTTTAACAGATGTTACTATTACGTTCTGAATATTTGTTTTCCCTTTTATGGAACTTACGAGGTCCAGGTGATCTTCAAGACAAATTATCGTTTCTGCCTGACACTGCTTCAGTTCGTATTCTATCTCGTCGGCTTTATGCAATGGACTGATGGGAGTAGTAAAGGCTCCAGTTTTTAATATGGCAAAATCGCTTATAATGAACTGAGGACAGCTGGGAAGGAGGATGGCTATGCTTTTCCCCCTCTTTGTCCCTAAAGCTATAAGGGCATTGGCAAGGCTGTCTACCATGAGCTTCAGTTCACGGTAACGTATTTCTTTTCCCTCATAGTCAATAGCAACCTTGGTGGGATAATCAGTCGCCGCGTTGTCCAAAATCTTGTACAGCGGAACCTTTGGGTATGGCTGGAGAGTCTCCGGCAGCTTATAGGGGCCGAGCTTGTAACTCTTTAACCAAAACTTATCAGACAATCTATCCATAGAAACACCTTCTATATATGGCTGAATCGCTAATCCCAGATGAGCGGGATAACCTCTTCCAATCCTAGTTCTCTGAGTTTCCCCCGCGTTGGCTTGCCAGTTTTCTTGTCCCATCCCCGCAGCAGGTAATAAGCATCCAGAAGCGGTGCTAAGTTATTCACGTGGCCTTTAGCCGGGCCTTCAGGAAGTGGCTCCTCCAGAAGTCGTTTTGGTAATGTATCATCAGCTCCAGTCAGGCCTTCCCTCACACTGAATACCCTAGCCAGGTTAATAACCCTTTCGCCAATGGTGCGAAAATCAGTCACGCTGAAATCGTCCCAGCCCAAGCCGAACTTTATCAAATCTATCCACTCTTCTGTTGCCAGGCACATCCCCATAAACTTGCATGCGCCGGCACAATCAAAAACCGTCAGCGCGTCTTCCATGTCTTTGGCAATCTTAACCTCTTTTACATTTTCTACCAGTGGATCTTCAATCATACTTTCTTCGACAACAAGGAAAGGGACATCGAGGTAGGTCGGACCTTGCACATAGCCGGTAATATGGTCACCACCTCTATTGGCAGTAGCAAATGTTAACCCCGTTAGCTTGACGGCTCTGCTGTCATAGGCCGGAAGCTCTAATCCCTTAACATGCATAGCGAATCTATCCGTACCCTTGCCCAATTTCTCTGAAACCCGCCTTACCCCTTCAGCCAATAGATCTCCAATGCCTTCTCTTTTAGCTATCTTATGCACCAGCTCTATCATGATATTGGGGTCTCCAAACTTGAGTTCCAAACCCTCGGTGTCTGATTTGGCCAGTATCCCCTTCTCATAGCATTCCATAGCAAAAGCTATCGTGCTTCCCGTAGAAATGGTGTCAAGCCCATAATCATTACACAGGTAATTAGCCATGGTAATCGCTTCCAGGTCACTGATGCCACACATGCCACCAAAGGCACCAACTGTTTCGAATTCTGGCCCTTCTCCTCTTTTACCCTTATAGGCTCCCCTTCTGATTTCACTAGCTCGGCCGCAACGAATGGGACAGGAGAAGCAGGTTTTCTTATCGACAAGCACCTTCTCTCGAAGAGCGATAGCATTTATTTCATCTACCTCCGGGAACATGCCAGTTTGCCAGTTTCTAGTTGGGAATCCTCCTCGAACATTGACCAAGTCAAGAACTAAATTGGTGCCGAATGCTTCTAAACCTATTTTTAGCATATGATCATTAAGGTGCTTAAACTGCCTCTTAGCTGCTTCTTTGAAAGCGCTGGGGTTGGCGATATTGACCGGCTTTGTTCCAATCACGGTGATGGCCTTCAGTCGTTTTGAACCCATTACTGTACCACCACCACATCTACCTGCAGCACGGTGTAGGTCATTCATAATGGAGGCGTATCTGACCTGATTTTCTCCAGCTATACCGATACAGGCAACGTTAAACTTCTCTCCCCGCTCTGCTTTTATTGTCTGCGTAGTTTCGGAAACACTCTTACCCCAGAGATGACTCGCATCCCTGAGTTCAGCCTTGCCATCTGTAACTATAAGATAAACAGGCTTTGGTGAGATGCCCTGGATGATAACTCCATCAAAACCTGTTCTCTTAAGGTCTACTCCCCAGTGTCCGGCTGAGTTTGCTTGAGCCCAAATGCCAGTCAGAGGGGATTTGAATACTACACTATACCTTCCAGTGCTAGGAGCGGCAGCACCGGTTAGTGCTCCAGTCATGAAAATGAGCGCATTTTCAGCGCCTAGCGGGTCCGCTCCCCTCGGGACGCTATCCCAAAGATATTTGGTTGCCAAACCAGCACCACCCAAAAACTTCAGTACCAAAATCTCGGAAAGTTCCTCTTCTGAAATCCTGCCGTCAGACAGGTTAACCCTTAAAACTTTTCCCTGGCAGCCAAACATTCTGGTTCTCCACCCTAATCTTGATTGATGGTTCCTTTTATAAAAATTTCGACAAACAGAGTTATCAGCTCCTCTGTCTGAATTTCAGGTTCAATAGGATCTTCAAGCATCCCAAATGAAATAATGTAAGTGAAAAACATCCCAATGAAGGCCTGGGCCATGGCTTCAGGATGCAAGGGGCGAACAACTTTTTTATCAATCTGCATCTGAAAATAACGGGCAAGCATCCGGCGCAGTTGACGTGGGTTCTGCGCCATCACTTTTTTAACATTGGAAAAGTGATTGGCCTCGAAAAGCATTAGTTGAAGTGCATTTTTTCGTTCAAACATAACCTTCATAAACTCTTTGCCGACCATAAGCATATCTTCATGGTAGTTTCCAGTAAACTGTGCTTCAATCTCATTGGCTACGGCAGTACCTCCATATTTCTTAATAACAGCTGAGAAAAGATTCTCCTTGGTACCAAAACGACGAAATAATGTAACTTCATTAACACCAGCAGCCGCTGCGAGGAGACGGGTAGTGGTTCGGGCATAGCCATTTTTTTTTTTTTTTTTAGCCGCAGTTTCTATAATATGCTCCTGAGTATTACCTAACCTTTCCCGGGTGCGGTTAACAGGATTTAATTTTTGAGGTTTTTTAACCATGTCACTCCTTTATTAAAGCAAGTACTTGCTTGCATAATAGACATTATAAAATTCGTTGTCAAGCTTTTTTTTAAAAAAAATTTTCAGCATAGAATCAACCAGTTGCTTGCATAATATATATTATAAAATCCGTTATCATCATTGCAAGACATTCAATAGAAGCATCTCTCCCAGAAGGAGCTGGTGTCAAAATTAACGGCATGACCTCTGGCTTGGGTGGGGAAGACCAGGATCTCCTGTGCTGCCAGCTATTGGAATGAGACTTAGAACTCTCGAAGGGTGTCTAAAGTCAATTATCTGAGTAATTGGAGCTCCCATGCTGCTCCATGGATATGGGCCTTTTTAATATCAAGGGCATCCATTAAACCCACAGTATCAACAGCCATATCATCGAGAGTGTACGGGGGTTTATACTTTTGACCCTGGCTGATTACTAAACCCAAGGTTGTCCTTACGGTTTGAGCAACAATATAGGCTGAGTGAGGGGGGGGAGCTCTGTGGATAACCAGGGATCGGTCCCATTACTTCAGAAAGAAGAGTTAGGATTTCCCACAAATTTCTCCTCTACCCAAATTTAAACGATGTCACCTACTGCTATTGAAGGCTCCCCTCACTCTGTCCGCCGGGGAAGAGGACTATACGGTTCGGTTCAATCCTCCGGATGATCAAGTGGTATCCGCCGTAAGACGATTTCGATTGGCTCGGATGACCCAGGAAGCCTATGACCAGGAGGTTCTTTTAACCTAGGAGGATTTGGCCTTCCGTTATCTGAACTGTTCGGTACCATCCGGAGAGATTTAGGAGTGTTCCGCAAACTGGGCATCAGCATTCCTTCGTGGGGGCAACCGAAAGATGTCTGACAGAGTACTACCCATCGGGTGGTGAAGCGATTTATTTTGGGTAAACCCGTTACGGCCATCTGCCGAGAGATATTCATGTCGTTAAAAGCCGGGCCAGTTTCTGCCTGTGATAGGCCGGCTCACCCAGGAAGCTATAGAGGGAACGGGAGGTGCGTGTATGATAGCTTGCCGAGTGTTCTTTGGAGTAGCTGATACCGCTGAATACTTGATGCGCCAGCGTAACCACTTCCCAGTAACCATGGCTTGCCAAGACCTTCGCCAGATGAACGCTCTCTGCCGCGGGCCTCTGGGTGTCCAGCTTCCAGAGGGCCTCATAGGTAGCCCAGCGGGCCGCCTCCGTATGGTGGACCATATCAATGATATGATCCTGAACCCTTTGAAAACGGCCAATGGGCTGACCGAACTGCTCCCTGACCCGGCTGTATTCCACGGCCATATCAATAAGAGACTGACAGCCGCCCACTTTGTAGGCGCAAAGAACCGGTATGGATTTTTGAATGGCCAGCTCCAGTACCGGCCATCCCTGGTCCTTGTTGCCGAGCATATCTGACTGGGAAATCTTCACCGAACTTAGTTTCACCTCGAAACTCCTGCCAATCAGGAACCCGGGTACTTGACTCACCGAAACGCCTGGTGCCTCCTTGTCCACCAGGAATAGTGAGAGTCCCTTCGAGGGATCGGCTCCCTCTCCCGTTCTGGCGACGACGATAAAGTGGGTGGCGGCCCCCGCGTCCTGGATGAAGAGCTTCAGACCATCGATGACAAAATTGCCGTCCTTAAGTTTAGCCGTGGTCTGCACCGCCGAGGGCTCCCAACTGTACTCTGGTTCGGTCAATGCCAGCGCCACAATCCGTTCTCCAGCTACCAAAGCCGGCAGAAGAAGGTCTTTTTGTACTTCGTTGGCGGACCCCAAAATTATCAGGCTTCCCAATATTCCGGATGAGAAATAGGGGCCGGGCAGCGGTCCGGTTCCCAATGCTTCAAACAACACCCCTGCACTGGTCAGGGGGGTATCCGTCCCACCATATTTCTCGGGTATGATGATCCCGGGCCATCCCATGTCCACCGCCTTTTTCCAGATCTTTTCGTTATAACCCGTATCGGTCTCAAGCAGTGACTGGAGGAGGTCCTTGGGCATATCGCGCCGTAAAAAAGTCAAGGCTGTGTTCCTTAGTATCTCTTCGGTTTCAGTAAGATCTAAATTGAGAGCCATATTTACCTCCTTTGAATTATCACTCAGGGCCTTTTTATCTATCGCCCAATCCCAAGGGCACGAGATATGATGATCTTCATGGCTTCCGGCGTACCCCCTGGGGCGAGACATATCCCGCAGCGTTGACCGACTTCAAAAAGTCCCTCATCCATAATCCATTGGTCATCGTCGGCGAAAGCATAGGGGCCGAGGACAGCAGCCATGTCGTTGATAAACCGGGCACCGCCCAGTTTTTGATACAACATCGCTTGGGGCCCTCCGAAGGCGCCTCCTTTCCCGGCGCCGTCTCGCAGGGCAAGCAACCGCTCCACCTGGGAAAAGATGTAGATGTTCACCACACTGTCCAGAAGGTGGGGGTTCTCTTTTAAACGCCTGGCGATTTTCGGATCGTTTTTGCAATGCCCAAGGAAACCTTGGGCGATGTAATTTCGGGGTATCCTGCCAAGCCCGCCGCCGCCATGTTCCACCGCGAAGGTTGCGGTGGTCACTTTCCACCCATCGCCCTCCTGTCCGATCAGGCAGGACTCGTGGATTCTTACATCATCAAAGAAGACCGTGTTCTTAACCGCCTCCGAAACAGCCCCCGACGGACCGCAGACGGCCCCAAAGGTGCTGAGGGGGAAAAGATCGAGGGAGTGAATGGTAATGCCCGGCAGATTGGCTGGCATGATAAAGCTGGAAAGGTTTTTATGCCGGGGGGCTTTCGTGTCACTGCACGACAAAAGATAGAACTGTTCCGGCGGCGGGAAAAGCCCTCCAACGAACGTCTTCTGGCCATTAATGATGAAATGGTCATTATCTCGAACGTGGCGAAGGGCTTTGGTTTTCTGGCTGGCAACGTCCGTACCGGTGTCCGGTTCGGTCATGAGCTGCCAAGTCAATGCCTCCCCCCTGAGCATGGGTGGCAAATACCGTTTCCTTTGCTCCTCGGTTGCACAGGCCATAATGGCCGGAGCTGCCAGTGTCGTCCAATCCATGACGATGGGCAGGGCCAATTTTCTCTTGGCAAGTTCTTCATTAAGTACGATGGTGTGCGCCA
>JACQYK010000039.1 GCA_016208255.1 Deltaproteobacteria bacterium | reverse complement strand
ATTGGTCCAGATCTCCTTCACTTTGAATTTAGAAAGGATATAAGGCAATCCATTCAAATGATCGGGATGGGGATGGCTCAGGACCACGACCTCCAGCCCCGTGATTTTTTTCTTCCAAAGAAAAGGGGCAACCACCCGCTCACCCAGATCGAATTCGGGATTAAAGGAACCTCCACCGTCGACAAGCATTTTTTGACCTCGGGGAAACTCAATCAGTGTGGAACTTCCATGTCCGACATCCAGGAAGGTTACCCGGAAGGGGGGAGAAAAGAAATCCCGGATCTGGGGGGAAAAGAAAAATAATATCATTCCCAAGGAGGAAAGGGAAATGCACCAGATCGGCCTGGGTATTTTCCTCCAGTTGAAGACCAGGCCCAGGGTCAGATAAAAAAAAACGATTTCTCCATATCCCGGCTTAGGAAGGATTATAAAAGCCAAGGGTAAATCGGCAAAGAACCGGGTCAAGCCCACGGTGCAGCGAATTAAAAGTTCCATGAGCCAGAAGAGACCGGAATCAAGTGATGTAGAAAGGGGAGCGGCCATAAGGGCCAGGAGTCCAAGGGGGGTAACCAGGACACCGGTCAACGGGACCAGGACCAGATTGCTGAACAGACCGACCAGGGAAACTTGATGAAACCACCAGACGACCAAAGGGGCGGTAGCCAATTGACAAACCAGGGAAACACTAAAAGTGGTCCAGAGATAAAAAAACAAGCGACGGGCCGCCGAGGTTTTTTTGGTTTTCCAGAGACCGGCCGGATTCCAGATCCGGGGAAGTAAATACCCGATAGCCCAGACGGAAAGAAAAGACAATTGAAAGGAAGGCAGAAACAGGGAATCCGGAGAAATCAGCAACAGGACCAGGGCGGCCAGGGCCAGGGTGTTCAGGAGATCGGATCTTTTTTGCAGGAGGAGGGCCAGGATGACCATGCTGACCATAAAAAGGGCCCGGGCCGCCGAGGGACTCATTCCCGCCAGCAGGGCATATCCCAGGACCGGAAAAAAAGAACCGATCAAAGCCCATTGGCGGACATTTAAAAACAACAGGATCTTTTCCGAAAGACTGAGCAGGAAGCGAAACAAAAAGAAAGCCAGTCCACCTACCAAACTCAGATTCAAACCGGAAAAGGCCAGGAGGTGGGATACCCCGGCCTGGCTGAAAGTCTCCTTTATTTCCCGGGGGATTTTATTTTGGTCGGCCGTCAGAATGGCCTGGGCCAACCCGTTATAGGGAGGCGAGATCCTGGAATCGATCAGGTCGGAGACCCGCTTTCGCAGGAGGGAAAGACTTTTCCGGGGCCAACCCCCTTGGCCGGGGCCGCTTAAAACCAGCAGTTCTGGATCCTCTAAAAAACCCGATACCCTGATTCCTTTTCTGACCATTCTTTTTTCAAAATTAAACCCTCCCGGATTGTGATAACCCTCGATCAATCGCAGGCGGCAGACAAAGCGAACCGGATCACCAGGGCTGAATCCGTTAATCATTCCTTTGACACCTAACAGGATAACCCCTTGAGCAGGCCGGTCCTGTCCCTGATCTGAAAAAGAGGTCAAGCGAAGGGTCAAGCGTGTTTTGTCCGGATAGAAGACCGGTTCTTCCACAATGACTCCGGAAAGATGCTGTGGTTCATGATTAACCAGGAAAGAAGGTACCGGTGGAATGGCGGCCTGGTGAGAAAGAAAAGTCACCAGACTGAGGCCGGTCACGATAAAGAAGCCAGACCCGGTCCAGATGGCTGCAGAAGGGAATAACAGGATAACCGCCGGGAGGGCCAGAAGGAGAGAAAGCAGGACCCAGGGAGGTATCGGCAGCTTTGAATCAAAGAATTCGGTCCCCAAAATAATTCCGGTCATCAGAGCCAGAATTAAGGGGACGCAGGGGCGGAGGAGAACCGCGCTTTGAAATTTTGTTGTTGAATTTTTCTTGGGGTCAGGATCTTGAATTTCAGAATTCCGATTTGGAGTCATAAGAATATATTCTTACTACTGGTCTGGTTCATCCCTCTGAATTTAAGCTCCCGGATATGGATTTAAAAAATGGGGTTCTGTGGTCGGTTCTCAGACCAATTCTTTCAGCCTCTCTATTCGTGCTCCCAAGGAAAGAAGCTTTTTCTCCAGGGTCTCATAGCCTCGATCCAGATGATAAACCCGGGAAATCTCGGTGGTGCCGTCGGCGGCCAGTCCGGCTAAGACCAGGGAAGCACTGGCCCGGAGGTCGGTGGCCATGACCGGGGCCCCCAGGAGCCGGGACACCCCTTTGATCACCGCCTGATTACCCGATACCTGGATATCGGCCCCCATGCGCCGCAGCTCGCTGACGTGCATGAACCGGTTTTCGAAAATCGTTTCTTTGATCAAACTGGTATCCTGACCCAGAGACATGAGGGCCATGAATTGAGCCTGCATATCCGTGGGAAATCCGGGGTAGGGACGCGTGGTCAGGGAAACACTTTTTATTTTCTGAGGTCCATGAACGGTCAGCCCTGTTTTTTTCTGGGAAAACTCCAGACCGGCCTCCCGTAATTTGACCATCACCGTTTCCAGACACGATCCATCATAACCGGCCAGGGTAATCTCACCTTTGGTGATCCCGGCGGCCGCCATATAGGTCGCGGCTTCAATACGATCGGCCATGATCCGATAGGGAGTCGGCTGAAGATGGGAAACGCCCCGGATGGTAATGACGTCGGTCCCAGCCCCTTCTATTTTAGCCCCCATAGCGTTCAAAAAATTGGCCAAATCCACCACCTCGGGTTCCTTGGCGGCGTTTCCGATAATCGTTTTCCCCTTGGCCAGACAGGCGGCCATCATCAGATTTTCCGTTCCTGTTACCGTAGGAATATCAAAGACAATTTCAGCCCCTTGTAACTGGCGGGCCTTGGCTTCCACATAACCGTGTTTCAAGTCGATGCGTGCCCCCATCTGTTCCAGCCCTGTCAGATGCAGGTTGATGGGCCTGGCCCCGATGGCGCATCCTCCGGGCAGGGATACCCGGGCCCGGCCGAAGCGGGCCACCAGAGGGCCGAGGACCAGGATGGAGGCCCTCATGGTCTTGACCAGATCGTAAGGGGCTTCGAATCGATTAATCTTCGAACCATTGAGGCGCAGGGTCTTTTCCGGGCCTTCTTCAAAGGTGACACCCAGATAAGCTAACAGTTTTTTTTCCGTCTGGATGTCCCTCAAGGCCGGAAGGTTGGAAAGGGTGACCCAGCCGTCGGTTAAAAGGGCGGCCGACATGATGGGCAAAGCCGCGTTTTTAGCCCCGGAAAGGGTCACTTTTCCTTTTAAGGGAATTCCTCCCTGGATGCGAATTTTATCCATGATAGCAGGCTTTCAAAACCCGATCCTTACCGGCATGATCCCGGAGGACGGTTATTGGATTAAAATGATATTTCCGGGCCAGGTTCAGAACCTGGGATCCCTGGCTCTCCCCGATTTCCAGAATTAGCCAGCCCCCCCGTTTAAGCTGTTTGACCACCTGCCTGAAGATGAGCCGAATAGCCTCCAGTCCGTCCTGGCCTCCGGAGAGGGCCTTTAATGGTTCAAACTTCCTGACGGTTGTCGGAAGTTGAAGCAGCTCTTTCTCCGAAACATAAGGGGGGTTGGAAACCATTAGATCGATCCACCTCGATCGGGAAGAAAAAGGCCTTAGCCAGTCTCCCTGGACAAAATGAATGGTTTTCTCCATCCCATGGAGGCCGGCATTTTTTTGAGCGGTTCTCAGTGCTCCCCGGGAGATATCCGTGGCTATGAGTCGTGTTGTCAGCGGATGAGTCAGGGACTTGGAAAGAGCGATGGAAACGGCCCCGGAGCCGGTCCCCAGTTCAACAAGGGTTATCGGTCCGGTCCGGTTGGAAAGAATTCCTAAGGTCTGTTCAACCAGCAGCTCCGTTTCCGGCCGGGGGATCAGTACCTGCGGGTTGACTTCAAAAGTCAGGGACCAGAATTCCTTTTGACCGACCAGATAAGCAACCGGTTCATGCTCGGCCCTTCGCAGGACTTTTTCCTTGAAGACAACCCCCTCTTTTTTATCCAGGGACCGATCCCGGTGGAGGATCAATCCCGGACGCTCCAGGCCTATAACCGATCCGAGCAGCAGTTCCGCGCTTAGACGGGGATCGGGCAGACCCTTATTCCGCAGGAATGATCCGGCCCAAGCCAGGGCCTGTTGAATGGTACAGGATTCATTTTTGGCATATTGTGTTATTAACTGAGGATGAGTCATTGGAAAACCCGTTCAAAGTTCAACGTTCAAGGTTCAAGGTTTGTAAAACCTATATTCATAAGTCATGACGTCCGCTGCCGGTGGGAAATATGAGAAAGAAGTTGTTTCTCCTCAACATTGAACGTTGAACATTGAACTTTGAACTTTGTTATTGTCCGGCTTTGAGTTGTTCGGCTTGATAATGGGTGGTCAAGGGATCGATAACTTCAGCGAGGTTTCCTTCCATAATCGTATCCAAATGATAAAGGGTCAAACCGATTCGGTGATCGGTCAGCCGGTTCTGGGGAAAATTATAAGTTCGGATGCGTTCACTCCGGTCACCGCTGCCGACCTGATTTTTTCGGTCCTCGGAGATTTTATCCTGCTGTTCCTTGACTTTGAGGTCCAGCAAACGGGCCCTCAGAACTTTTAAGGCCTTGGCCTTGTTTTTATGCTGCGATTTTTCGTCTTGGCAGGAGACCACCAGACCGGTCGGCAGGTGGGTGACGCGAATGGCCGAGTCGGTGGTGTTGACGCTTTGGCCGCCGGGTCCGGAAGAACGGAAAACATCCACCCGGATTTCTTCGGGATCAATGACGATATCCACATCCTCGGCCTCGGGGAGCACGGCCACCGTGACCGCGGAGGTATGGAGGCGGCCTTGGGCTTCCGTAGCCGGTACCCGCTGAACACGGTGGACCCCGCTTTCATATTTAAGTTTGCTGTAAGCCCCTTGGCCTTCGATCAGGGCTATGATTTCCTTATAGCCTCCCATCCCGGTGGGATGCTCGCTCATAATTTCCACTTTCCAGCCCATGATCTCCGCCAGTTTGGAGTACATACGAAAAAGATCGGCGACAAACAGGGCCGCTTCTTCCCCTCCGGTGCCGGCCCGAATCTCGAGGAAGGTATTTTTCTCATCATTAGGGTCCTTAGGCAAAAGGAGCAGCCGGATCTCTTCTTCGATTTGGGAAAGCTGCTCTTTCAGGCTTTCAATCTCGCTTTTGGCCAATTCCCGTATTTGGGGATCGGGATCCTCCAGGAGTTCCTTATTCTCTGATTCTTGATTGTAAAGGGATTTATAGCGGCGATACTTGGCCATTAAAGGAGCCAGCCCGGAATGCTCTTTGGCCAATTTTTGATAGGCTGCGGGATTTTTGTGGACTTCGGAGTCGCTGAGGGATTCCTCCAATTTCAGAAAACGGATCTCCACTTCTTCCAGTTTTTTTAAAAGCATATTCGGACTTAAACGACCTTTGGTTCGGAAAGTCGCCCTTCAAGAGTTAAAACCCGGTTTAGGGCGGACAAGGCTACTTCAATTTGGTCTTCGGTGGGCTCCTGGGTGGTCAATCGTTGAATCCACAATCCGGGAAGGATCAGGACGCGTATCCAGGGGAGATGGGTTTTTTTGCCGGAATATTTTATGGCCTCATAAGCCAGCCCGGTAATGGGAATCATCAGCAGGATCTTGAAGCCGACATACAGAATATTCCGGGCCCAGGAACTCATAGCCGACATCTTTGGTAAAAAAGGAAACAGGATGGAGAAAAAAAGAATACTGATGACCAGGACCAGCAGGATAAAGGAGGTCCCGCAACGGGGATGCAGCGTGGAATGCCCCTTGGCATTTTCCACGGTCAATTCCTGGCCGGCTTCATAAGTAAAAATCGATTTATGTTCCGCCCCATGATATTGAAAAACCCGTCGAATATCCTTAAAACGGGAAATGATCCAGATATAAGCGATGAAGAAGAAAACCTTGACAAATCCATCCAGGAGATGAAAAGAAAAAGAATCGACTCCGAACTGGTGTGAAGTCAATCCGCCCAGATAGGCACTGATCCAATGGGGAAGGGCCACAAACAATCCCATCCCCAGGAGGATGGCCAGGGATAAGGTACCCAATAAAGTCCCCCAACCGATCTCTTTGGAACCTTCTTCTTCCGCCATGGCCTGGTTGGCCGAGAAATTTAAGGCCTGGATACCCTGAATCATGGTTTCCATCAGGATCAAAGTTCCCCTTAAGCCCGGCCACTTGAGAAAAGGATAACGATCGGACCAGGGGTGGAGGATATCCTCCTTGGTCACCATTTCCCCGTTAGGCCGTCGAACGACCACGGCCAGGGATTTGGGGGCCTTCATCATCACCCCTTCAATAACAGCCTGACCTCCTACCGGAATCAAACCTGGGTTTCCTCAGCCTTAGCGGCTTTTTTATTGAGTACATTGGCGTATTTCTTCTGGAAACGTTCGATCCTTCCGGCTGAATCCATAATTTTTTGTTTCCCGGTGAAAAAGGGATGGCATTGGGAACAAATTTCCACCCGGATATCTTTCCGGGTAGACCCGGTTGGGATTTCATTCCCACAGGCACAGCGGATGGTTGTTTGATGGTAGGCCGGATGAATTTTTTCGTTCATAACATGGTCTCCTTATTTATTCATTAAGCTTAGAAAATCAGCATTATCCTTGGTCCCGTCCATTTTTTCCAGTAGAAACTCCATACTGTCCACCACGGTCAGGGGGGCCAACAATTTTCTTAATATCCAGACTTTATTGAGTTCGTCGGTATTTAACAATAACTCCTCTTTACGGGTTCCGGATCGGTTGATGTCTATGGCCGGAAATATCCGCTTGTCGCTCAGTTTGCGATCCAGATGAATTTCCATATTACCGGTACCCTTAAATTCTTCGAAGATCACTTCATCCATCCGGCTCCCGGTGTCCACCAGGGCCGTGGCAATGATGGTCAGACTGCCCCCCTCTTCAATGTTTCGGGCGGCCCCGAAAAACCGTTTGGGACGATGGAGGGCATTAGAGTCCACTCCACCGGAGAGAATCTTCCCGCTGGGGGGGACCACGGTATTATAAGCCCTGGCCAATCGGGTGATACTATCCAGGAGGATGACCACATCCCGTTTGTGTTCCACCAGACGTTTAGCCTTCTCAATGACCATTTCGGCCACCTGGATATGGCGCTGGGCCGGTTCGTCAAAGGTCGAGCTGATGACCTCGGCTTTGACTGATCGTTGCATGTCGGTGACTTCCTCCGGGCGCTCGTCGATAAGCAGGACGATTAAAATGATGTCTTTATAATTTCGAGAGATGCTGTTGGCGATGTTTTGGAGCAGCATGGTCTTACCGGTCCGGGGAGGGGAGACGATCAGCCCCCGTTGGCCCTTGCCGATAGGGGTTAATAAATCCATAACCCGAATGGAATAATTGGCAGGGTCGTCGGTCTCCAGCTGAATCCGTTCATTGGGATAAAGGGGAGTTAAATTGTCGAATAAAATTTTATCCCTGGAGACTTCCGGATCTTCAAAGTTTACCGATTCCACTTTAAGGAGGGCAAAATATCGTTCATTATCCTTGGGCGACCTGATCTGTCCGGAGGTGGTATCGCCGGTCCGCAAATTAAATCTTCGAATTTGAGAGGGGGAGACGTAAATATCATCCGGTCCGGGGAGATAGTTGTAATCCGGAGCCCTTAAAAAACCAAATCCATCGGGCAGGATTTCCAGCACTCCTTCTCCATAGATGAGGCCGTTTTTTTCCGTCTGGGCTTGGAGCAGAGCGAAAATAAGCTCCTGTTTCCTCATCCCGCTGGCCCCTTCGATATTGAATTCTTTCCCCATTTGGGTCAGTTCACTGATCTTTTTTTGCTTAAGCTCGGCTAAATTCATAGTATCCTCAACGTATCTCCTTTATTAATAACTTATGGAAGGTTTTTGGAGAACAGGCCTTTTTATCTTCCGCTAATAAAAGGCTCATAGACTAAACGGTTATGGCTGACTAAAAAATTCCCTTTATTGATCTTACGAGATTGCAATGAGAAATGATGATGATTTAGGAATCTGTTGGTTTCTTCTTGGATTTTATACCCTTGCCAGGCAGGAATTGGTACTTTCTTGGGGCACCATGATCTCCTTTAATACGAAAATAGATTTCGAGGCATCTCGTTGATCCGGTCTATTTTCATGTCCCGGCTTCTGAAAGAAGCCTCTTTTTTAGGTCGACGAAGTCGACCGTATCGTGGTGCCACGCCCCAAAAGGCGGGGCATGGCGGTTTAGTCTGAAAATTAGGATGGAGGTTACCCTCGTCCAGCCTTATTTTCCTAGTTGGGGTGTCATACCCCTGGCGGGATATGATCATTTAATAAAAAAAGGTAAAGCAAAATTCCAAGAATGTCAAGTATTTTTTGTGTTTATTCGGCACAGTGGTTTATTCTTCCGGGACAAGCTCTCAAAGTTTGAATGAGATTTCCCATGTCTTTGGGTATCGGCGATAAAAAGTCTAAATAATTAAGTGTGGTTGGATGAAAAAAAGCCAGACGGCAGGCATGTAGTAATTGGCGGGAAATCTCTTTTTGAGCCTCAGCCGTTCCCCCTTTTTGGGGAGGGAACCTGTTTTTTTTCCCGCCATACAGAGGATCCCCAACCACCGGCCATCCTTGAGAGGAGAGATGGACTCGAATCTGATGAGTTCGCCCGGTTTTTAAAACCAGCTTCAGCCAGGTGATTCCCTGGGGGAATCTTTCCATGACCTGCCATTCGGTAAGGGCTGGTTTGCCATGGACCGCATTAACGGCCATTTTTTTCCTTTGCAGCGGATGACGGCCAATGGGGCTTTCAATTCGTCCCTGATTTTTTAAGGGAAGCCCCCAAACCAGAGCCTGATATTCTTTGGTCACCTTTCCGGTTTGGAACTGGTGGATCAATCGCTGATGCGCGAGATCATTCTTGGCCACGACTATCAGTCCGGAGGTGTCTTTATCCAAACGATGGACGATCCCGGGTCGGAGGACCCCGCCTATTCCTGAAAGATCATGGCAGTGAAACAGCAGGGCCTGGACCAGCGTTCCGGAATAATTCCCGGGGGCAGGATGGACCACCAATCCGGCCGGTTTGTCCAAGACCAAGAGGTCCTGATCTTCATAGCAGACGGATAAGGGGATGTTTTCCGGAGTCAGTGCCAGGGGAACAGGGGTCTCGGGGAGCAGTTCCAGGAAATCCCCCATTTTTAAACGGTAACTTCCCTTTTCCCGCTGTCCGTTGACCGAGACTCTTCCTTCATCGATCCATTTTTTAAGTTGGGAACGGGAATAAGGGACTCCCTGTTCCACCAGGAAATGATCTAATCGTTTGTGGAGATCAGAAGCTTGAACTTTGAATTCGTACCGCACGATTGAAGACTCTGATGCTGGTAACTGTTTTTTCACCCATTTTTGATCTCGGTAAAAATCATCCGGCCGGTACCGGTTTGTAAGACACTGGTTACTATCACCTCGATCGTCCGCCCGATATGCTTTCTGGCATTTTCAACCACCACCATAGTCCCATCGTCCATATAGGCAATACCCTGGCCTTGGGTTTTCCCTTCCCGGATTATTTGGACGGTCAGGACTTCTCCTGATAATACAGCCGGTTTCAAGGCGTTGGCTAGTTTATTCAGATTCAGGCATTTAACCCCCCGTAATTCAGCCACCTTGTTCAAATTGAAATCATTGGTAATGATGGTTCCATTAAGTTCCAGCGCCAGGTCCACTAATTTGGCATCCACATTGTCCTTGGGGGGATTCTGGTCCAGGATGATAACCTCATGGTCTTTTTGTTTCTGGATTTTTTCAATGACATCCAGGCCCCTTCGACCCCGGGTTTTTTTTAATGGATCGTTGGAATCGGCGATATGGTGCAATTCCTGCAGGATAAACTGAGGGATAATCAAGGTCCCTTCGATAAACCCGGTTTCACAGATATCGGCAATTCGTCCGTCAATGATGACACTGGTATCCAGTAAGTAACGGGAAATGTTCGTGGAAAGGTTGGAGGGAACCAAGGCGGAGTTGGCCAGGCGTCCGATTTCTTCCGCTTTGCTGCCGCCCAGTATCAATCCCAGGTATCCCAGGATGCCACTTAAAAAGACCAATATCAAATAGTGGAGAAAGGCGTCATTTCGAAACCAATCAAAAGGAAACATTAAAAGGCGAGCTACCAGCAGTCCTAAAACCAAACCGGTTACCCCTCCCAGAGAACGGCGGAGGGGGGTTTTTTTAATTTGTTTTTCAATTTCCAGGACAATTACGGAAATGATTAGACCGAGGAGGGCCCCAAGATAAGGGAGCCAGGGGATATTCTGAGTTGCTCCAAGGTGGCGGGTAATAAAATAACCGCCCAATAAACAGATAAGAAATAAAAATGCTTTTAAAAAGAAATGATTCATTTTTTTCACCTCCTTCCATTGAGCGATTAGAATAAAGAATCACCTTACTTCAACTGGAAACTGCTTAGCAAACCTTTTCCGGAAATTAATGAAAAAACCGCAAAAACCTGATAATATACTTATATCTAAGGCATTTTAAGATTGCCTTGGTTGTTTATTGCGAAAACAGGATTCGAGGTCATCCTTCGACTATTCCTGTTTTCAGGCTTCGCGATGTCACGCCCCTGGCGGGCCATGACGATTTTGCTCGCGCCCAATGCCCTACCGACATTGTTCCCGAGTCAGGCAGGAAAAAAAGTTGAAGAAATTTTAGGGTTACAACAACAGGCCGGTCCGGAAATAAAAGCTCCTTTTTAGGTTCGTCCGGGTGAAGAAGAAAGAAAGGAATTCGAAAATTTTTTGCGATACTGAAAAAGCGCCCAAACTTTTTCAAGCTTTAAAAATTCGCTTAATATTTTCTTCCACCTTGGTTTCTTCCATCTTTTTAGCAATGGAAATTTCCTTAACCAAAAGGCCCTTGGCCGTGTCCAGCATTTTCCGTTCACCGAAGGAAAGCTCTTTTTCCAGTTTCAGTAAAAAAAGATCGCGCAGGACTTGGGCGACTTCATAGACCGAACCGGTCTTTATTTTTTCCATATATTCCCGGTATCGCCTGTTCCAGCTCTGATTGTCGAATTCGACATCTTTCTCCTTCAATATTTTGTAAATTTTGGAAACTTCTTCCTCTTTAATGATTTCCCTAAGTCCGACATTGTTGGCATTGCTGATCGGGATCATGATAATCATATTGTTTTCCAAAATTCGCATAATGTAGAAATTCTGAGAAGAACCGTAAAGGTTCCGAGCCTCAATGGATTCTATCCGTCCAACCCCATGGGCCGGATATACCGCCAAATCCCCCACCTTGAATATCATCATGGGGCAACCTCCTGGCTTATATTTTTAAACATTATAATTATATCATCTTTCTCGTAAAAACCCAACAGAAAAAAATTAGAATGTATTTGATCGCTTATTAAACCGTCAGGCCGCTTTTGGAGTGGGCGCAAAGTCATTTTTTTTCATTTTCATCATTGACCTCCGTCTTTAATCTTCCTATAATCGGCAGTCTATTAAAATTGCGAATTTAAAAGTAAACCGCCATGCCCCGCCTTTTGGGGAGTGGCACCTCGATACGGTCAGACGAACGGAAATTTCGAACTGATTTAGGAGGAAAGGGGATCCAGGCCAGATCTTTGGTTATAATATTAACCTGTTAGATTTATTTAAGATTAAGATTCTTTAGGAAAGGCTGACTAGTAAGATAAGTTTCGGTCAGGGGATAAAATCATTATTGTTATTTTCTTCCTTGACCTCCGTCTTTAATCTTCCTATAATCTGGCGGCTATAAGGACTGCAAATTTAAAAGTAAAATCATTCAAAAACGCGGCATAACGGTTCGGATTGAATCCCCCTGGAAACTTCTACTCCGGATTAAGGTATTTTCTAATAGGGGATTAGAATGAGAATTTCTACAAAAATTCGATATGGTCTCAGAGCTATTTGCGACCTCGCCTATAACCAATCAGAAATTCCTTCCCGAATTAAGCAAATCTCAGCAAGACAAGAAATTTCGGCAAGATATCTTGAACAAATTTTTAAGAAATTCAAAAAGGCCGGGATCATCAAAAGCGTCCGGGGACCTTTTGGCGGGTACCTGCTGGCCAAAAAACCTCAATCTATCACTGTCGGAGATATCATCAGGGCGATTGACGGGGAAGATATTAGACTTGTTTTTTGTTCAGGCCTTCAAAAAACCTCTAAAAAACCCTGTAAACGAATAAAAACCTGTGTTGTTTCCGAAGTCTGGGATGGGGCCTCAAAGACATTAATGGACTACTTTAACAAGATTACCATCAATCAAATCTGTCAGCAAGCGAAGGAACGGGGGGTGGGAATCTAAAGACTCTTAAGAAACCAACGAGATACGTCTCCTTTATTATAACAACTTCTTTCATTTTTAAAAAATCCTGATAAATCCCCGCCTTTTATTTAACTCGATTAATTAGTTTCCATCCGGAAATTTGAATTTCCGGATGGAAACACCTGGATTTCCGCCCGAAGCTCTCGCCAGAAATCCTTTTTCAAAGGATTTTCTTGGCCATAGATCATAGCCGGCATCGGAGTGTTCTCATCCGGAAAGGTCTTTTCAGGATGAGAACTAATTAATAATATTAAATAATAAGGCCCCACCGAGGGCGTGATGCCTGCACAAGGCAGGCCGTGGCGCCACGAATGAGGAGTCCCTCACTCTTGATAACCTCGTAAAAAGTCAAAAACGACTTTTCAGGAGGCGGGAAATCCCGCCTTAGCGGGACTCTCCCACTATTTGAAGTGAATTCAAGTGGTTCCATACCGCCAAAGGCGGGACCGGGACTTAATCGTCCTCGGACTGTTGATGGACTTCTTACGAGTCCATCAGTCTTCTAACATCAACGAATCGAGGATGGTCGGCCCGGGCCTGGGAGAGCCACAGCCCCGCTTGACATCCCGTCAGCAAACCGTATGAAAATAACTACAGTTAAGCGAAGGGAAAACTTTAAAAATTACTATTTTTTGCCTCTTTAATAAAATCTCTTGGTTAAAAAAAATGTAAATTACCTTGAATTATTATCCAAATTAAATCTTTTTGTGATGGCATCCTTTTTGCTTGCAAAAGTTTATACATGATTAAATTAGTAGTGTATTACTCGACTATTTTAGTCGAACATATTTAATTTTAATATAGGCAAAGGAGGAAAGCGTATGCCGAATGTATCACGACGGGATTTCTTGAAATATTGCGGAATTGGAGCAGGTGCACTGGGATTAAGCATGACCGATTTGGGGCTTCTGGAAAAGGCCCTGGCCAACCCCAATGGACCGGCGGTCATCTGGCTGCAGGGTGGCAGCTGCACCGGATGTTCAGAGTCATTTTTAAACCGGATTTCCAGTACCAGCCCTCAAACTGCAGCCAATGTCTTAATAGATGCCGTCAATTTGGTCTATCACCCGACCCTTATGGCTTCTGCCGGACAGGAGGCAGTAGCTGAAGCGGAAGCCGTATACAAAATGGGGGGTTACGTACTGGCCGTGGAGGGAGGGGTGCCCACCGCTTTTAATGGAATGTTGGGCCTGGACCTATAACGGGATCGAGGTGACTTTTCAAGATGCCGTCCGGACCCTGGCTGGTAAAGCCACTGCAATCCTCTCGATAGGGACCTGTGCCGCCTGGGGAGGAATTCCGGCCGCTCCCCCGAATCCGGCCGGCATTAAGGGGGTCAAGGCCGTGACCGGGAAAACTACAATCAATATTGCCGGTTGTCCCCCGCACCCCGATTGGATTGTCTGGACCGTGGCTCAACTCCTTCTTAATAATCCGGTGTCCTTGGATTCCTTCGGACGTCCCAGGAGTCTGTTTAACAAAAAGGTTCATGATCAGTGTCCCCGTAAAGAAGAAGATAAAGCCAATACCTATGGTATTGACAAGCGCTGTTTAAAAGAATTGGGCTGTCGGGGACCGGAAACCCGGGGAAATTGCCCTACGGCACTATGGAACAACAAGGTCAATTGGTGTGTCGATGCCAATGCCCCCTGTATAGGATGTACGGAACCTACCTTTTCCGGTACTAAATCGTTCTACAAAGATAATCGTTAATCCGCCATGCCACGCTTTTGGTGGCGTGACAACACCATGGATGATAATTGAGCTCGTTGAGTGATGAGCCCTATTTTTATATTAAATACGGAGGAGAAAATATGGCAACAATTAAGATCATCGATCCCGTAACCCGGCTGGAAGGACATCTGAAGATAGAAGTAACCGTGGACAAGGTCAACAACACCCAACAGGTCGTTGATGCCCGGGCCACCGGAACCCTGTTTCGAGGTTTTGAGCAAATTCTTAAAGGCCGGGACCCTCAAGACGCACAGCATATTACCCAAAGAATCTGTGGGGTATGCCCGGTTCCGCAGGGCATGGCCTCGGTTATGGCCCAGGACCAGGCCTTTAAGGTGACCCCGCCCAATAATGCCCGAATCATGCGCAATCTGGTGCTGGGCGCCAACTTTATCCAGTCCCATATCCTGCACTTTTATCATCTGGCCGTTATGGATTACATAGAGGGACCGGGTATGGCTCCCTGGCAGCCTTCCTGGAACGTGGATAAACGGATCACCGGATCGGCGGCGACCACCCTGGTCAACCATTATGTAACGGCTATCGAAATGACCCGCAAGGCCCATGAAATGGGCGCCCTTTTCGGAGGGCGTATGCCCGATCCGCCTACCTATATTGCTGGCGGTTTTACTACTACGCCAAGGGCCGACCGCGTGACCAAGTTTAAGGCCTACCTTAATGAGTTGATCCCTTTCATCAACAATGTTTATCTGCCGGATGTGGCTGCTTTGAAACAGGTCTATATGGATTATATCGCCATCGGCGAGGGGTACGGCAACTTGCTGGCCTTCGGGGTCTTCGACCTGGATTCAGTCGGCAATCATAAACTCCTTAAACGGGGCCTGTCGGTTAACGGTGCCCAAGCTGTGAGCCCTGTAGATCTAAACCAGATCACAGAGACGGTCAAATATTCCTGGTATAATAATTCCTCGACCAATCTCAAACCCGCCTCGGGTCAAACCCTGCCCCAGTATCCGAAGAACGGGGCCTATTCCTGGCTCAAGGCCCCCCGGTACGCCGGTGCCCCTTTTGAAGTCGGGCCCCTGGCCCGCATGTGGGTCAATGGGGATTATCAGCAGGGGATCTCGGTTATGGACCGGCATCAGGCCCGGGCCGAGGAGACCTTAAAGATCGCCCAAGCCCTTCAGTCCTGGGTAAATCAAATCCAGGTTACGGGGTCGGTTTTTACCAGGCCCCGGATTCCGGCAACGGCTTCTTCTTATGGACTGACCGAAGCACCCCGGGGAGCTTTAGGACACTGGATGCAGATGGCCTCGGGGAAGATTTCAAGCTATCAGATCGTTACTCCCACCTGTTGGAATGCCTCTCCCAGAGATGACACCGGCAAATTAGGGCCTATCGAGAAGGCCCTGATCAACACTCCGGTGATCAGCGTGGATCAGCCCATCGAGGTCCTGAGGGTCATTCACTCTTTCGACCCCTGTCTTTCCTGCGCAGTCCATGTGTCCCGCCCCAAAGCGAAGACCAAGGTGCAGGTCATAGCCGGATATCGGTAATTGGAAGACCAGTATGGCCGGAAAAAAACGGAGGAGAAGAACAAAAAAGCCGAAGATCCTTATTGCCGGGCTCGGCAATCTTCTCCTCCGGGATGACGGAGTGGGAGTCCATGCGGTAAGACGATTTCAAAAGTCGGCAGACAACAGGTACCGGGCGGTTGAGGTGGGATGCGCCGTCCTGGATGCCCTCCATCTTTTGGAATGGGCGGAAAAAATTTTGCTGATCGATGCCATGAAGGCCGGCGGGTCCCCGGGGACGGTCTATTGGGTCCCCTCTATAGAAGAGCTGGACGGCGGACCGGTTCCAGCGTCTTTGCATGAGCTATCTATTGTTCAGGCCCTGCGGATGATCGACCAGACCAGGTCTCCGGAGGTATCAATCATCGGTATTGAGCCGGAAATCATTGATTACGGCCTCGATCTTTCCCCCTCGGTCGAGGCCGCCCTTCCCCTGGTTCTCCATACCGGAGAAAAAACTATCGAAAAATGGTTCAAAAAAACATTTCCTTGAATCTTTAAATTCTTAACTCCTTAAGTCTTTCCCTCTTCGTCAGTTTTCAGGAAAATCCGGATAGATTGCCTTTAATCCCGGTCTCTTATTTTGTTAATAAAGTGACACTTTCCAGGTGGAAGGTTTGGGGGAAAAAGTCAAGGGGTTGAGACCATTTAACTTTCCATCCTTTTGAGGCCAACAGGGCCAGGTCTCTGAAAAGGGTCATGGGATTGCAGGAAATATAGAGGATTCCCTTTAAGTCCCCTGAAGCAAACATGGGGATCAATTCCTGGGCGCCGGTTCGAGGAGGATCCAGGATAACCCAGGAAACAGTCTTGTCCAGCATTTTTAACTGATGGACCGCCTCTTCGGCTTGGGCCTCAATAAAAGAGCAGTTAGAGATTCGGTTGATTTCCTGGTTCCAGCGGGCATTGGCCACGGCCTGGGGGACGACCTCAAGACCGATGACCTCTTTAACCCGGAGGGCCAGGGGCAGGGAAAAATTGCCTAAGCCGCAATAGAGGTCCAGGACCGTGTCTTGCGGATCAAATAAATTTAAACAAACCAACCAGCTTATCAACCGCCGGTTCAACTCCAAATTGATCTGGGTAAAGACTCCCGGGAAACAGGACAAGCGGATATCTTTTGAAAGCCCGGCTGGATCAACTGGCAGAAGGTATTCCGGGCTGTCTTTTTTTTGAAATAAATGGAATCCTCCGGACTCCAGGATAGGATTGGTGTCCCGGAATACTAGGTAGCTCAGGCCGGGTATTTCCCGGAGTTCTTTGATGACCTTTATCTGTCGGGTAGGGGCGATCCGATAAGGGGAACTAAAGACAATTCCACCTTTATGAGGGTCTTCAAAGATCTGGAGCTCGATATCCGGCGACCAGCCTTCATAACCCAGAATCTGCATTTTTTCTCTGAGGGGCTCCAAGACCGCATTGGTCGCTTTATTAGCCAGTAAACAGCGGTTTATAGAGACCACCTGGCAACTTTTAGCTTTAAAAAAGCCAAGTTTAAACCGGTGGTTTTCCCAAGCTGTTTTGAGTTGAAGACGGTGACGGTAACCGAATCCGGAAGGGGATAGCAGGGAGGGATGAACCAGGATTTCTTCCGCTTTCAGGGCATGATTCAGCGCTTGCTTGAAAAGTCTTTCTTTTTCCCGGATCTGCCTCTGAAAGGCCAGGTGCTGGAGTTGACATCCCCCGCAGTTCTGGTAAAAGGGGCAGAGCGGCTCGACCCGGTCCGGGGAAGGTTCCAGGATACGGATCAATTTCCCCTGACTGAAATTTTTTTTGGATCGGACCACTTCCACTTCAACAATTTCCCCCGGAAGTCCATAGGGGATAAAAACAACTTTCCCTTCAATCCGACTGATTCCCTCCCCACCCCAGGAAAGGTCTGAAATTCTGACTACAGGCATGATATTCAATAAACCTTTTCGAAATGGTTAACCTTATTTTTAAAAGTTAAATACTATTTTCTCACTAATACTTTCACATTCAATATTTCCTGATAAAAATCAAATAAAAAACAAATTTTGCCAAACAAATTTTATAATTGACCTTGTTCTGTTCCATATGCTATAGAAATAGGGATTATATTGAAATGCAATCCAGCTATTACGATCAGGAGCATTGTCAAGCCATGGGCAAAAAGAATAATGGAAACGGCCGATCAATGGAAGGGATCTATTCCTTTTATTCCCCTTTTTATGATCTCATCTTTGGTAAAGTTTTGGAGGCCGGCAGAAAGCAGGCTTTCAATTATTTAAATACCTCCAATAAAAAAGTTCTCGAAGTCGGAATCGGGACGGGTTTAACCTTATCCCATTACCCTAAAAGCTGTCATATCGTCGGGATTGATATCTCGGCCAAAATGATCGAGAGAGCCAAAGAACGGGTCAAAAAAATGGGGAACGGACTCAAGGTCGACCTGGAAGTGATGGATGCCTGCCGGATGACTTTTGAAGACAATACCTTTGATGCGGTTCTTTCCCCTTATGTTATCACCACGGTTGAGGACCCTCATCAATTCTGCCGGGAAATGCTCCGGGTCTGCAAACCGGGTGGACAGATCATCATCGTCAATCATTCCAAAGACCCGGATCGATTTTTTGCAAAAATTGAATCCCTGACCTCTCCTTTTTTTGCCAGAGTCGGTTTTGTTACCGATCTGGATGTGGTATCGCTGGTCAAGTCTACGGAAATCGAGATTCAGAAAGTCATCAATTGTAACCTTTTTAATCTGCATAAGATAATCCTGGGGCAAAAACCCCTACCCGTAAGTTAAGCCTTTCTGGTACAGTTTTTTTAAAAACCCGTTCGCTTTTGTCAAACTCCTTTATCCAAATTTGATGATCCCTGTCAGAGGTGAACCTCGGGTAAATTTTAGCCTTAAAGGATCCTCTTCTATGACTACGATAAAAAAAATATCTAAAAAAGAAGCTCAGATTTTGGAAAAACGCCTTTTTTATCAAAGGCGTCTGGTCTGGGATGAGCTTGCCAAAGGGGAAGAAAAAAAGGTTTGGGAGCTTTCCGAGGACTATAAGGCCTTTTTAAATGCCTCAAAAACGGAGAGGGAAACGATCGGTGAAATATCCCGAAGATTAAGCCGGGCGGGTTTCATCGGTCTTGACCAGGCCAATCCCAGGGGGAAGGTGTTCCAGGTCCTGAAAGACAAAATCCTGGCATTGGCTATTCCCGGGAAAATACCCTTATCGGCCGGATTGCAGATTCTCGCCGCCCATGTTGATGCGCCTCGCCTGGATTTAAAGCAACATCCCTTATATGAAGAAGCGGATCTGGCCTTCCTGAAGACTCATTACTACGGGGGAATAAAAAAATATCAATGGCTGGCCAGACCCCTGGCCCTTCATGGGACCATACTTACCGCTCAAAATAAAAAAATCAATCTGGCTATCGGCGAGAAAGAACAGGACCCGGTTTTCACTGTGGCCGATCTTCTCCCCCATCTGGCCCGGAAGGTCCAGATGGAAAAAAAACTCTCCGAGGCTGTCGAAGGTGAGAAACTCAACCTTCTGGTCGGAAGTATTCCTCTGGGACCGAAAGAAATCAAGGAACGGTTTAAGCTGGCGGTCCTGAGCTATCTTGAAAAACAATACGGTCTGATCGAAGAAGACCTGGTAAGTGCCGAACTGGAACTGGTTCCGGCTGAGCCGGCCCGGGATGTAGGCCTGGACCGGGGGATCGTCGGGGCCTACGGCCAGGATGACCGTGTCTGTGTCTTTAGTTGCCTTAAAGCAGCCCTGGAAGTCGAAAAACCAAACAAAACCGTGGTGGTCCTGTTTTATGACAAAGAAGAAATCGGCAGTGAAGGTAATACCAGCGCCCGAGCCCGGATATTGGAGTCCTTTCTGCCTCGCTTATTTTCCTTGAAAGGAGAAACTTTTTCTCCTCAAAATCTGGATGAGACCCTGGCCGCTTCCCGGGCCATTTCGGCGGATGTGGCCGGGGCCCTGGATCCCGATTACCAGGAAGTCCACGAAAAAAGAAATGCCCCGCGTCTGGGATGCGGGATTTGCCTGACCAAATTTACCGGTTCCGGAGGCAAAATCGGGTCCAGCGACGCCCATGCCGAATATGTTTATTGGATCAGGCAGTTATTCAACCAAAAAGGGATTATCTGGCAGACTGGAGAACTGGGTAAGGTGGATGAGGGGGGAGGGGGGACCATCGCCAAATTTTTGGCGGCCCTGGGTCCGGATATCGTGGATTGTGGCACCCCGGTCCTGTCCATGCATTCTCCCTTCGAACTGGTCAGCAAGGCCGATTTATATATGACCTACAAAGGATATAAGGCCTTTTTATTGGCATCCTAACCGTTTTAGATTCTAAAATTATAAGTCTGCGAATTTATCTTCTAACGTACAGTACTACAGTACTAAGGACCAAGGGGGCTCTTATTTTTGGGCCTGTCAGCAAAGCTGACCGGCCCAAAAATAAGAGCCCCCTTAGTCCGTCCCGCAATTTCAAATAGGTTTGGTTAGCGTTTTTTCACCAATAATTCTTGAGAATCTAGTCCTCCCTGATCTTTTAAACTTGACTCCTTCTCCTGAAAGAGAATATAAACAACCACGTTAGTAATTATCTTATCTAGTTAAAATAATTATTTTTTATGTCAATATACCTAATCCTTTATAACCTTTTCTCCGGGATTGTTTTTTTGGTTGGGTTTCCGTTCCTGATCTTGTATAATCTGTCCCACGGAAAGTACAGCAATCGCCTGGTCGAACGGTTGGGGCGTTACCCGCAATCCCTCCGGGCTCATGATGACACACCTAACTCGCAGCCCATCTGGGTTCATGCCGCTTCGGTGGGTGAGGTCAAAGCAGCCATAGCCCTGACCAGGAGGATCAAAGAACTGCTCCCCCTTGTTCCCGTTCTTGTTTCAACAATAACCCCGGCAGGAAGGGATACAGCCGAAAGGCTTACGGGAAAGGAAATACCCATTATTTACTTTCCCCTGGATTTTTACCCTTGTGTCAAAAGGGCGGTAAAATTTATTCGCCCCCGGGCCTTTATAGCCTTGGAAACCGAACTGTGGCCCAATTTTCTTTTTCAAGCCCATAAGTCAGGCTGTATCCTGATTCTGGCCAATGGTCGGATTTCCCTCCGCTCCTTTAAACGATACCGGATTTTTCGTTTTTTGTTTCAGCCGGTCCTTGAAAAGTTCAAAGTTTTGATGGTCAGGGATTCGGATGACGCCGCTCATTTCAGGGCCCTGGGGGCTGTTCCGGAAAGGATTCGGGTTTTCGGCAATATCAAATATGAAGGCCTGTTGGGGCAGACTAAGGAGAACCTGCCGGCCATGATCCGGGAAAGGCTTAAGCTGCCTGAAGGCCGGCCTGTCATAGTGGCTGGAAGTACCCGCGGGGGCGAAGAGGCGGTACTTTTGGCAGTCTATAACCATTTAAAGGTCGTTTTCCCGGGCTTGATTTTAATCCTGGTTCCCCGCCATATTAATCGTTGTCCGGAGATAGAAAATCTTTTTAAAACACAAGGAGTTTCCTACCAGTTGTACAGCCGGATTATTTCAACGGAGGAGCGGCCGAAAGAAGCGGTTATTCTCGTGGATCGAATCGGCGACCTCTTTGCCCTCTATAGTGTGGCTACCCTGGTTTTTTGCGGGGCCAGTCTGGTCCCCAAGGGAGGACAGAATATTTTCGAGCCGGCCGCCTGGGGGAAACTGGTCTTCTATGGGCCGCATATGGAAGATTTTAAAGATGCCCGGCGTCAATTGGAAGAAGTCGGGGCCGGGATTATGGTTCGGGACCGGGAAGAATTGGAAAAACAAATGGCCTATTACTTAGAGCACCCGGAAGAAAGGGCCAGACGGGGGGAAGCCGGCCGGGAAATTTTGAAGGCCCAGACAGGATTGACCAAAAAAGCGGCGGAGATTATCGCCGAGGAAATAAGGAACTGAGACTGAAATGAGAGCGCTTTTGGCTTTAGAAGACGGGACCGTCTTCCCGGCCAGGTCCTTCACCGGACCGGGAGAGGCCCAGGGGGAATGTGTGTTTAATACGGCCATGACCGGTTATCAGGAGGTCCTGACCGACCCTTCTTACAAAGGGCAGTTGGTTACCATGACTTATCCCCTGATTGGAAATTACGGGATCAACGATCAGGACCTGGAGTCTGACCGGATTCAGGTTGAAGCCTTTCTGGTTAAGGAATATTTGCCCTTCCCCAGCAATTTTCGCTCTCAGGGTTCCTTGGCCGATTATCTAAAAAAAAGCAAAGTCCTTGGCCTGGAAGGGATCGATACCCGGGCCCTGACCCGGCATCTCAGAAATTTCGGGGCCATGCGGGTGGTGGGCTCGACGGAAGAGTTGAGACCGGAGGCTTTAATCGAAAAAGCCAGGTCCATTCCGACCATGCTGGGACAAAGTCTGGTTGGTCTGGTTACCTCCCCCCGACCTTACCGCTGGATCGAAGGAAACCCCAGGCCTTTGGACCGGCATCAAATCGACCGGCCCTGGGAGAAAGACAGTTCGGCATTCAGGGTCGTAGTCCTGGATTATGGGATTAAATACAATATGCTCCGCAGCTTAGAGAAGAGGGGCTGCCAGGTTCTGGTTAATCCGGCCCTGACTTCGGCCCGGGAGATCCTGGATTTAAAACCCGATGGATTGCTCCTTTCCAACGGACCCGGTGATCCGGCCGCTGAATTGGATGTCATCAGGATTATCCAGAATTTAATGGGACATCTGCCTATCTTTGGCATCTGTCTCGGCCATCAACTACTGGGGCTGGCCCTGGGGGGAACCACCTTTAAACTCAAGTTCGGGCACCGGGGGGCCAATCAACCGGTAAAATACCTGAAAAACGGCCGGGTAGAAATCACCTCCCAGAATCACGGTTTTGCCGTGGATGGCCAGTCCGTTAAGGATCCCCAGGTGGAAATAACCCATATCAATTTAAATGATCAAACCGTGGAAGGTATGGAACATAAACGACTGCCCATTTTCTCCGTTCAATACCACCCGGAGGCCTCGCCAGGTCCCCATGATGCCTTTTATCTCTTTGACCATTTTCTCTCCCTCATGGGAAAAAACCGGAGAAAATAGGCCATGCCCAAGCGAACCGACCTTCAAAAGATTCTGATTATCGGCTCCGGCCCGATCATCATCAGCCAGGCTTGTGAATTTGATTATTCAGGCACCCAGGCCTGCAAGGCCCTGCGGGAAGAAGGCTATGAGATTGTCCTGGTCAACAGCAACCCGGCCACGATCATGACCGACCCGGAGATGGCCCAGAGAACCTATATCGAACCGGTCACCCCGGAAATCGTGGCCAAGATCATCGAAAGGGAGCGTCCCCAGGCCTTGCTGCCGACTTTAGGGGGACAAACCGGTCTTAATACCGCGGTGGCTGTGGCGGAGATGGGTGTCCTGGATCATTTCGGGGTGGAAATGATCGGGGCTTCGCTTCCGGTCATTAAAAAAGCCGAAGACCGGGATGAATTCCGTCAGGCCATGTGGAAAATTGGATTGCGGGTACCGGAAAGCGTCATCGTCACCAACTGGGAACAGGCCAGGGAATTGGTGGAAAAAATCGGTTTTCCGGTCATCATCCGCCCCAGTTTTACCCTGGGCGGGACCGGCGGCGGCATAGCCTATAACCGGGAAGAGTTTGAACGTCTGGTAACCTCCGGTCTGGAAGCGAGCATGAACCACCAGGTCATGTTGGAGGAATCCGTATTAGGCTGGAAGGAATACGAGCTGGAGGTCATGCGGGATTTCAAGGACAACGTGGTTATCATCTGTTCCATCGAAAACTTCGATCCCATGGGGGTCCATACCGGGGATTCCATTACCGTGGCTCCGGCCCAGACCCTGACCGACAAAGAGTATCAATTGATGCGGGACGCCTCCTTGGCCATTATCCGGGAGATCGGGGTGGAGACCGGCGGATCCAATATCCAGTTTGCCGTTCATCCCGGAACCGGCGAGATGGTGGTCATTGAAATGAATCCCCGGGTCTCCCGTTCCTCGGCCCTGGCCTCCAAGGCCACCGGATTTCCCATAGCCAAGATCGCCGCCAAACTGGCCGTGGGCTACACCCTGGATGAGATTCCCAATGACATCACCCAAGAGACCATGGCCGCTTTTGAGCCGACTATCGATTACTGTGTGGTCAAGATCCCGCGCTGGACTTTTGAAAAATTTCCCGGCACCGAAGACACCCTGACCACTTCCATGAAATCCGTGGGCGAGGCCATGGCTATCGGCCGGACCTTCAAAGAAGCCTTGCAGAAAGGGATCCGTTCCCTGGAAATCGGCCGATTCGGGTTTGGGGCCGACGGTAAAGATCTTTCCCAAATCCCCCTGGATGAAATCCACAAAAAACTCCGCCAGCCTAATTCACAACGGATTTTTTATTTGAAGGCCGCCTTAGAGGCCGGGATGGGAGTGGATGAGATTTATGACCTGACCTATATTGACCCCTGGTTTCTTAACAACCTGGCCCAGATTTTGGCCCTGGAGAAAACCCTGGCCGGGCTGACCCTGGAAACCTTGGACCCGGATGGGTTGCGACAGGCCAAGGAATTCGGTTTTTCCGATGTCCAAATCGGCCATTTGCTGAATACCGCTCCTGCGGAAATTTTTAAAAGAAGACAGGAACTGGGGATGCTTCCGGTCTACAAACTGGTAGACACCTGCGCCGCCGAATTCGAGGCCTATACCCCTTATTATTATTCGACCTATGAGAGGGAAGATGAATCCCGGCCTTCGGAAAAAGAGCGGATCATGATCCTGGGGGGCGGGCCCAACCGGATAGGCCAGGGGATCGAATTCGATTATTGTTGTGTCCATGCCTCTCTGACGGCCAGGGAAGAGGGCTATACCAGTATCATGGTCAACAGCAACCCGGAAACGGTCAGTACGGACTATGATATTTCCGACAAACTGTATTTCGAACCCCTGACCCACGAAGATGTCTATCATATTATCGACCGGGAAAAACCCAGGGGGGTCATCGTTCAATTCGGGGGGCAAACACCCCTTAATCTGGCGGTAGGTCTTCAGGCGGTTTCGGCCCCGATCATCGGCACCTCACCGGACAGTATCGACCGGGCTGAAGACCGGGAGCGATTTAAGGAGTTATTAAAAAAAGTAGGTCTGATCCAGCCGGAAAACGGGACTGCCTTCAACACCCCGGAGGCCCTGAAGGTTGCCGAATCGATCGGCTATCCGGTTGTGGTCCGGCCTTCTTATGTCCTGGGAGGCCGGGCTATGGAGATCGTTTATGAACCGGCGGCCCTGGAGATCTTTATGGCCAGGGCGGTTCTGGTTTCTCCGGGCCACCCCATCCTGATTGATAAATTTCTGGAGCAGGCCATTGAGATCGACGTGGACGCCGTTTCCGACGGGCAGAAGACCTTAATCTGCGGGATAATGGAGCATATTGAAGAGGCGGGGATCCATTCCGGCGACAGTGCCTGCGTCCTGCCCCCTTATACCCTCAAAGCCGATCAGATCGAAAGGATTAAATCGAATACCTATGCCCTGGCCCGGGAACTGGAAGTTAAAGGTCTCATGAATATTCAGTATGCGATTAAAGGGGACACGCTCTATGTCCTGGAGGTCAATCCGCGGGCTTCTCGAACGATCCCTTTTGTCAGTAAGGCCACAGGAATCCCCTGGGCCAAGGTAGCGACCAGGGTCATGCTGGGCCGGACTCTGGAGGCCCAAGGATTGTCCCAGGAAGTCGTTCCCGCTCACATTTCAGTCAAGGAATCGGTGTTCCCCTTCCTGCGTTTTCCCGGAGTGGATACGCTGCTGGGTCCGGAGATGAAGTCCACGGGCGAGGTCATGGGTATTGATCAGGGTTTCGGCCTGGCCTTCGCCAAATCACAGCTGGCCGCCGGGATGGATCTGCCCCTGACCGGTACGGTCTTTATCAGTGTCAAGGACCAGGATAAAAAAATGATTTTACCCACGGCTCAAAAGCTCTATAATCTGGGTTTCAAAATCATGGCCACGGCCGGGACTTCGCGGTTTTTGGAAGAGGCCGGGTTTCCCAACCAAAAAGTCAATAAGGTCCGGGAGGGAAGGCCTCATGTGGTGGATCATATAAAAAACGGCGAGATTCAATTGGTCATTAACACGACGATCGGGTCTAAAAGCGTGTCTGAATCGGCTTCCATCCGGCAAACCGCCCTGGTTAACCGCATCCCCTACACCACCACGGTGGCCGGGGCCAGAGCGACGGCTGAGGCGATTGAAGCCCTGCAGCAGAAAAAACTTTCCGTTAGAACCATACAGGAGTATCATAGGGATTTGAAAAATAGCGGATAGTTGAAAGCTCAAGGCTGATGGGCCGGGAAAAAAATCAGAATCGGCTACGGACTGTCATTCCAGCGAAGAGACGGTGTCGTAATTACTTAAAGTGCCATCAAAGTCGTCATACCTGTCGGTCGGTTTCACCGACCTCAATTAAGAGACCTCCTAAGGAGGTCGAGCGAAAGCCGGTATCCAGAATTTATTGGAAATACTGGATTCCGTGTCGCGCTTCGCTTGCACGGAATGACATAAATGCAAGTTTTCGACACATCCTCGAAAGCTGGAATCCAGATTCAATGATCTGGTTCCCGGCTTCCGCCGGGGTGACGGCTCTGACGACTTATTACAGGTTCAGCAACCCTGAAAAGGATTTTTTTAGAGGAATAAAAACAATTTAATTGGGTAAATAGTATCATGAATTATTTCTACGACGATCGACCGCTAAAAGAAGAATGTGGCATTTTCGGTATCTTCGGTCATCCGGAGGCCTCAAAACTAACCTATTTCGGGTTGTACGCCCTGCAGCACCGGGGGGAAGAGAGCGCCGGGATCGTCATCTCCGACGGCACCCAGGTGTGCGAGCAAAGAGGCATGGGTCTGGTGGCTGATGTCTTTGATGAACAAAGCCTGGCCGCTCTTAAGGGAAACCTGGCTATCGGGCATGTCCGTTATTCGACCACCGGTTCCTCCATGCTGAAAAACGCCCAGCCTTTCCTGGTCTCTCACGGAGGGATGTCGCTGGCCATCGCCCACAACGGAAATCTGACCAACGCCCATGAACTGCGACGGGTATTGGAAAAGAAAGGGGCCATCTTTCAATCCAGCATGGACAGCGAGATATTTATTCATCTCATCGCCCATGGGCTGGAACAGGGTTTTGAACCGGCCTTGATTGAGGCCTTAGCCCAGGTTCATGGGGCCTATTCCATGCTCCTTTTAACCCAGGATCAAATCATCGGGGCCCGGGATCCCAATGGTTTTCGTCCCTTATGCCTGGGGAAATTGAATGGAGCCTATGTCTTGGCTTCCGAGACCTGCGCCCTGGATCTGGTGGAGGCCCAATATGTGCGGGATATCGAACCGGGTGAAATCATTTTTATCAACAAGAGCGGGATCCGCTCCATTAAGCCGGCCCATGAAGTCCGGAAGGCCTTTTGTATCTTTGAATTTATCTATTTTGCCCGGCCGGACAGTTATATTTTCGGGCAGAATGTTTATCAGGTCCGGAAGCGGTTGGGAAAAATGCTGGCCAAGGAATTCCAACCCGAGGGGGATCTGACCATGCCCTTCCCGGATTCCGGGAATTACGCCGCTTTGGGTTTTGCCGAGGCTTCCCATATGCCTTTTGAAATGGGGGTCATCCGCAATCATTATGTGGGAAGGACCTTTATCCAACCCTCCCAGAGTATGCGGGATTTCGGGGTCCGGGTCAAACTCAATCCGGTCCGCTCGGTCCTGAAAGGAAAGCGGGTGGTCATTATCGAAGATTCCATTATCCGGGGAACCACCAGCCGGACCCGGGTTCAGGCCGTTCGTTCCGCCGGGGCCCGGGAAGTGCATATGCTGGTCAGTTGCCCTCCCCATCAATTTCCCTGCTTTTACGGGATCGATTTTTCCACTAAAGGGGAGTTGATCGCCTGTAACCATTCCGTGGAGGAAATCAGAAAATTTTTGGGCCTGGATGGGTTGGGATATCTCAGTGTCGAAGGGATGGTGGCGGCCACCGGTCTGCCGGAGTCGAATTTTTGCCTGGCCTGTTTTGACGGCCGGTACCCGGTTCAACCCGATTTGTCCTTTAATAAACATTGTCTGGAAAGTTAGTGAGCGGCCATGGTATTGGATGACGCCAGAGAAGTTCTGAAAATTGAAGCCCAGGGGATTCTGAGCCTCATCCCCAAGTTAACCTTGGAATTTGAAAAGGCCGTTGAGGCCATCTATCAACTCCAGGGAAGAGTGATCCTTACCGGGATCGGGAAGGCGGGTATCGTGGCCCGGAAGATCACCGCTACCTTGAACAGTACCGGGACCCCTGCCCTGTTTTTGCACGCGGGGGAGGCCATGCATGGGGATTTGGGGATGATCACCTCCCAAGATATCGTCCTGGCGGTTTCCAATAGCGGGGAGACCGATGTCAACGTCATCTTGCCCAGTATCAAACAAATTGGAGCTAAATTAATTGCCTTTGTCGGTAATCCGGAATCAACCCTGGCCAGACAAAGTGATCTGGTGATTGATGTCGGGGTGGAAAAGGAAGCCTGTCCTCTGGGACTGGCCCCGACGACCAGCACCACCGCGGCCCTGGCCATGGGCGATGCCCTGGCTGTGGCCTTGATGAAGCGGCGGCAGTTCAACCATAAGGATTTTAAAAGGTTTCATCCCGGAGGAAACCTTGGGGAACGGTTGTCGGTCAAAGTTTCCGAGGTCATGCTCACCGGGGAGAAAATTCCTAAGGTTTTTCCCCTGCAATCCCTCTCCGAAGCCATTCAAGAGATGGATGCCAAAGATTTGGGTACCGCTCTGGTGGTTGAAGAAAATCAACTCAAGTTAGTGGGGATTTTAACCGATGGAGATTTAAGAAGACTGTTAAAGCGTAAAACGCCCTTTGAAAAAACACTAACCGGGCAAGTGATGACTCCTGATCCGAAATCGGTCTCGCCCGAGGTTCTGGCTTCCGAGGCCTTGCAGTTGATGGAGCAGTATTTGATAACCATTCTTCCTATTGTTGACAAAGAAAAGCGGGTATTGGGAATAGTGCACCTTCATGACCTGCTCGGGAAGGTTGAATACAAAGTTAAAGTCAGGGAGTGAACCGTGGATCATCTGTCCCTTTTAACCGAGGAAGATATCGTTATTGAAAGCCTGGGCCAACCCAAAATCAATTCCCCGGTAAGATGCATCAATCTTCAAGGAGAGGAAATCGGCCGGTTCCCCTGTAGAAACTTCGTCACCGAAGACGACCGGGTGGTGGTGGATAATTCCCAAAAATATTTTTTGGAGTGTTATGAAAAAGGGGAAAGTCCGCTGTCCTTTGAAAAGGCCGGGCCGCGGCAGAAAATATATTTTGACCCCAAAAAAATCAAATGTGCCATTGTCACCGCCGGGGGCCTTTGCCCGGGATTAAATGATGTCATTCGTTCCATTGTCCTTGAACTGCATTATATTTACGGAGTGGACAATGTTATCGGGATCCCTTATGGATACCAGGGCTTTATCCCGGAGTACGGTCATCCGGTCATTGACCTAACCCCGGAACGGGTGTCTTATATTCATGAATTGGGGGGGACCATCCTCTCCTCTTCCCGGGGGCAATACAAAATCGAAGAAATAGTGGATGCCCTCCAACAGCTGAACATCAATATTCTCTTTACCATCGGCGGGGACGGCACCCTGCGCGGGGCCCAGGGCATTGCCGAGGAAATCGATAAAAGGGGGCTGATCACCTCGGTCATCGGCATCCCCAAAACCATTGACAACGATATTTCCTGGGTGGAAAAATCCTTCGGCTTTGAAACGGCCGTGGAAGATGCCGCCAAGGTGATTCGCAGCGCTCATGTGGAAGCAGTCGGGGCCCCCTGGGGAATCGGGATGGTTAAACTGATGGGGCGGTATTCCGGTTTTATCGCCGCCAGTGCCGCCCTGGCCTCCCGGGAAGTCAATTTCGTATTGATCCCGGAATCGGATTTTGATTTGGACGGTCCCGAAGGGCTATTGAATGCTTTGGAAAAACGTCTGGAAAAAAGAGGCCATGCCGTCATCGTGGTCGCCGAGGGGGCGGGGCAACAATACCTGGCCAACCTTCCCCAAACGAAAGATCCTTCGGGAAACATCAGACTGAAAGATATCGGGATTTATCTGGCGGAACGGATCCAGCAGCATTTCGCCAACAGCCAAAAGGAGATCAACCTCAAATACATCGATCCCAGTTATATTATCCGCAGCCAGCCGGCCAACTCCAATGACCGGATATTTTGCGGTTTCCTGGGGCAGCATGCCGTCCACGCCGGAATGGCCGGGAAAACTAATATGCTGATCAGCTTCTGGAATAATGAGTATGTGCATCTCCCCATTCGGGCCGCGGTGGCCAAAAGAAAACAGGTCGATCTGGGGGGGAATATGTGGATGAGTGTTTTGGAATCCACCGGTCAGCCTTCGCTGAAAAACAATTAAGAAAGGTATAAGGTATAAGGAATAAGGTTCAAGGTTAACCTACAATCCGATTTTTCAAAGTCCCTCACTGGTTACTGGCGGCCTTACCTCTTTCTCCTGTTTCTTCTGTTACCTTCGTATTCAAAAAACATACCCCTATACCTTAAACCGTATATCGTAAACTTTGCACCTTATTTTGGAGTTTGATATGCCTGAAAAAGAAAGAGATTATCGGAACCGGGAAATAACCTGGAGTGAGATCGATAAACAAAAAAACCGGAGCAGGCATGTCTCCGAAGATCCCAAGCCATTTGGAAAGAATAAGGAAAAAGCCGAATGGCTGCGAAAGATGGCCCTGAAAGAGGCCAATAAACATTTTCAGGGCAAGCAGGGAACCCCGGCCCATGAGAAGGCCGTCGATACCTTGCAGAAGAATTTAGGAAATAAAAAATTTCAAAGTCTGGCCAAACAATATCTGGATGAATACGGTCTTCCGAAACATTGGGGGACTCAGTTTCTTTTTCTGGATTATGAAGATCCGGAAGTCGTCATCGAATTAATGGAGGCGATGGCGGCCTCTTATCCGGAACGGTCCCTGCGGGAACAACAGGCCTTTCTCAGCAGGCTCCGCACCCTCAAAACCCTGGCCGAGGACGGAGAAGTTCGGGATCGGGCTGATGAAATTCTGGATTCCCTGCCCTGACTCCCGACGACAATATCTTTCGATACTGGAATAAAAAACTATTAGACAGGATTTACAGGATACCATGGATATTTGCAGCCTTTCTTCCGGAAAGGCTGTAAAATATTAAATCCTCATAATCCTGTTGATCCTGTCGAACCTCTCAATTTCCCCTTTCCCTTAACTATCCCCGTTTCCATTTTATCTGAAACTCCATCTCTTCCCATTGACCCTCCCGTTCATGTTCGATATTGACGATGGCCGTTTTGGGCACAAAAAGGCGTTCACCGGCAATTTGGATGGAAAAACTCTTTTCGGTCTCCAGGGTATCCGCCAGCCGTCGCAATTTGGCGATGAACTGATTTTTGGGATAGGCCTTTTCCAAGTCACGGGTTTTCTTTCGTTTCATCTATCCTTCTCCTTCCATAAGGCCCACCTGACGGGGTAATGTTGAAGCTTCGCTACCCTCCGGCCGGTTCCCGAGGGGGAACCTTTGTTTAAGGTCGACGAAGTCGACCGAGTAATTAAATGGCCGGAGGTCCCGCCTTGGTGGGATTTGAACAAGCCCGCCTCTCACGGGATTGTTCAAAATAAATCTCTCGGCGCCCTTTGCTTCTTTGCGGTGAAAACTTCTTTTTCAAAAGACTAAAATGATACATCGATTTTTCTTTTAATGAACGTGTCTAGGGCTTCCTCCGTTATGGTCGAAGGACTTTCATTATCAGTCAATCGAATCTCATGGAAAGTCGAGCCGGCGGCGAAGATTATAAAAGAACCTGAAAAATATCGAATGACGACCCTGGCTCTGCTGGACAAAGGGATTTCTCTGCCGGTTTCATCATATTCATAAGAACCTGAATCCCAGTATTTTCGGTCGGCATAATCTCCGGGAGAGATTTCGGTCAGTTCCTCCTTGATCCCCTCTAAATTCGGATACCATCCGCTCGGTTCCAGTTCTTTCGTCGCCAATCGAAAATAAGCCCATTCATAGGCCTTAGCGAATGATTGAAAGATCAGGACCTGAGGTTTTACGATACAGACCGGATGGTCCACAAAGTGAAGATCGAGACAATCCGGTTCAGCGGAGTCTTCGCCCCTTTTTAAATGAAGGCGGCCTCCATCGGGGAGATAGGTCTGATTAAGTTCCGGATTCCGGCCCAGGAAATAAAGGGGCCGGATCATCTCCTTTTTGTCCGTCCAGGTCCACCTTTCGGGGATCGGGCCTTTGAATATCTCCTTCAGAACCCCTTCCCATTCGTAGAAATTGTTTTCTTTGATTTCATCACCCATACCACAAACTCCCTTTCTAAGAACAGATCATTAGTTTGATGATTAGACAAGTTACAGTTTCTGAAAAGGAATGTCAAATTCAAGGGTCCGAGATCTCGGCTGACCCTTTTCAAGGTGAAGATATTTTGGATGGCCCATTTAATTATGTTGAAATTCGCCTATCACAAGTCTATTTTTCTTCTTCCCGGTAGCCGAGAAGTTTTAGGCCTCAATTGTTTTAATTTAATGAATTAACTTGACTTTCCAGCCATTACCTCTTTACAATATCAAAAATTACTCCCTTCACCTTAACCCGTTCCTATTAAAAAATCGGCGGTTGGGAATGGAAGTTAGTCTGCCCCGTAAGACCGGCATCATGATCAAGAATAAACCCTTTCAAATAGACTTAAGGAAATTGATTCAAAACTCAGCCTCTTTGCGGCGGGACCTTCAAAAAATCTATGACCGGATTCCTGCTACTCGTTGCCTTCGGCAAGGACAGTGCTGTTCTCTATTGCCGGAGATGACCTTTCTGGAAGCCCTGCAGGCCCTTAGTGTCCTGGAGTCCCGGCCATTATCAGACCGGATCAATGTCACCCAAAAAATGGTCCGATATTTTTTAGGTAATGCAATGGAAATTTCTTCCTGTCCTTTTTTACAAGGCCGGGATTGCCTTATCTACCAGGACCGGTTTTTCGGCTGCCGGGCCTACGGGCTTTGGTCCGGGGTCTTTTATCAGAACCTGGCTGATCAAAACCGGCAGGGAAAGCGTGTTCTCCAGCAGCAGTGGGAAAAATTGGGGATATCCCTCCCCGCAGAAGTCCTTTCCTTTAAGATCCCTTATTGTTCACAGGTGGAAACGGATCCTCCGCTGGAGATCAGCGATGAAATGCTTTCAGCCGCCTCGGACAGGATCGAAAACCTGTCCGGCGAAATGAATCCCTGGGATCAGGAATTCAGGGGAAAATATTTTTCCGATCTGAGCTTTTTCCTGACCGGTCTGCAATTCGGCCCCCAGGAGGCCGTTCGATTGAAATATTTCATTACCAAAGATATAATCCAAAAAGCGGATAGGTCCCTGATGGATCAGGTCCTCAGCCGGGTAAAGGATCTTTTTTAGAAGAACCAGGGTTAATAAAGAGTTCTTCTTGACTTTCATGATAGTGACATTATAATGCCACTATCATGATGTCAAAAAAGGAAAAAGACTATGAAATCCAGAACCATGGTTTATCTTGAACCGGAACAGCTCCAATCCTTACAAAAGGAGGCCAGAAACCAGAGGATCTCTCTGGCGGAACTCATGCGGCGATTGGTGAAAAATCATCTGACCAAAGACAAAGGGATTCCGGTGGCCTCCAAAGAGGCCTATCAAAAAATTGTCGGATTAGGGTCGAGCGGGAAAAAAGACATTTCGGAAAATCATGACCAATATCTGGGAAAGGCCATTCGTCGTGAGCATTCTCGTTGACACCGGGGCCTGGTATGCGGTCACCGATACTGCGGACCGGCATCACAAGGAGGCTGGCCGTTTTTTCTTGGATCAGGCCCCCAAAATCTCTTTGCTAACAACCGATCTCATCCTGGCCGAAACCTGGACCTTGCTTAATTCCCATCTGGGAAGATATGCGGCGGTTACCTTCTGGGAAACACTGAGAGAAACGAGAACCCCCGTTCTAACCATAGATCAGGTTGATCTTGAGGCCGCCTGGCGAATTGCCCAGGCCTTCCCAGACCAAACCTTCAGTTTTGTCGATTGTACCACTTTTGTCCTGATGGAACGGTTGGGAATCAACGAGGTTTTTACTTTTGATAACCATTTTTTAACCTATCGCTACGGCCCAAAGCGGCAGCGGGTTTTTCATTGCCTTCCCTGATAATTAATTTTCATGCAGTCGATGTGCGAGTCTATTGAAAGAGGATTGTACCCCAATCGGCCAACCCTAAAGAAAATAACATGAAACCCAGGCAAAAATTAAGAAAAGGGATTATTCTGGTTTCCTTCTTTTTGTTCCCGGCCACCTTCTATTATCTGTCGCCGGTGCTGATCATTCAAGCAGCTATAAACGGCGTAATCAACGGCAGTTTCATACTCTTCCTGCTTATGTTTCTCAGCGCCCTGGTCCTGGGCCGGGGTTATTGCGGATGGGTTTGTCCCGGGGCGGGTTGTCAGGAAGCCCTGTTTTCCGCCAGGAATAACAGGGTCAAGAAGGGGGATTATGTCAAATGGCTGATCTGGGTTCCCTGGGTCGGCGCCATTGTCATTCTGGCCGTCAGGGGCGGAGGTTATTCGCGGATCGATTTTTTTTATCAGACCACCCATGGCCTTTCCATCGGAGACCTGGGAGGCCTCATCGCCTACCTGATGGTCCTGTTTCTATTGATCGTATTGCCGGCTCTGATTTTCGGCAGAAGGTCTTTCTGCCATCACCTGTGCTGGATGGCCCCTTTTATGATCCTGGGCCGGGAAATAAGAAACGTTTTTGAATGGCCTTCCCTTCTTCTCAAAGCAGAAGCGGAGAAATGCACCCACTGCCATACCTGTACCGAAAACTGCCCCATGAGTCTTCCGGTGGAGAATATGGTCCAGAGCGCCAAAATGGAAAATTCCGAATGCATTCTTTGCGGCACCTGCATCGACGGTTGTCCCGCCGGTGTCATCCAATATGATTATCGGACTGGAAAAAATCGAGTGACACTTTAAAGTTTCAAAAGATTTTTATTCACCGCAAAGGCGCAAAGGACGCAGAGGGAATTAGTATTGTTCAATCCCGTGAGGGGCGGGATTGAATCCCGCCAAGGCGGGACCTCCGGCCAAACAGGTTCCCGCAGGGTAGCGAAAGCTTCCCCCTTTCTGTCCTCTCAACAGAAAGGGAAAAAAATTTCTTCTTCGCCTCCTTTGCCTCTTTGCGGTGAAAACGGTTATTCAAGAAGCTAAACCGATACAAAACAGAAAGGAATAAACCATGTATATCGGTCATTTCGCCCTGGGTTTTGCGGCCAAGAAAGTGGCTCCCAAAGCTTCCCTGGGAACTCTCTTCCTGGCCACACAATTTATCGATCTGCTCTGGCCCCTGTTGATTTTGCTGGGTTGGGAACGCGTCTTGATCGAGCCCGGCAACACGGTGGTTACCCCTCTTAATTTTACCCATTATCCCATCTCCCATGGCTTCCTTTCCGTGTTAATTTGGGGAGCAGCAGTCGGAGGGATATATGGGGCATTAAAAAAAGATTTGAAAACATCCCTCTGGCTGGGGTTGCTGGTGGTCGGTCACTGGATCCTGGATTTAATCAGCCATCGTCCGGACCTTCCCCTGCTGCCCGGCCTGGAGGCCAAAGTGGGGCTTGGCTTGTGGAATTCTTTGATCGGAACCCTGGTGGTGGAAGGGGGATTGTTTGTCATCGGCGTTTATCTTTATGCCTCCTCAACTCAAGCTAAAAATAAGACCGGCCTCTGGGCCCTGGTGGGACTGGTGGCCTTCTTGATTCTTACCTATGCCGGCAATCTGATCGGCCCGCCGCCCCGGTCGGTGGAACCGATTGCCTATATCGGCCTCCTGCAATGGCTGCTGGTGGCCTGGGCCTACTGGATCGACCACAACCGCAAGGTTAATTAATTGGCGTGATTTTGAAGCAGGTGTCGCGGCCCGATGGTTGTTCATTAAAATCAATTTTAATTTACCGTAACACTTTAGCTTTAAAAAAAAATAAATATCAGACAGGATTAAGCGGTTCCCAAAAGGGAACCTTTTTTGAGGTCGGCAAGAGCCGACCGAACGGATTAACAGGTTTTTGCTCAGGCTCCGGAAGACCCTAAGCAACTTCAATCCGCTTCCAGCGGAAATTGATGACTCTGGCTGTCAGGTGATTCGGTTTGTGCCTTTCCCTGCCTGCCAGCAGGTGGAAAGGCACAAAAATCAAAGTAATCCTGTAAATCATGTCTAAAAAAGTACTTGAGTTTCAAAATGCTAAACAGATACAATTTACTGAATCAGGGAGAAACATGGCAAGATTTAATATTGATTTAGCTAAAGAAGTGTTAAATGAAATGGAGACCGAAGCCGAAAAAGGCGAACTTGGCGATGTGTCCCGGGAATACATTAAAGGTATGGAATTCGTCGTTGAAGAAGTGAGCAATGAGGATAATGATTTTATAAAGGGCGTAATCGACTTCATCAGAGAATATGATGAAAAAAAACGAAATCTTTTGAAGCCCAAGATTGGCTGATTTGACTTGTGTCTGGTATGGGCCCCCCTTTTTTCTTATTTTTTAGCTTTTTATTCTGAGATTCGATTTAATTCAAATGATAAAGCCTAAAACCGGGTACGGGGAGCCCTTATTACTTTTCGCGGTGAAAACAATTATTTTAAAAGGCTAAGGAAATCCGGAAACAAAAGCCGAAGAACTGATATCAAGAGCGGTTTCCTCCCTCGCGGCAACGAAAAAGGTGCCGAATGTCGGATACGCCTATTAAAAAAAGATCTTTTGGTGACAGCGACCGGAAAATCACCATTGTCGGTCTGGGAGGCGAAGGCGTCCTCAGGAGCTTCGGAAAGGAAAAAAAGGCCCAGGAGGTGATTGAAACCGCCCTGGACCTGGGGATCAGCTATTTCGATTCCGCCCGGGCCTATTCCGGAAGTGAAGCCTACTACGGTTTAGTCTGGACTCGTCGTCCCCAGGACCGGGCACGAATCTTTCAGACCAGTAAAACGGGCCTGAGGACTAAAAAGGAGGCCCTCCGGGAATTAGACCGCACCCTGCTCAACCTGGGAACCGATAACCTTGATCTCTGGCAGATCCATGACTTAAGGACTGAAGAAGATTTTCAAACCATAGCCGGGCCGGGTGGGGCCTTGGAGGCCTTTATCGAGGCCAAGGCCCGCGGGAAAATCCGTTTTATCGGCCTGACCGGTCATTATGATCCGGAAATTATGACCAGGGCGGTTAAGGCCTGGCCCATAGATTCGGTCCTCATACCCGTCAACCCCATAGAGGGAAACCTGGGAGGATTTCTGACCTCTACCCTTGCTGCTGCCCGGGCCAAAGGGGTGGCAGTCATCGGGATGAAGGTCCTGGGCGGTTCTCATTATTTAATACCCGGAACCGGAATAACAGCCGAGCTGCTTATTCGCTTTGCCCTTTCCCAGCCCATCACCCTGGTCATTGTTGATTCGGAACCGCGCGCGGTCCTCCGCTGGTTTAAGCTGCAGCCAAGATCCCTCATCACTCGTTCTTGACCCCTCGCACCTTATTACCCTCAAGGACGCGGCCTGGCTGAACAGATTTTTTTCAAAAATTAGTATTGAGTATTTTAAAGTATTAGTTTATAATTCTCAATATGAAATATATTCCCAGACAGATAGAAACCGAGCTCACAAAGGCCTCAAAGAGTTTTTCTGCGGCCATTCTCACCGGACCTCGGCGGGCGGGGAAGACGACTCTACTTAGAAAACTCTTCCCCCAAGCGGCCTATTATCTGATTGAAGACCCAGATGTAATCGCCCGGCTGCAGAGCGATCCCCGTTCCTTTCTGGACGACATTCGCTGCCCGGCCATCCTGGATGAAATCCAGAACGTCCCTGAGTTGCTGAGTTATGTACGTTCCCGAATCGATCGTTCTCCGAACAAAAAGGGACAGTGGTTATTAACCGGATCACAAGAAGCGCCGCTGATGAGAGGCGTTGCGGAATCCTTGGCGGGCAGGGCCGCCCTTTTTAACCTTCTGCCGTTTTCCCAGCAGGAATCACCTAAGGTTTCGTTACTTAAAGGCGGGTTCCCGGAAGTCCTGGCACGCCCTTCGGCCGGGTCTATCTGGTTTCGCTCCTATGTCCAAACCTATCTCGAAAGGGATGTTCGATCGGTGACCTCCATCCGTAACCTTTCGACCTTCAGGCGATTCCTGGCACTGGCAGCCAGCCGTTGTGGGCAGATCTTGAACCGTACCGACCTGGCCGCTCCCTTGGGAGTTTCCGTTCCGACGATCTCTGATTGGCTGAATATCCTGGAGATAACCGGACAGATTATTTTAGTTCCGCCTTTTTTTGAGAATTTCGGGAAAAGGCTGATTAAGTCACCCAAATTATACTTTGTGGATTCCGGCTTGGCCTGTCACCTGCTGGGGATTGAATCAGAGAAGGGATTGGATCAATCCCCTTTTCTTGGGCCTCTTTTTGAAGGGTTTGTGGCCGCAGAGATACTCAAACAACAAATGGCCTCCGGACGACCCAGGGGACTCTATTATTTCCGCGACCAGCAGGGATTGGAGGTCGATTTTATAGTTCCGGCCGGGGACCAGAGGCTTCTTTTTATTGAAGCCAAGGCTTCCCGGACCGTTGTCCCGGCCATGGCCAAACCGATGGAACGCCTGGCCGAAGCAAAAACAAACTATAGGATAACTAAGGCCCTCATTCATCGCGAAGGTAGAGACCAGTTCCCAACCACGGCCTTAAAAGGCGGGGTGAAGGCCCTGCCGGTAAGTCGTTTGGGGTCTCTCCTGGATGGGAAGTGAGCCGTCTTTCATAAAGAAGAAACCGTTGATTTGTTGATAATGCGCATCTCTTCCCCCATTATCTTAGGCATTTCAGTTTTAAGATTTAAGCATCTTTCAGAACGACGAACGTTTTTGCCTTTTTTCTTGACATTGCCCCTTTCCCCCTTTATTTACATAGTATTATCATTGGTTTTTTAGTTTTGAGCTTCTATTAATCCCAATCAACCATATAGACGAAACGAACCAATGGACCAAATAGACCAAACAGACCAGACTCCCCTTCGATGAACCATTGGGGTCAGGTCTATTTTCTTGACATTAAAATTCAAGGCTGTTAAGGGTTATTTATGGCTCGTCCTTTACGCATAGAGTTTCCCGGTGCGGTTTATCATATCACCAGCCGGGGGAATGACCGCAAAGAGATTTTTGGGGATGATTGGGATCGGAAGGCCTTTCTTGAAATCCTTTACCGGGTTTGCACTCGCTATCACTGGCTTTGTCATGCCTATTGCCTAATGGATAACCATTATCACCTGCTCATCGAAACACCGGAAGGAAACCTGTCCATAGGGATGAGACAGTTAAACGGTGTTTATACACAGACCTTCAATAGAGTTCATGGAAGGATTGGCCATTTGTTTCAAGGTCGGTTTAAAGGGATTGTGGTGCAGAAGGACAGCCATCTTCTTGAGGTATCCCGTTATATTGTACTCAATCCGATACGGGCCAAGCTTGTCAAAAATCCCAATCAGTGGATATGGAGCAGTTATTCGGCAACGGTCGGGCAGCGAAGTTCTCCCCCCTGTCTTACCGTAGATTGGATTTTGGGGCAACTGGCATCGGAAAGAAAGACCGCTCAGGATAATTATCGCAAGTTTGTAAGGGCAGGCATTCGAGCTGACTCCATTTGGAAGGATTTGAGAGGTCAAACTATTCTGGGGGAGGATGATTTTGTGGAAGGAATGAATGGCCATATAACAGGTAAAGAACATATCCTCGAGATATCAAAACGGCAACGCTTCATAAACAGGCCCACCCTGGCAAAGATATTTACCACAGAGGTGCTTCAAAGCAAAGAGGCGAGAGATGGACAAATCATTGAGGCGGTGGAGAAGTACGGATATTCCCAGAAGCAAATCGCCGATCACTTGGGGTTGCACTTTGCCTCGATAAGCCGAATTATGCGAATGAAAGAAACAATGTTAAGAAAATAGACCTGACCCCAATGACTTCCTTACAGGGAGACTTTTTTTATTCAGCATGGGGAATCCTTCATCGGGTCATGGTATCATAGACTCTCTTGATGAATTCGTCAAAAAGGGAATTAGAGTCCCAATCCTCTCTTTTCAGCGAAGAATGACTCTTTCAGCCTGGAATAGGGGGACCGGCTCCCGTTTGACTTAGGAAGACAATTCCGGTAACGACCGATTCCCGGAAGCGGGCCGCCCCCTTTGGTATTGCCCCATAGGACAAGATCCCCATTTTTTCATTGACCTGCGCGCGGATACTGCTTATCTTATTGGCATTAATTCTTGTATCAGAGAGCCCCCAACCTTTCATGCGATCCTACCGAATCCTCCTGCCTTACTTGCGTCAAGGACTGCTTCCCCTGTCAGTGGGAATTGTTTTCCTTTTGTCCGTGGATTTCCTTCAGCTCTCCATCCCCCGATTCATTAAAGGGGCGATCGATACCCTGACGGCCAAACCGGGCGCGGCCCAGGGGCTTTTTAAATATGTCCTCCTGATCCTCGGGGCGGCCTCTTTAGTTTTTCTTTTTCGGATGTTCTGGCGCCGGCTGATCTTCGGCCAGGGCCGCCGGATCGAGGAGGCCCTGCGTAATCGACTTTTCCAGCACCTGCTTCGTCTTTCCCAATCCTACTACCATCGGACCTCGATCGGGGACTTGATGGCCCATGCCACCAACGATATGGAGGCCGTGCGCATGGCCCTGGGGATGGGCTTGGTTTCCATGATGGATTCGCTGGTCCTGGGCTCCGCGGCCATTGCCTTTATGGCCTATATCAACCTCAAGTTGACCTTGATTTCCCTGTGGCCCATGCCCCTGGCCGCCTTTTTGACCCACCGGTTAAGTCGATTGCTGCACCAGCGCTTTGAAATGGTCCAGGGCACCTTTTCCCAGATCATGGAAAAAGTGCGGGAAAGCCTGGTGGGGATCATGGTCGTCAAGGCCTATACCCTTCAAAAAAGGGAAGAAGAAAACCTGTCCCGCTTCAGTCTAAAATACCAGGATCAAAATATCGCCCTGGCCCGGGTTACCAGCACCCTGTTTCCGCTGTCGGTTTTTTTAACCAGCCTGAGTCTGGCGGTGGTCCTCTGGATAGGGGGGAAACAGGTCATCGACCGGGAAATTACCGCCGGGGATTTTGTGGCCTTTATCAGTTACCTGGGCCTGCTTTCCTGGCCGTTTTCGGCCCTGGGCTGGGGTATCAACCTCATCAAAAGAGGGGCGGTTTCTTTGGAAAGGATCGAGCGAATTCTGGAGGAACGTCCCGAGATCGCCGATCTTCCGGGGCTGACGGCCCCGAGGCTTGACCCGCTGGACCTGCAGGTGAAAGAGCTGACCTTTGCTTATTCCGAAAAGGAAAAACCGGTTCTGAAAGGGGTCAGTCTGGAAATAAAGTCGGGCGGATCCTGTATCATAACCGGAAAAACCGGCTCGGGAAAGACCACTCTGGCCCTCTTGCTGGTCCGTCTCCTGGAGCCGGCCTACGGGACTATCTCTCTGAACGGGCATGACATTCATTCCATCCCTTTAGCGGACCTCAGGCAATCCATTTCTTTAATTCCCCAGGAACCTTTTCTCTTTTCCGATACCATCCGGGCCAATTTGCTTTTGGCCAGGCCCGAAGCCGGGGAAGTCGAAATGGAGGAAGCCCTTCGGGCGGCTGCCTTTTACGATGAGATCCAAACTTTTCCCCAGGGGCTGGATACCGTGGTGGGAGAAAAGGGGGTGCTGCTTTCCGGGGGGCAAAAGCAGAGACTTTCCCTGGCCCGGGCCTTGCTGGTCAACCCTTCCGTCCTTATCCTGGACAATACCCTGTCCTCGGTGGACCTGAGCACCGAGCGTTCCATACAGGAAAACCTGGGACATTTCAGGGAAGGGCGGACGACAATTTTTATTTCTCACCGCCTGGTCGGCTGGGAAGGGGTGGATACGATTTTTTTCCTGGAAGCGGGAAAATTGCTGGAGTGGGGGAGCCACGAACAATTGATCCGCAAGGATGGTCCTTACGCCCGGCTCTACCGTTATCAGCGGCTGGAGCTGGAATTACGTCAGGGGGCCTTTTAAATGCCTCCCCCTGATTTTGGCTATATCGAGGATGAGCATTTAGGCCGACCTTACGATCTTGGGCTCCTGAAAAAACTTTTTCCCTATCTCTGGCCCTGGCGGAGCAAATGGTTCTTGGGACTTTTCCTGTCCATCGGTCTGACCCTGCTGGATCTGGTCCCTCCTTATCTGACCAAACAGGCCCTGGATCTGCATATCCTGGCCGGAGATTGGAAAGGGTTAAGGCCTTTGGCCTTCTTATTGCTCCTGATTCTGGTGGTCAACTTCGGCCTCCAGTACCTCCAGGCCATAGTCCTGGAACAAATGGGGCAAAAGATCATGCATATTCTTCGCCTGAAACTGTTTGCCCATCTGCTGGCTTTGCCCCTTTCCTTTTTTCAACATAACCCGGTAGGCCGGATGACCACCCGGGTCACCAATGATATAGAAAACCTGAATGAGATGGTCAAATCCCTTTTGGCCACCCTTTTTAAGGATATCTTTCTGGCCCTGGGGATATTAGGGGTCCTTTTATATCTGGATTACCGGCTGGCGCTGGTTACCTTTACCCTGATTCCGGTTATTTTTATCTGTGCCCGCCTGTTCAGCCGAAAGGCCAGGGATGCCTTCCGGGACCTGCGCCGGAGGGTGGCCCAGTTGAATGGATTCCTTCAGGAAAGCCTTTCCGGACTGGCCTTGATTCAGGTCCTGGTCCGGGAGAAAAAAAGATTCGATGATTTCACGAAAATAAACCACCAGGCCTTTCAGGCCGGTATGAAACAGGTTCAGGTCTTTGCCCTTTTCATGCCCTTGATGGAACTGATTTCGGCCATGGCCATTGCCCTTCTGATCTGGTATGGGGGGGGACAGGTCATCCAGAAGACCCTGAGCCTGGGCTCTCTGGTGGCCTTTCTTTCCTATATCCAAATGTTTTTCAGACCCCTGCGGGAAATGACTGAAAAGTACAGCGTTATGCAATCGGCCATGGCCTCTCTGGAACGGATTTTTTCCTTGATGGAGGAAAAGGTCGAGGAGGAGCCGTCCCTCCCGGTTCCAGGTCATTTGAACTCCTGGAAGGGGGAAATCGAATTCCGTCAGGTCAGCTTTGCCTATGATCCCGGCCACTGGATTATAAAAGATCTCTCCTTCACCATCAAGGCCGGAGAGGTGACGGCCATCGTCGGCATGACCGGCGGCGGTAAAAGCACCTTGATCAATCTCCTGGAAGGTTTTTATCTTCCCCAGAAAGGACAAATCCTGATAGACGGCCGGGATATCCGGACTTTGCCCAAGAACAGCCTGCGGACCCTCATCGGCCTGGTGCCTCAAGAAACCGTCCTCTTCGCCGGGGATCTCAAGGAGAACATCCTCCTTCCGGGTGCCGGTGTCTCCGAGCCCAATTGGGCCGAAGTGACCGAAAGCATGCATCTGGGACCCCTGCTCCGGAAGATGGAAACTCAAAGGGTGGAGGCTATCTCTGCCGGTGAACAACAGTTAGTGGCCCTGGCCCGGGTCATGGTCCGGAATCCGGTTATCCTGGTCCTGGATGAGGCCACCTCCCAGGTGGACGCCTATACCGAAACCCTGGTCCAGGAAGCCATCCAAAGGCTGCTGGCCGGGCGCACGGCCCTGATCATCGCCCATCGTTTATTCACCCTGCGTCAGGCCCGGCGAATCCTGGTTATTCATGAGGGAAGACTGGTGGAGGACGGGACCCACCGGGAATTGATGCGGAAACAAGGGTATTATTACCGGCTGTATCA
>JACQYK010000038.1 GCA_016208255.1 Deltaproteobacteria bacterium | reverse complement strand
AAGATCCAGCGTGAAATGGCCCACGACCATTTCGAATATTTTTCGACCCCCATCCCTGATTATCTCCTGGATTCACCCCCTAACGCTTCCATGGTCCAGACGGCCCAGAACGTGGTCGAGATGTATAACATGACCAGGGAAGAAATGGATGCCTTCGCCGAAAGGAGCCATAAAAAACTGGCGGCCGCTTATGATAAGGGCGTCTATAAAGATGAGATCATCCCCCTGGAAATCGAAACGCCGGTTTTCGATGAAAAAAAGCAATGGCTGGAAGAGGCCAGAGGTCCCAAAATGGTCTTTGACCGTGACGAATGTCTGCGGCCGGATACGAACGTGGCCTCGCTGGCCAAATTGCCGGTGGTCAAGGATATCGTCAGCTACGGTGGTCAGGAACTCAGGATCACGGCCGGGAACTCCTGCCCGACCAATTACGGGGCCACGGCCAGTCTGATCGTGAGTGAAGAGATGGCCATTAAACTGCGCTTAGAACCCCTGGCCCGGATCATCGGCTGGGGAAACGGCGGAGTCAAACAGCAGATCATGGGTATGGGACCGGTGGTATCCACCAAAAAAGCGCTTAAGCATGCCGGAATCACGATTGATCAGGTAGATCGAGTTGAATTTAATGAGGCCTTCGCCTGTCAGGTTATCGCCTCCATAAGAGAGCTGGGCATCGCGGAGGAAAAGGTGAATGTCAACGGCGGATCGCTGGGCATCGGACATCCCATCGGCGCGACCGGCAATCGCCTTGTTTTCACGGTAGCTAAAGAACTCCGACGCAGTGGTAAACGTTATGGGGTGGCCACCCAGTGCATCGGCGGCGGTCAGGGAGCCACGACCATTCTGGAAGCGCTGAATTGACCTATACTCTTACTAGAAAGGATTTAAAGGATTACTTTGATTGGGGTGCCTTTCGACTTGTCTGTCTGTTGGCACGCAGACAAGCAGGGGGAAGAAAGGCATTAATAAAATCATCCTGCGGACAACGACATTTATCTCCAATGGAAGCAGAATAGCGTTGCTCAGGGTCTCCCGGACCCTGAGCAAAAAACCGTTAAATCCTGTCAATCCTGTCAAGAAATTTTTGCTTCTTAAGCCTCATCCCGCTTCACTAATTTCCGTCCTATTGCATAAGCCTTTTCCAGAAGGGCTTCATCCGTCTTGGCCGGAGCCAGGTGGCTGTTCCCCTGGATGATTCGGCCCACCTCCTCCATTCCCAATCCGCCCCCGGTCATCCCGGCGAACCAGCGGATCGGCTTTTGAAACCGCTCCACATCGGGGTGTCCCTGTGAAGTCACCAGGGCGAAGGTCTTGCCCGGCGGGACAGCGGAAGTATAACCTGAGCCGTCCTGTTTACTGACATACAGGGAATAACATCGATCGATGAACATCTTCATCTGTCCGGTTACGTGATACATATAAATCGGTGTGCCGAAGATGGCCCCGCCGCAGGTCTTGAGCGCTTCCAGGTAGGGACTGAGATCGTCCTGTTGTTTGCATTTCCCCGGCCTTTTCCGGCAAGTCAAACATCCCATACAGCCTTTGAGATTGATGTCGTGTAATCGGATCTCAGTAGTTTTCGCGCCTGCGGACCTGGCCCCTTTGAGCATGGCTTTGATGAGGGCCGAGGTATTTCCGGTTTTCCTCGGGCTTCCGTTAAAAGCAAGTATCTGCATCCAATATCCTCCTTTTTCTTCAAAAGTCTCGTTTCTTCATATCAAGTAAAAATCTATTTTGCAACCTCATTTCCATGAGACCACCGTTTGAACTCTCTTTTCTTTTTGTTAAAATTGTTATATAAAAAAGAAGGTTTTGCTTTTCTGCGTTCACTGCTTCTCTAAATCAAAATGAAACAGCTATAGCTCAAGGAGGGGAACATGAAAAGAAAAAAATCTATTAGGGGATTGATGGTTGCGGGGGCCGCTCTCTTGGTTTTCTTTCTGACAGGAGGCGCTTTGGCCGCTACCTCGGGCTCATTTACTTTCGGGGTGGTGCTGGTGGGCCCTTATAATGACCATGGCTGGAGCGAGGCCCATTTTACCGCCGGCAAGTATGTGGAAAGGAAAATTCCAGGAGCCAAAATGATCTGGCTGGACAAGCTCAACCCGGCCGACCGCAAAGGGACCACTCTGGATCAGGTGGTCAGCGATATGATTGCCAAGGGGGCCAAGTTGATCTTTACCACCTCCGATGATTTCAAGGATGAGACCCGTGTGGCGGCCAAAAAATATCCGGAGGTTACTTTTATTCAGGTTTCCGGGGATGATGTCTGGACCGGCAAGGCCTCCAAAAACTTAGGAAACTACATGGGACGTATGGAATATACCAAGATGATTGCCGGATGTGCCGCGGCGATGTCCACCGGGACCGGCAAGATCGGATACCTGGGACCCCTCATTAATGATGAAACCCGGCGCCTGGCCGCTGCCGCCTACCTGGGGGCAAAATACGCCTGGACCCATTATCGGGGGAAAAAAGCCAGCGATCTAAAATTCGATGTCAAATGGATCGGATTCTGGTTCAACATCCCGGGTGTAACACTCGATCCGACCAAAGTGGCCAATGATTTCTTCACGGCCGGGACCGACGTGCTCATGTCCGGGATCGACACCAACGAGGCCCTGGTCCAGGCCGGCAAAAAGTCCAAGGAAGGAATGAAGGTAATGGCCGTTCCTTATGACTTCAAAGAAGCCTGCCAGGAGGCGCCGGGGGTTTGCCTGGGTGTCCCCTATTTCAACTGGGGGCCCGGATATCTGAAGCTGATAAAAGCCTGGCGGGACGGGACCTGGAAACAGGCCTTTGAATGGGCCGGTCCGGATTGGAAAAATATCAATAATCCCGACACCAGCGCCGTCGGCTTCCTGCCGGGTCCGGCCCTTAAGGGAGAGGGTCTAGCCAAGGTGGAAGATTTTATCAAAGGACTGGCCTCAGGAAAGATCGTCTTGTTCCAAGGTCCGCTCAAGTTTCAAGACGGCTCGGTATTTTTAAAAGAGGGCCAGAAGGCCAACGACAAACAGATCTGGTACCTTCCTCAACTGCTGGAAGGCATGACCGGACCGAGCAAATAAAATAGTAGGTTACTTTCCTCCTGACCTTGCCATAAGATGAGATCTTTTGAAAAATGTTCAATTTTGGCCAAGGTCGAGGAAGGCGAAAATTTCAACCGGAGGAATATATGGAATATTTCGAGGATTGAAATTTGAGCCTGACAAAGAGATTGGGCAAAAGGGGACATTTTTCACGGGTCTCACAATGAAGGTTGAGCTGCGAGATATCTACAAATCCTTCGGTCCGGTCCGGGCCAGTGACGGCCTCCGGGTCACTTTTGAAAGCGGCCGCATCTATGGACTCCTGGGTGAAAACGGGGCCGGCAAGACCACCCTGATGAAGATACTGGCCGGCTTTCTTTCCCTCGAGGCCGGGGAAATTCTCATTGCCGGCCGTCCGGTCCGTATTAAGTCTCCGGCCCAGGCCCTCGATCAGGGTATCGGGATGCTTCAACAGGACCCTTTCGATTTTCTTCCTTTTACCGTTCTGGACAATTTTCTTTTGGGCAGGAATGCCGGCTGGCGCATTAATCGAAAAAAAGCCAAACTTTGGCTGAAAGAGCAAGCCGAGTTTCTTCATTTTCAGTTGAATCCCAACGCCCTGGAGCGGTCCCTGTCCGTCGGTGAACGTCAGCAGATCGAAATCATAGGCCTGCTGGCCTCGGGTGTTAAGGTGCTCATTCTGGATGAACCCACCACCGGGATATCCGCTTCCCAGAAAAGTTCCCTCTTCGCCGGCCTCCGGCTCCTGGCCGGGCAGGGGAACATCATCATCCTCGTTTCACATAAGTTGGCGGACATCCAGGACCTCTGCCAACAGGTCATTGTCCTCCGCCAGGGAAGGGTGGCCGGGGAAGTGCAGGCCCCTTTTGATACCGATAAACTGGTCCAGTTGATGTTCGGCCGCCTGCCCGAAATGCAGACCGGCAAAAAAGGCGGTTCAGGGGCTTTGGTATTGGAGCTTTCCAATTTCTGTATCGAAGAACAAAGGATTTGTATCTCCAATCTCTCCCTGTCTGTGCGGCAGGGAGAGGTGATCGGCCTGGCCGGCACCGGAGGAAGCGGCCGCCGGCTGTTTCTCCAGGGATGTGCCGGTTTACGGAAGATCCGGGAAGGCAAAATACGGCTTTGCGGGACCGACCTGACCGGTCAGAGTTATCAAAGGTTCCGGTCTTTGGGTACGGCCTATGTACCGGCCGCCCGACTGGAAGAGGGAATGATTCGAGGTCTTAATCTGACCGAACATTTCCTGCTGACTGAGGAGGACCCCCATTTTGTCATCGATTGGGTTAAGTCCGGAACCAGAGCCGCTTCCCGTATTCAGGCCTTTAATATCATCGGCACCCCGGAAACCAGGGTCGAGTCCCTCTCCGGCGGTAACCAGCAGCGGACCTTGCTGGCCCTCCTGCCGGATCATCCCGTCCTTCTTCTGCTGGAACACCCCACCAGGGGCTTGGACATCGACTCGGCTAAATGGGTCTGGGACAAATTGATGACCCGCTGCGAACAGGGAACCGCTATCCTTTTTATATCTTCCGACCTGGATGAGATCATGGAGCATAGCGACTTGATCCTGGTCTTCTCCGGCAGTCAGATTTCCCGGTTGCTGAAGACCGAAGAAACGAATGCTCAGCAGTTGGCGGAAATGATCGGCGGAAAGGGATTATGACGCCCCCAAAGAACCACTTGGCTCCTTGGGTCATGATCACTTTGGCCGCTGCCCTGGCCCTGCTCTTTACGCTGGTGATTTTAATAGCCATAGGGGCCTCGCCGGTCGAAGCCTACGGAAATATGTTCAAGGGGGCCTTCGGCAGTGTCAATAAGTGGGCCGATGTTTTTGTGGCCTGGGTGCCTTTGGTTTTATGCGCGGTTGGTTTATCCTTCACCTTTGCCGCCGGCCTTTGGAATATTGGAATAGAGGGGCAGATGGTAATGGGGGCGATTGCCGCCACCTGGGCGGCCAGGTCTTTAGACCTGCCCTCCTTTATTCTCATTCCTTTGATTTTTATTTCGGGCCTGGCCGGTGGGGCCCTCTGGGCCAGCCTGACCGGCTTTCTGCGGATCTACGGCCGGGTGCATGAGATATTCGCCGGGCTGGGGCTTAATTTTGTGGCCGTGGGGGCTACTAATTTTCTCATCTTCGGCCCCTGGAAACAACCCGGTACGGCCACCATGAGCGGGACCGAGTTTTTTCGACCTTCCGCCCTGCTTCCCGACCTTTTCAACCTCTCTTTAGGGCCGGTGGAAATGACCCTGGCCGTCCTGGTCATCTTAGGCTCTGTTTTTGCCCTCCGGGGTACCATGTGGGGCCTCAAACTGAAGGCCGTGGGTAGTAATCCTTCCGCTTCCTTCTTCCTGGGTGTAAAGGTGGATAAGAATATCCTCCTGGCCTTTGGGCTGGCCGGGGCTTTGGCCGGCGCGGCCGGGGCCATCCAGGCCATCGGTCTGTATCATCGTTTGGTCCCCTCGATTTCCAGCGGTTATGGCTATCTGGCTATCCTGGTAGTCCTGTTGACCGGCAATCAGACCCTCTGGATCGCGCCGGTGGCCTTTTTCTTTGCGGCGGCTAATAAAGGCAGTCTCCAGTTACCGATGGTCATGCAACTCGATTCTTCTTTGGGCGGGGTTTTGCAAGAGATGCTGGTTTTATTCGTCGTCCTGGCCCGGGGAGTCCAAGCAAGAATATGGAGGCAGAAAACCTAGCCAAAGAGATTTAAAACTTCACTGTTACTTGTTGCTTGTTACTGGTTACTGGTTTTTACGAGCAACCCGCAACGAGCCACAAGTGACGAGCGCCCATTAACATGGACCTGGATCAAATGAAAAAGGGAAATAACTACTCAAGATGAATAGGGCAAGAATTTAGTCTATGGACTGGGATTTTCTGATACGAATGCTGGCCTCCATCCTGGCTGATTCATCCCCCCTGGTCTTCGCCTGTATCGGGGAGACCGTAACCGAGAAAGCCGGGGTCATCAATCTTTCCCTGGACGGAAGCATTTTGCTTTCGGCCATGACCGGATTTGCAGTAGGTTATGGCTCAGGCAGCCTGGTCCTTGGCCTCTTGTCGGCTATGGGCGTAGGGGCCCTGGTCGCCCTCATTGTGGTCGTGGCCGGAATCGAACTCCGTCAGGATCAGGTGGCGGTTGGTTTCATTTTGACTTTGATGGCCACTGATCTCAGCTCCTTCCTGGGTAACCCATTTGTCCGGAAACCCGGGCCGGAGATGCCCCACCTGGCCATCCCGCTTTTAAAAGATATCCCGGTTCTGGGTCCTCTTTTCTTCAACCATAACCTTTTCACCTACGGCAGCTTCGTCCTCATTTTGCTGGCCTGGTTCTGGATATTCAAGACCGGCCCCGGACTGGCTATGCGCGGGGTGGGCGAACGGCCGGAAGCGGCCTTTGCCCGGGGAATTTCGGTCAGAGGCGTCCGCTACCTATACACCCTGATCGGCGGAAGCCTGGTGGGTTTGGCCGGGGCCAATTTTTCATTGAGCGTCAAGCTGGGATGGAGTTATCAGCACACCCTGGGGATCGGCTGGATCGCGCTGGCCATCGTCATCTTCGGCGGCTGGAATCCCTTCAAAGCGGCCTTGGGCACCTATCTGTTCGGCGGGCTTCAGTCCCTGGGTATCCTGTTTCAAGGGGTTTTGCCTTCATTGCCCATCCAGGTCTTCCAGGTGGCTCCCTTTGTCTTTATGATCGTGGTCCTGGCCCTGGTAAGTAATCAAAGACTGGAACGGGTGGTAGAACTCTTGCCCGGTCCGATCGGCCGGTCCCTGGCCGGATTCCTGCGCCTGGCCCCTCCCTCAGGCCTGGGGAAACCATTTGAGCGGGAATAGGGCCGGTTTGGAAAATAAGGACTGCCAGCAAAAAGAATTCTCCTACTTCTGTCTATCATGCCTAATTGAGGAATATAAATTGCTCAATCTTTAAGCGATAAAAATAATTTGTTTGGATAATATTTATCATTTATAATAGGTTAGAAGCACTGAAGGAATATCATAATGATGGTAGGTGAAACGTCTCAAAGCAGGCTTGCTGTGCTTATTGATGCAGACAACGCGCAGCCATCGATAACGGAAGGGCTCCTATCAGAAGTTGCCAAGTACGGCATTGCAAGCGTGAAGCGTATTTATGGTGACTGGACTACACCGAGTCTAAGCGGATGGAAGTCACTTCTGCTTGAACACTCCATCCATCCGGTTCAGCAGTTCCGTTATACTGTGGGGAAGAATGCAACAGACAGCGCCATGATAATAGATGCAATGGATTTGCTCTATACGAAGCGGTTTGACGGATTTTGTCTGGTATCGAGTGACAGCGACTTCACTCGTCTCGCCTCCCGGATTAGAGAGGAAGGCCTGCTCGTCTACGGATTTGGAGAGAAAAAGACTCCAAAAGCTTTTGTATCCGCATGTGACAAATTCATCTTCACTGAAGTTCTTAGGTTTCAGGAGGATACCGGGACAGCGGTAAAAACCAAAACGTCAAATGAACTGAAAAGAGATACCAAACTGGTAGTTCTTCTTAGAAGTGCTGTCGAGGCGGCTTCCGACGAGAGTGGGTGGGCTCATTTGGGTGCTGTGGGCAGCAATATCGCCAAGCAGGCTCCAGAGTTCGACCCTCGGAATTACGGCTTCACCAAGCTGGGGGAACTCGCCATAGCCATCAACCTCTTTGATGTGGATGAAAGGGTCCAGCGTGACGGGCATTCTAAAACAATCTACATCCGCGACAAGCGCAAGAAGCCCAAGGAATAATCTTCTAACCTACGGCAGGCACGAGGACCGCTCGTATCCTCGCAGCCTGTGAGCCACGTCGTTTGCTTTACTAAAAAAATAAAGAGATAAAAAAGGGCAAAATGAGTGAGAAACAATCAATCAATTTTTTACGTGGGATTCCTGCGGAAGAAGCCTTATCACGCCTTATTCCAATGGCGGCAGCGGGATACGAAAAAGTCATCAGGCGCTATGGAACGGATGTGCTTCAATACGGCCATTTTACCGGGTTCAAACCACTGCGGGAGCTGATCGGCAGCTTACATCGTGTTAATCCGGAACGGGTTATCGTCGGCAACGGAGGTCTGGAGGTTATCTCGCTTTTTTTTAAGTCTCTCCCCAGAGAAAGCAATATCCTTGTTGAAGAAGCCAGCTACGATCGGGTATTACTCGATGCCAAGTGCTATGGCCATCATTTGATTGGTATTAAATTGACAGCGGAAGGGGTCGATTTGAACCAATTCAGAGATGTGGCTAATAAGAACCCGATCGCGGCTTTTTACGGAATACCCTTCCATCAAAACCCAACCGGCATCAACTATACAGAAGAGAACCGGAAGGAGGTTGAACGCATTTGCCGGGAACATGGTATCCCGTGCCTATGGGATATCTGTTATCAAGAACTTCGGTATGACGGAGAAGCGAACGGCTCGATAGAAGTCTCAGAATGGGGGCCCGTTCTAACAAGCTCTTTTACAAAAACGATCTCTCCGGGAACCAAGTGCGGGTATATGATCGTTCCGTCTCATTATGTAGGGCATCTGTCCGCCGTTATTGCCAATACCCGCATCAACCCCAACCTGCCGACCCAGGCCTTCATAGCCGATTTTATAGAATCGGGGCAGTATGACGAATTCGTCAAATACTTGTGCAAACTGTACCGGCCGAGAATGGAGGCATTAAATACCGCGCTTAATAGCCATTTCCCTGGAGCGTTGCCGGTTGCCATCAGCGGCGGCTTTTTTGCCCCCCTCACTCTTGCCAATATTTCAGGGGATAAAGAAGCCTCCTTCATCGAATCCGCAAAACAAGCTGGTGTGGGTGTGGCTGCTGCCTGGGATGCGCTCCCTCCCAATAGTAAGGAAGAAAAGCGCCAGAAAGGTCTTTTCATCAGATTAACCTTTCCGGCTTTTGAGCCGGACAAAATTGAATGGGGCATTTTGAAGCTCAAAGAAACGGCAGAACGTCTTGTTTGATGTAAAGGGCGTCCTAAGGCAAACCCAAAAGATAAATGAGCAATGCTTATTCCTTTTATCTCCCTATTGGAGGAATAAACAATGGTTCAAAAAATACAACTCGATAAGATGACGATTTCGGACAAGCTCCGAGCCTTAGAGGATATTCGGGATGATCTTCAGCGCACACCAGAGGAAATTCCGTCTCCGGCCTGGCCTGCCGATGTATTACGAGCTCGAAGAAGGCCCATCCGCGAGGGAAAATCCCAATTTAATGACTGGCTTGAGGCGAAGCATCGTGTCAGAGAGCGAGAAGAAGCTTGAAATATTTCAAATATAAAGATGTTATGGGCATCTCCCATATTTCCTTACAAAAAAATGGAGCTCTAAATTGAAAACGGTATTCTGTTTTTTTCAATAAAAAAAGATGGAATATTAATTTTAGAATGGATTTTAATAAACCGATGGGAAAGAAAGAATTCACAAAGGAAATCAGTCCGGAAGGCGACGAAAGATTGAGAATAAAAATTATATCCCAGAAGCGGTTGATTACGGATATAATGGTTCAGTATGAATCGAAAATTTTAGACAAATGGCACCCTATTGTCAGGTACGATTGTTCGCATGGTTTTTTTCATAGGGATATTTTAACTCCAAAAGGTGAAAAATCGAAGCAAGCCATTCCTATCCTAAATCTTAAAGACGCCCTGACGTACGCTGAACAAGATATCAAAGATAGATGGGAATGGTATAAAGAAAGATATAAGAAAGGAATCAAAAAATGACAAAGAAAGAGTACGTCGAAAGAAATATTGGTGTCACTTTTGATTTTGTTAGACATATGATTGACCATCCAGAACTGGTTGACACCATTCCTGATGGAGCGGAGCTTGATTTTATTGATAAGAACATACCGTTTAAAGAGAAAGACCAAAAAAGAAAAAGAATTGCCCGGTACAAGGTGCAACATTCTTTTGAACCTATAAAAGCTTAATCCAAAAGGAAATGATTCATGATATTATCGATGCGGAGTTCATGCTTTCCAAATTAACAAAGAACTCGGCGTGTTAACCTGGGCCGATGAGCTAGATATCGCTCCCGAGACCCTATATGCAGAGGGCGGCGACGGGAACTAAACTCCCTTCATGGATGGAGAAACATGAAAAAATGAAGTCAAATAATCGCAGGCCGTCGTTAGTCCGTGCACCTGCAGTGTCCTCACATCGGTAAGGAGTTATTTTTGTTTAATTAGCTTTTAAATACTCATCATTATCTTGGGTTACAAAGCATCCGGAAGGATAGGAAACCCCAAAGCAACCCAAAAGACAAATTGTCACTGTTTCCTTCCCGAAATGAAGCCGTAGAAGAATAGACAGGCCGAAAACTTTAGAATAACTTGTTACGCATCAAGAAAGTTCTATTATGGATGATATAAAGAAGTTCTGTGAAATATTGAGAAAACGCTCAGCCGAACATTCGGAGGCGATGAATCGTGTTCGTGACCTCCCTGGAATGATGGCTTCAATTTTGAGGCAAGAACTTGATTCAATGGTAAGAGCAATATATTTGCTGACCATTAGTGATTTAAGAGAGCGTAATAGATTAGTCCCACAGACACTCGCGGGAAAAATATGGAATGTTCCTACAGAAAAAGGGAAGCAAAGAAAAGTAACTGACAGAGATATGGTTGAACTGTCGAATAAATTGCAGGGTTGGACTCTATCGGTTTACAAATTTGGCTGTGCTTTCATTCACTTTTCAAGTTCCCACGACTACAGTATTTCAAATCCATTTGATTCGCTACCTCCCAATGAGCAATCTGATATCCTTGAGCATTTACGCAACTATCATGGTGGTCCGCATAGTGATCATCCAAGCTTCAATGAAATAGCGGCATTTTTTCCAAGAGTTTTTGAAAAGATTGCCGGAAATCTGGAATGTTACATTAACAGTTTAGAATCGAACGGGGTGGAAAGTGTAGCATAACCTCACGCTTCACGGACCGGCGTACCGTATGCCTCACCGTGAGCTTTGGCGTTGAGAAATAGATAACATAAGGAGGAACCTATGACTTCAGAAGCAACGATGACGATCATTAAAATGCTTGAAACACTACCGGCGCAAGCTCAGGATCGGGTGCTCGAGCATTTACGCGAATACATCGAAGATCTTCGAGATGAAGTATTGTGGAATGAGTCCTTCTCCCGATCCCAATCCAATCTTGTAGCATCAGCCCAGCAAGTACGCAAGGAAATTGCAGAGGGCCTGGCAACTCCTTTGGATATCGACAAGCTATGAAATCTGCTACAGTACCATCATTCTGGGAACGTTATCACAAACTCGATCGCCAAGTCAGAAGCAAAGCTAAAAAGGCTTATCGACTTTGGGCTGACGATCCTTTTCATCCATCTTTGCGTTTTAAGTGCATAAACCGAGATGAAAATATCTGGGCGGTAAGGATTACACTTGGGTACCGTGCCCTGGGCGTTCTGGATAAAGATACCTTAACGTGGTTCTGGGTTGGCAGTCATAACGAGTATGAACGATTCTTCGGTTGACCAAGAGCAGCTAAACTTCGCAATTCACCAGATCACCTTCAGCCAACTGCTTCTGCGGACTGGTGATCACAGCATTGAAGTGAATAGTCTCTCGTAATCCAATACCCCAGATGCCGTATCCGGGCTTCGGGCAAGCCGAAGTGATGGGCTATTTCATGGATCAGGGTCTTCTTTATCTGTTCCTTAATCTCATGTTTGGTGCGACAGATGGAAAGGATAGGCTGTCGAAACAGGATAATGCGGTCCGGAAGGCTCTGCCCCTGGAAAAAACTTTTTCCCGGTCTGAGGAACCCTTGATATAAGCCATAATAAAGATAACCGAATCTGGAGACATGTACTTTTTTCTTAACCAGAAGAATAATTAATAAGTATGATCGCTCCCATTTTTAAAGATAACACTGAACCGTAATGATACAGCGAAAGGAGAAGGAATATGCCGGGATTTGAAATTTTTGGCGAGGAGGAGCGGAAAGAGGTTGAGGAGGTGCTGGAAACCGGCGTCCTGTTCCGCTATGGATTTGAAGGGGCGCGCCAGGGACGCTGGAAGGCCAGAGAGTTCGAAGCGGAACTGGCGGGCCGCCTCGGGGTCGGCTACTGCCACCTTTGCGCCAGCGGCACCGCGGCCCTGTCCACCGCCCTGGCCGCCTGCGGAATCGGCGCCGGCGATGAGGTGATCGTCCCTCCCTTTACCTTTGTGGCCACCATCGAAACCATCCTTTATGCCGGGGCGGTCCCGGTGTTCGCCGATATCGATGAAACACTCTGCCTCGATCCGGCTGCGGTGGAGGCAACCCTTACCCCCAGGACCCGGGGTGTGGCTGTCGTTCATATGTGCGGGGCCATGGCCAGGATCGACGAACTCAGGGACCTCTGCGCCAAAAAAGGCCTCATCCTGATCGAGGACGCCTGCCAGGCTCTCGGCGGAACCTTTCGCGGCCAACCGCTGGGGACCTTCGGAAAGATGGGATGTTTTTCCTTCGACCCGGTCAAGACCGTGACCTGTGGCGAAGGAGGGGCCGTGGTGACCGATGATCGGAAACTTTATGACATCGCCCAGTCCTTCGCCGATCACGGTCATGACCATTTGGGAAACGACCGGGGGAAGGAGGGGCACCCCATCCTGGGCATGAATTACCGGATCAGCGAATTGAATGCGGCGGTGGGCCTGGCCCAGTTGAGAAAGCTCGAGGCCATGGTTGAACGGCAGCGCGCCAACAAGGAAGTCCTGAAAAGGGCCATCGGCCGGTTCCCTGTGGTCTCTTTCCGCCCGATCCCGGACGAAGCCGGGGATTCGGCCACCTTTCTTACCTTCTTCCTTCAGGACGAAGGCCGTGCCCGTGAGGCTGCGGCAGCCCTCGGACGGGAAGGGGTCGACGGCGCCTTCTATTGGTATGACAACAACTGGCATTACCTGCGCAAGTGGGACCACCTCTTTGAAATTTCGGGATGGACCAAGGGGGATCTTATTTTTGGGGATTGTCCAAAGGGTGACTTATCGCCCAATCCCGGCCAGTCCAGCAAACTTTGATTCGAGGCAGGGCCTTCACCTTCGCCCGTTGCCGGCAATGGTGAAGGCCTGCTTCAGACTTAGGCAAACAATTTGGCCCGGCAAAGAAGCTCAGGGCGTTAGGGTGGACAACCCCAAAAATAAGATCCCCCTTGGTCCTTAGTTTCGAAAGTGAGAGATAAATTCTCAGAATTATGATTTTATAATCTAATATCCCAGATGACGTATCCGGGCTTCGGTCAGGCCGAAGTGGTGGGCTATTTCATGGATCAGGGTCTTTTTGATCTGTTCCATAATCTCATGTGCAGTGCGGCAGATGGAAAGGATGGGCTGTCTGAATAAGATGATCCGGTCCGGAAGAGCCTGTCCCTGGAAAAAACTTTTCCCCGGTCGGGGGACCCCTTGATACAAGCCGAAAAGAAGGTCCCCCCTGGTCATTCCCATTTCCTTCAAGAGCTCCGGGGAGGGGACCTCTTCGACGAAGATATCCACATTCTCGAGCTTCTCCAGAAATTCTTCGGGGATTTCTTCCAGGGCTCGGTTGACCAGGTCTTCAAACTGATCCAGACTTACTCGAATTTTTTCTTATCCTTTTAGGAGACTCTCCATCTTTCGAAGCTCCTATGACTGATCCTGCTTCTCTAATCCAGATCAAACAGTGGACGAGAATAAAATTCCCGGCCCCGATAGTGGAGTCTTTTTTATTTTTGCGCGTATTATAGTGGACGAATAAATTAAATTGACCTGCTTCACCCTCCCCTTTATCCCCTCCCATCGCTCGACTCCGTCGAGCTCTTCAAAAGGTCGGCAAAGCCGACCGGATCAAGGGAGGGGAAATAAAAAGAATCCCCTCTCCCCTTGCGGGAGAGGGTTAGGGTGAGGGGGATAATAAACATATTATTGACATTTATTATAGTGTAGCTCCATGATCGCCGTCAGGAGGCAGGACGGTCTCCGTTAAACACGGCCACCGTAAATTTACAAAAATTTTCCCAGGTGTTGAAATCATACCACCACTTGTAACCCATTTCTTCAATCCCGCTTTTTTTCAGCTCCTCCGTCAACTCGGAAAGCATAATAAAAAGAGCGTTTTTATTGGCAGAATCTGGATAACCCGTCTTTTCGGGATCTTTCCCGAGGGAGCCATCCCGATAAACAGGATGCCCCAAGTCCCCTTTAAGAAAACCGTATCCGGCTTTGCTCTCAATAAGGGCTTTGAGTCCCAAGTAGAGTAACTGTTGTTGAGAGAAGGTGAGATGGCTAAACATAACAAGGCCTCCTTCATCTATATCGAAAAGTTTTGTAACACTAGGTTTATGAAAAAAATTATCTGACAGGATTAACAGGATTTACATGTAGTTTGCTCAGGCTCCGGAGGACCCTGAGCAATATCGATCCGCTTTCCGCGGAAACTAAGGCTTTATTCGCAGGACGATTCGGTTTGTGCCTTTCTTCCCTTCGCTTGTCTGCTGCTTTCATGTAGACAAGTCGAAAGGCACAAAAATCCAGGTAATCCTGTAAATCCTGTCTAATAAATATTTTTAATTTCAAAAAGCTAAACAGATAAAAGGTGTTATATCTCGAAATCCGCAATCTGAAATCCGATATTGAGCGCCTATACAGTCTGCAATTTTTCCTTTCCATCGCTGGAGAAAAATACCAGGCCGTCTTTGACTTCTCTTTGGATCAGGCCTTTATTCTCCAGATAGATCAAATGGGAAATGGCTTCGGCGGTGGCAAACCATTTCTGCATGACCGGAAAATCGTCCCAGGATTTGGCCACGATATCCCAGGTCATTTTCGAAGCCGTCCAGTAAGCGGTCAGGGTTTCCTTTTCCAGGATGTCAATCACCTCGTTGGCCCGGAGACGGTGATGTTCAAGCAATTCCAGGATTCTTTTTTTAAAGTCTTTGATAAAGCTCCGATGACCCGGAAGACACAAAGTCACATCCATGTCGTAAACTTTTTTCAGACTCTTGATATACAGGTCCAGGGGATCGTTTTCGTCGGACCAGTTCTGAATGTTGGGGGTGATGTCGCCGAGCACATGGTCCCCGGAAAAAAATATTTTTTTATCCCGCTCATACAGGCACAGGTGACTTAAGGTATGCCCGGGGGTGGACACCACTTCCAGGTTATAATCCCCAACCGTGAAGACCTCTCCATCCCGGGCAATCAGGTAATCCACAACGGATTCCGGTCCATACTTAAAACCGGGATGGTTGACCATGGCGGATTGGAGTTCTTCGTTAGGGAAGCCGCTTTTAGCGGCATAATCCCCCATGGGAGAGCGCCGGGCATGAGGGGTGGTGCCCGCCTTTAACCGGTAGGCATCGTCTTCTCCCATGTAGGCCCTCGAACCTTCTCTCATCAAGCCGGCCACCATCCCCTGATGGTCGGCGTGCAGGTGGGTGACAAAAAAATCCGTCTTTTCCAAATCAACCCCCAGTTCTTCCAGCCCCGGTTCCAGGACCTGTTTGCAGGCGGGGCGGTTCATGCCCGTATCGATGATCAGGTTACGATCATCTGAGGTGAAGACATAAGAGTTGATCTCTTTGAGGGGGTTCCCCGGCAGGGGAACGACAATTCGGTACAAGCCAGGCAATATTTTTTCCATGATCAAGCAGCTCCTTTATCAGGTTGCTGAAAAAGGCCCATCTACTTCGTTGCCCTCATCCTTCGTCATTGCGGCGTACTTTTATGTACGCCTCATTCCTCAGGACTTCGGGCGCCTTGTATCTGGACCTTTTTTAGCAACCTTTAGAAATTAAGTTTTTCAATACCCTGTTAATAAACAAATTGAAAAATAGACTTAGACAATAAGCTCCCAAGAAACTAATGACCCATTAATATCCATTTGTTTGGTTTTTTACCTCTGGTCGCATCGTCCTCCATCGATAGCGATGATTTTTCCGGTGATATAATCGGAGAGATCGGTCACCAGGAATTCGACCACTTTGGCGCAATCCTCAATGGTTCCTTCTCTTCCCAGGGGGATCATGGCGGCCAGTTGACTTCGGTCGCCGAGCCTTCCGGTGCGAATAATGTCGGGGGCGATACAATTGACATTAATGTTAAACGGCGCCAGCTCCAGGGAAAGGGAGCGGGTGTAATGAATGATGGCCGCCTTGGCCACCCCGTAGGGATGGTACCCCGGTGAGGCCTGAATCCCGGCGGTGGAAGAAACAGTAACTATTTTCCCCGATTTCTGGGCCTTCATATAGGGCGCGACGGCCATGCAGGTGTACATACAGGTCATCAGATTATTGTTCAGCACTCTGGTCAGCATGTGCTGGGGACAATCGGCCGGGGTTCCCGTTAGTCCCAGGTCAACCATCCGGCCTTCGATGGGCTTGCCGGAGGCATCCTTTTCCGGTTCACGCTCATCGGCAAAGGTGACCGTGCCGCCCCCGGCATTGCAAATGGCGATATCGATGTGTCCCATCCGGGCGACAATATCGGCCACCGACTTTTCATTCGCGGCCCGGTTGGTTAAATCCACTTCCATACCCAAGGCCCGGACCCCCAGCGCCCGGCATTCTTCCACAACTGTGTCGGCGGTCATCTGTTGCTTCTCAAATTTGTAAACCTCCGCTGAACGCAGGTTTCTGTCCACAACGGCGATATCCGCTCCCAATCCGGCCAGCCGCAGCGCGTATCCCCTCCCGAGACCACGGGCGCCGCCTGTGATCATAGCGACTTTACCGGTCAACTTCTTTTCAGTCATAAAAACTCCCTTGTCTAATACGAAAATACAGGTCAAGGCCTGCGGGAATGCAGGAGGTTCAAGGTTTGGAAAAACCCATTTTCATAATTGGTGGTGCTCCCTCTGGCATCAACAAATTGTGAAACTATTTTTTTCGTTGAACATTGAACGTTGAACTTTATTTTTAACTGTTGCTTAGAGTCGATGAACCGGGGATTCCCATTGATCGACAATGACGTCAATAACGGCCGGTCCCTGAGGTGATTTCTCCTTGGCCAGGCAGTCCTTTAATTCATCCAGCGAATGGGCGGTATATCCTCTTGCCCCGAAACCTTTGGCCACGGTGGCAAAATCGACCTGAGAAAAATCGGTCGATATATAATTTTCCTGATAGCCGAACTTCTGAGCGTGTTTTATCCAGCCCAAGACGTTGTTATTGAGCACAATGATGACCACCGGGAGTTTTAATCGATTCATGACTTCCAGTTCCTGGACGGAGTAGCTGAACCCGCCGTCCCCGGCGATGGTCAGGATTCTGGCTTCTTTGTTGGCGGCCAGCGCCGCCCCGATAGCGGCCGGCGCGCCCCAGCCTATCCCGGCCAATCCTCTCGGGGCTATGAACCGGTGACCGGTTGTATTCAGTTTCAGATAAGCGGAGGCCCAACCGGAGGACAGGCTGGCGTCACAAACCACCACATCCTTCTCGGTCAAGACCTGATTCAGTGCCCCCATCACGGCCTGCGGTTTGAGCGGTTGATCCTTTTCCGCGGTCAGGCTGGTTTTTTCGTCATACCATTTTTGCTGTTTTTCTTTGAAGGCCCTGAAATCCCATTCGGCTGCAGATTTCCTGCCGTCCAGGGAGGCTATGATCGCATCAAGTCCCAGACAGGCATCGGCCAGGAGGGGAACGCTTTCGATAAAATTTCGTCCGATTTCCTCCGGATCGGCATCGAGATGAATGACCGGGATGGATCTGGGGGGGACCCGGAAGCCGAAAGTGGTCAGTTCTCCGATTTTGCTGCCGATGAAAAAAACCAGATCGGCTTGCTGCAGGATTTCACAGGCGATGGGATTTCCAAAGACCCCGGTCACCCCAAAGGCCTGGGGGTGGTTTTGTTGATCGGCCCCCGAAATGTGGGCTCCGCCTCCAACAACCAGAACCGGCTTCCTGGCCTTGAGGAGCATTGGAACGGCCCTTCCGACTTCTTTGGGGTCGGGTGCTGTTCTGAATCGCGGGAATATGGATCCCTGCAGGGAATGAGAACCTTCCCGAAAGGAAAAATCCGCCATTCCGATATCAACCGGAACCGATATCACCACTGGGCCCGGTTTACCGGTCGTGGCCATCCGAAAAGACGTATCCAGAACATCCTCCAGCATCCTGGGATCATTCACGGTTACCTGCCATTTACTGACCGTACGGAAAATATCAACCTGTTGAACCCCCTGGGAGGCGTTTCCCCTCATCCGTCTGTGTTCCCAGGCCCTGGGAATATCTGATAGAATGGCTAAAACAGGAATGGAGGAACAATAGGCTTCCGCCAGAGGGGAAACCAGATTGGTGGCCCCCGGACCCACCGTGGCGTCACAAACACCGGTCCGTCCGGTCAGCCGGGCATAGGCATCGGCCGCATAACCGGCGCTGCGTTCATCGCGCATCAAGACATGCTGGATTTGATCCGGAAGCTTCCGGATTCCTTCATATAAAGGAAGCGATTGGCCTCCCGGGACTCCATAAACATATTTAACGCCATTTTTGGCCAGTAATTCTGCTAACTTTTCTCCAACTTTCATGATCGTCTCCTTTTTGGGGGATCAATCCTTTTTGTGGTGACCGTCAGGCAAAAAGGACATCCTTTTAGCTATAAAACATATCATATTTTAAAGGCCTTCCGTCAACTTTTTTTCGCAGCCCCTGACCTTAGGGAACCCCCCCTTTTTTTGCCGCAGACAAGACAGACAAAAGACAGACAAGAAAAAGTTGATCTGATTGACGACTCGTCAATCAGATTCCTGTCTGCCCTTCGGGCATGCAAGGTTTCCCCCGGCATTAGTCTGCCGGGGGAAAAGTCTGTATTGGTCTGCGTGGGTCTGCGGTAAATAATATTTTTGGTTCCGGCTTGTCCGGGCTAGGACAATACCGGGTTACTTGTTCGATTGATTTTTGATAAAGATCATTTTATAGTGATAAAAAACAAAATCTTAAAGGGAGGCTGTCATGGTCGAACCATTAATGCTGCCGATTGCCGAATCAAAGGAGACCATCTCCATTCTGGCCGGAATGGCCAACCGCCACGGCCTTATCGCCGGGGCCACCGGCACGGGCAAGACGGTGACCCTGCGGGTCCTGGCCGAGCAGTTCAGCCGAATGGGGGTCCCGGTTTTTCTGGCGGACATCAAGGGAGACCTTTCCGGGCTGCCGCTGCCGGGGGGAGAGAATCCCAAAGTAAGGGAACGGGTGGAACTGCTGAAATTGAAGAATTTCACCTTCGAGGGATACCCGGTGGTTTTCTGGGATGTTTTAGGTGAGCAGGGGCATCCGGTCCGGACCACTATCTCGGAGATGGGGCCTTTGCTTTTAGGCCGCATATTGAATCTGAACGAGACCCAAAGCAGCATTTTGACCATGGCCTTCAAAATTGCCGACGACAACGGGTTGCTCCTTTTGGACTTAAAAGACCTGAAAGCCATGATCCAGTTTTTGGGGGATAATGCCGACCGGTTTAGAACTCAATACGGGAATATATCGAAAGCCAGTGTCGGGGCCATCCAGCGCAATCTGTTGACCCTGGATCATGAAAGGGGAGGGCGCTTTTTCGGTGAACCGTCTTTAAATATCCATGATTTTATACAGACCGATGGAAAGGGAAAAGGGGTGATCAATATTCTGGCCGCTGATCAGCTGATGCAGTCCCCCAAGGTCTATGCCACCATGCTCCTCTGGATGCTGTCTGAATTATTTGAACAGCTTCCTGAGGTGGGCGATCCGGAGAAACCCAAACTGGTTTTCTTCTTTGACGAGGCGCACCTGCTCTTTGAGGACATCCCCAAGGCTTTAGAGGATAAAATTGAACAGGTAGTGCGTCTGATCCGTTCCAAAGGGATTGGAGTCTATTTCGTCACACAAAACCCTATGGACATCCCCCAAGAGGTCCTGGGCCAATTAGGCAACCGGGTGCAGCATGCCTTACGGGCCTTTACTCCGAATGATCAGAAGGCCGTCCGCGCCGCTGCCGACACTTTCCGGGTCAATCCTAAGCTCAAGGTGGCCGAAGTGATAACCGAACTGAAGGTGGGAGAGGTCCTGGTCTCCGTACTCGACCCCAAGGGTGCTCCGACTCCGGTGGAAAGGGCCTTTATCCATCCCCCTCAAAGCCGTCTGACCCCTTTATCTGCGGAAGAGCGATCCGGAATCATTCAAGGGTCCTTCCTCTTCGGCCACTACGAAAAGGAAGTGGATCGGGAATCGGCTTATGAAAAATTAAAGGTCAAGGCCGAACAGCAACAGATAGAAACCGAGAAAGCGGCCGAAGAAAAGATTCAGGAAAAAGAAAAACCTTCGGAAGCTTCCAAATTGATTGGAGCCATGGCCAAAAGTGCCGCCCACGCTATCGGCAGCCAGATCGGCCGGCAGATTATACGACGTGTGCTGGGATCCATTTTCGGAAGCGGACGAAAGAAATGATTTTTGACCGAAGAAATTTATTTCGGAAGCGGGCCGAAGAAACGCTGATCGATTTATTGGAATATAGAAAACCTAGTCCTCAGGGCCAGGTCAGAGTACCTTGGCTCTGCCTTAACTTTATTAGACAGGATTAACAGGATTGCCAAGATTTTTGTGCCTTTCCGGAAGAAAGGCACAAACCCAATCGCCTGGCGGAGATAAGCCTTAGTCCCGCTGAAGGCGGGTTAAGATTGTTCAGGCTCTTCCAGAGCCTGAACAAAAAATAATATAAATCTTGTTAATCCTGTCTGAATAGATTTTTTCATTGATCGGTTTTTAAATCATGCCTTCAGGGCTTAGACCAATGCCGACCTCTTTGGGGTCGGATATTTATTCAATTTTGGCGGGGTCCATTAAACGGCTTTTTAGGGATAATCAGCCACATGGCTAAATAAGCGAAAACCCCAAAGCCGAAAGAAAACAGGACGAGAAGGATAAAGAGAATTCTGATGACCGTAGAATCTCTGTCTAAATATTCGCCGATTCCCCCGCAGACGCCACCGATCTTACGATCATCGGCCGACAGGTATAATTTCTTCATAACCGGATCCCCTTTCTAATCTTTTGAGGTAGCATTTCAGCTTTTTGAAATTCAAAATACTTTTTTAGACAGGATTTACATGATTACCTGTTTTTTTGTGCCTTTCGATTTGTCTGCCTGAAAGCAGCAGACATGCGAAGGTAAGAAAAGCACAAACCATATCGTTCTGCGCATAGAAGCCTAAGTTTCCGCTGGAAGCGGATCAAGGTTGCTCAGGGTCCTCCGGAGCCTGAGCAAGGACCATGTAAATCCGTTCGGTCGGCTTATCGGCTCCCCCTTGAGGGAGCCTCTCGAAAGCTCGGCAAAGCCGAGCGGCTCGACCTCAAAAAAGGTTCCCTTTTGGGAACCGCTTAATCCTGTCAAACTTTTGTTCCTATTTATTAACAGCTGCCAATGGCACCCTTTTTAAGGTTTCGGCAATGGTCATCGCTTCATTCCAATCCGGAACCCCTTTCCTCCCCCCGTATTCTCTGCAGGATAAAGAGGCCACTGCCACGGCAAACCGAACCGCTTGTCGGAGATCAAAACCTTTACTGAGGGCCAGGGCAAAAGCCCCGTGAAAATTGTCTCCGGCTCCGGTGGTATCGACGGGAATGATTGGCGGCGGTGAAATCTGATAAAGCCTTTTGTCTTCAAAATAACAGGCGCCGTTTTCACCATCGGTGACAATGAGTGTACCCCCCACGGCAGGGTTCAAACGAATCATTCCTTCGATCAACGATAAGCGGTCCAGATTTAATTCCTTCGATTTCAGAAAATCCGAAGAAGGGATAAAAAAATCGGCGATGGCCATGATATCCTCGATCCCCTCCCGCCAGCGCTCACAGTCATAAACGATTTTTATATTCCGATCCCTTCGCTTTTTCAATTCCCGGCTGAAATAGGTAGCCTCGGGGTCCAGTAATAAAACGGCTGATCGATTAAAGAGCGAATCAAGGGCCGGGGCCATTTCAACTCTGGGAAGCGAATTGCGTTCGTATATAATCGTCCGATTACCTGTCGTTTTAGTGATAAAAATGTAGGCCACCGGGGTGGTTCCCCCCGGGACGATCTCGACCCATTCCGTACCTACCCCAAAGTCACGCAAACGCTTCAGGCAAAACCGGCCTTCCTGGTCATCGCCGAGCTTCCCGACATAGGCCACCCGGCCACCCAGTCTTGAAATGCAGCAGGAGGCGGTGCCCCCTTGTCCTCCGCCTTCCATTAACTTGAATTCAAAGGCTGTTTTCCGGTTTTCCTCAGGAAAGCGGTCCACAACAGCCATATAATCCAGGCAACTGCGACCGATGACTAATACGTCATTATTATCAATGTAATGGGTCTGCATCCCTTTTAACACGAAAATAACCCTGGTTTAATCTCAAAGCTTGTTTGTTCTCCGTCAGGCCGGACTCGAGTCGTTCGGCTCATCGGCTCCCCTTTGGGAGCCTCTCCAAAAGCTCGACAAAGTCGAGCGGCCCGAACTTAAAGCAAAGACTCCCTTTGGGAGTCGGCCCGGCATCCAGGACTTTGAGGCTTATCGAATAACCTGGATTCCCACTTTCGCGGGAATGACGACCTAACTTACTGATTTCACAATATTTTAATTCTTCGTGGTGCCTCAACGAGGCATGAGGGTTTAATACGAAAATAGGTTTCGAGGCTACTCATCGCTCCGGCCTATTTTCATGACCCGGCCTTCGGTCGGTCGGTCGTTCAACAAAGTTGAACGGATCGAGCGGCTCGTGGTGCCACGCCCCGAAAGGCAGGGCATGGCGGTTTATCAGGTCAGGGTGATAAAGTTCAGGGAATTGATTCCTCCCACCTGACCGGGAGCGGCCATTTCGGTCAAGATGAGCCGGTCCCCCTTTTTGGCCAAACGCTGTTCCTTGATAAAGGCCAAAAGATGGTCGTATTGAAAGGGGTCTCTCCCCTCTAAAATAATGGGGAAAACCCCATAGGATAAGGATAAAAAATCCCGGGTTGGTTGATCCGGGCAGAAGGCCAGGACCCAACAATCAGGCTTAAACCGCGAAATCCGCCGGGGGGTGGTCCCTGTATGGGTGGGAGTTAGAATCAGTTTTGTTTTCAGCACCCGCAAGGCCTCCATGACGTTCAAAGAGATAGCATTGCTGACTGATATCTTTTTCCGCCCTATTTCCGTCTTAAGATGTTCATACGCCTGGGAGACCGAGTTGAGGGTATGCCGCTGTTGCTCAATGGACTTGGCAATGCGGACCATCATTCTTACCGTTTCCACAGGAAAACGGCCGATGGCTGTTTCTTCCGAGAGCATCACGGCGTCGCTGCCATCCAAAATAGCATTGGCCACATCGGTGACCTCGGCCCGGGTGGGCCGGATATTTTCCGTCATGGATTCCAGCATTTGGGTCGCGGTAATGACCGGCCTTCCCTGGAGGTTGGACTGATAGATCAGCCTTTTTTGAACCGCCGGGACATTTTCAATAGGAATTTCCACCCCCAGATCACCCCGGGCGATCATGATCCCATCGGCCACCTTAAGGATTGACTCAATGTTTTTTACGGCTTCGCCCCGTTCGATTTTAGCGATGAGATGAATGCCTTTCCCCCTTTTTGCGGCGAATTCTCTGACTTTGATGAGGTCATCAGCCCTTTCTACAAAGGAAAGACTGAACAGATCCAGCCCTTCTTTCAGACCAAAATCCACAAAGTCCAAATCTTCTTCGGTTACCGGGTCGGCCAGGGTCTTGGCCTTGGGGAGGTTTAATCCTTTATGGGAAAGCAAGGGGCCGCCCATAACCACTTTGCAGACCACTTCCTGGTCGGTAACCTCCACAACCCGCAATTGGATAAACCCGTCATTGAGGTAGATCGTCCCACCCTTGGAAACATTCTCGGGTAATTTCTTATAGTCCACGGGTATCCGCGAGGGTTCGTTTATCGGCCCGGTGGTAACCAGGGTGATCCTTTCCCCTTTTTTCAGAATCATAGGATCGGTGAAAAGTTTTCCGATACGGATCTTGGGCCCGGGCAGGTCCACCAGGATGGGACAGACCTTATTCATCTTTTTCGATAAAGATCGGATCAGCCGAATATCTTCCCGGTGTTTTTCAAGGGTTCCATGGGCAAAATTGAGCCGGGCGACATTCATACCCTGTCGGATCAATTCTTTTATAACGGAGGGAGAACGAGAGGCCGGACCGATGGTGCAGACGATTTTGGTTTTATGGTCCGGTAATTTATTGCTAACAGACATCCTTATAATTCTCCTATTATTAATTATTAGGCCTGATTGTGAAGCGAGATTCTTTTACGTAAATTTTTAATTATATTCTCCATCTCTTCCATGCTCATAAAATCATCGGAATACTCAAATCATCAAACCACATCTTAAGCTTTAAAAGGCTCGAGGATTAGGGAGGCCGAAGGATTAGATGTGATTTAACCCCGTCCCCGTGATAAATATTTTTCTGCCGATTTAAACCACCGAATATTTTACAACCTCGAAGGGAATGGGTGGTAAAGGAAGCCCGAATATTTATAGCCCGATAAGCGAAAAATCTCAATAAAATTGATATAAGAGGTCGCACTTTCTCCAGTGTTATCCGAATCACTCATGATGACCAGGTTGGCTGTTGATGAAAATGACTTCCCTACAGAAGAATTATTAATGGTCTGTCTTCCATTAGAATTGAAGCGGAGGGAGACCGGTGGCCTCCCTCCGGCTAAAGATTATCTCTAAGACAGTGGCCTTCCTTATTTCTTTGGTGAGGAGGGCATGGCTTTCAGCGATTTGATATAAGCCACGATGTTGCCCATTTCCTCTGATTTAGGGTCGATAGGCTTGCCCTTCATGGGTTTCATGATACACATGTTTACCACTTCTTCCAGACTCTTGGCTTTCGCAAACATGCCGCCAAATTTTTTCTTGGCGCCGGATTTCTCCAGACCCTTTCCGTCGGGATGACAGGAATTACAAGATTTGTCCGCGGTTCCTCCCGCGAATTTCGGATCGTTAAAGTGTTTTTTCCCTTTTTCCACGTCACCGGCCGCAAAGGCAAAGGTTAAACCCAAACTGACAACAAACAGGGACACCAAAACCATATGAAATAATCTCATTTTTTTCACCTCCTTTCATTTGTAAGTGGGGGGATCTTTTTGATCTCCCTGCGAGAATTCTCCCGCACAATGCTATCGAAATGGAAAATGCGTCGGGCCAAAAGCAACATTGCCAATCCTATGACCAAAAGAAGAAGCCAAACCCACCAAGGCAGGTTTTTTATTTGCTCGCCAAGAACCACCATCAGTAAGGTCATTGGAAGAATTCCCAAACCAGTCGTCCAGGTGAAAGTCCACCACGAAATACCGGTAAGTCCGGCCACGTAGTTGATCAAGTTGAAGGAGATGACCGGGAAAAAGCGGCTGATTAAAACCATCTCACCTCCGTATCGGGCCGTCCATTCTTCTATTTTTTGGCCCTTCTTTTTTGTTACCATTCTCTCTACAAACGGCCGCCCTAACGAACGCACCAGACCAAAGGCTGAAAAAGCACCGATCATTGCTCCGACCCAGGTAATCACAGTACCCCAAAGGGGTCCATAAATCATTCCGTTGGCAATAGCTATGAACTCGGCCGGAAAGGGAACAAAAGAATGAATCACCATGAGACCGATGGAGGCGCCTACCCCCCAAAACCCAAATGATCTGATCAAGGCCGTGATTTCGGTTATAGAAAAATGGGGCCACCACCGGCACCAGGAGTTCTCCCGGAGCAGCCCGCATAATAATAGAGTGCTCAACAGAAATAATCCAGCTATCGCAGCGGTAACGATTCCAGCAAACAGCGTAATTTTTAATGATCTTTGGATAGCCATAAAGACCCTGTCTTTCCGCAAGAGGAGGGTGTTAATCTCAACTTAATATCCTTATTCTTCAAGTGCATTTTCCATATAAACACGCAGAATTTCAGCCACACTCCAAGCCTGGGCGATACACCCTTTGGGTGCATGAGGCGGGTCGCCATCAAAAATCTCAGAGAGGCTCCCGATTCCCGCTTCGCTTAAATGGGGGACTATGTTATTCAGAACCGCTTTGGCCTGATTTTTGCCCTCCTGCCCATAAATTCGAACCAAGGCATCAATAAGCGGCCCCAGCAACCACAGCCAAACCGTGCCTTGGTGATAGGCATGGTCTCTCGATACCGGATCCCCTTCATACCGAGGACGATAATCCGGATGGTCGGGAGCCAGACTTCGTAACCCAAAGGGCGTCAGAAGTTTTTCTTTCACCACCTGTAATACTGATTTTGCCCGTTCCGCAGATAAAAGCGGAAAAGGAAGACTGATGGCAAAGATCTGATTCGGTCGAACGGCTGTTTCATGATAGTCCCCGTCAACATAATCATAAAGATACTGGCCCTCTTTATACCAGAAGAGCTCATTAAAGCGTTCCTTCACCTGCTCAGCCCACTCCTCATATCCCAAAGCAATGGTCGATTCATTAAAACTCAGCAACAAATGACTGACTATCCGTAAGGCGTTGTACCAGAGCGCATTGATTTCCACGGCCTTACCCTGCCGGGGGGTGACCACCCAATTACCGACTTTAGCATCCATCCAGGTAAGCTGAACACCCGGTTCACCGCTATACAAAAGACCATCCCTATCCACATGGATATTATAGCGAGTCCCGCGATCATGCCATTGAATCATTTCCTGCAACACGGGTAGAATTGAGCGTACGAAGGTCTTATCCTGGGCGTGTCGAAAATATTTTTCAACTGCCACGAAAAACCACAAAGAGGCATCCGCCGTGTTGTATTCAGGAGGTTCGTTGCCATCCGGATACCGGTTAGGGAGCATGCCCTGGCTCACACTTTCTGCAAAAGACTGCAGCACCTTTCGGGCCTCTTCATAACGGCCGGTAACCAGCATAATTCCAGGGAGGGAAATCATGGTGTCCCGACCCCAGTCACTAAACCAATGATACCCGGCAATAAGGGTTCGCAGATGCGCCCCCCGTTGAACCGAAAACTGGTCGGCGGCCAGAGTAAGGATCTCGGAAAATTCGTTTCTTAGGGGCAACCTCTCAACCAAGTTCTGTCGACGCTGTCTTTCTCTCTCATATAATTCGAAGGCCTCCTTTCCTGAAGGATTCAGGGTCGAAATGATCACACCGAATCTTTGACCGGCGTTCAATTTCAGTTTGAAAATACCATAACTAAAAAGGTCTTCGTGAAAGTCCAGTCCGCGATCTCGTTCAGCAGGGTATTCAAAATTAAAAAACCAATCCGGACAGGCCTCAAATGTTGCCCCCGGAATGCTGATAAAGAGCTCCGGGAGGCCATCGTAAGGTTGAACACGAAAAAAGCCTTCTCTAATATCGGCTTCTCGATGGATCGCGTCATTAGCCCGTACTAAACCGTGATAATCCCTCCCGGCCACAAGCGGCCGCAATTCAAATAAAAACGGCGATGGGGCAGACCGGATATGATAAAGAATCAGAGTGGTATTCTCTCCGTAGATCGCCACGATTGTCTTCTGGAGGCAAATACCACCAACCTCGTATTCAAAATGTGGGAAAATATCTTTGGCAAAGCTTTGCAGATATTCATAGCCCCGTGGATGTACGGTATTCGGATAGTAATTACACCCCAGATCGTATTGCTCTTCGCCTGAGATGATCGTCTCGTCAAGTTTTGAGAGCAACACCATACGCCCGACCGGCGGCCGAGTAGCAGTCACCAAAAGACCGTGATACCGTCGGGTGTGGGCACCGCTGATCGTGGAACTGGCCCATCCCCCCAAGCCATTGGTCTCAAGCCATTCGCGTTTGCTGGCCTCTTCAAAATTTTGAGCGATTGCCTTATCGAAGGATATCGTCGCCACCTTGTCCACTCAATTATTGGAACTTACTACCTGCATGGAAAATCGATTCCAGAAGAGGCATCTTATAGATTTCGAAAATCCTCCTCTTGATCCCTCTCGGGTTCCTCTGCTTTCAGCGTATAAGAGCGCTTAATCAGGTTGGCCACCAACCCGCTCCAGCCGGTCTGGTGAGAAGCGCCTAAACCCAGCCCGGTATCCCCATGATAGTATTCAGAGAAAAGGCGCAGATTCCTCCAGTAAAGGTCATGCTGGAAGGGACTGTCCTCTGGGAAAGCCGGCAGGCGACCATTCTCGTTTCGTCGGAACATGTTGATCAGCCGCTCACCGACGGCGTTGACCGCCTCTCTTAAGTTCAGTTCGCTATCGGCAAGGGCCGGCGCATTGATTTTGAAGTTTGGTCCCAGATAGCGAAAGAACTTTGTCAAGGCCTGCAAAATTGAATAGTTGATGGGCATCCAGACCGGACCCCTCCAGTTGGAATTGCCACCAAATAGAGAAGTCCTGGACTCCCCCGGATCATATTCGATCAGAGCCGACCCCAAGCCGGGAAGGGTTCCCAATTCCCGGTGTTCAGCATGGATCCGGCTGACACTTCGAATCCCATGGCCGGATAAAAATTCTTTCTCATTTAGAAGGCGCCGGACGATGTGGGGAAGCATGGTATGGTCTACCAGGGAAAGGAGCCGCTCGCCATGATCATTGGTGGTAAAAGGGCAGGCACAGATAATATGTCCGTCGAACATACCCCCCATATGTTCTTCCAGAAGGGCTTTAAACCGGGGAGTTTTTTCCAGAATACCCGGATCCACAACCTCACAGGCAAAAAGAGGAATGAGTCCCACATAGGAATAAACATCGATCCGGTGACAGGAGCCGTCCGGTGAGATGAGCAGGTCCTTGAAGAATCCGGCCAGAGGGTCCCAGAGCGAAAGTTTCTCCGATACATAACCTGCTATGGAATTGGCTATGGCCAGAAACTGCTGGTAAAACTGAATGGCCATATCCTCGTACTCAACCTGTTCCTGGGCCAGTTCCAGGGCCATGGCCGTCATATTCAGGGCGAACATGGCCATCCAGCCCGTGGCATCGGCCTGTTTCAGACTGTAACCGGGAGGGAGCGGCTGGGAGCGATCATAGACCGAGATGTTATCCAGCCCCATAAACCCCCCCTCAAAGATATTGAGTCCGTCGTTGTCTTTTCGGTTCAACCACCAGGTATAATTTATAATCAGTTTATTGAAAACACGGTGAAGGAAATGGAGGTCCCCCTGGCCCCGTTGTTTCCGTTCCGCCCGAAACACTTTCAGGGCGGCTACCGCCTGAATGGGCGGGTTGACGTCTTCAAATTGCCACTCGTAAGCCGGAATCTGGCCGTTAGGATGAAGATACCGCCAATCTAAAAGCATTTCTATTTGATCCTTGGCAAAATCGATATCTATCTGGGCAAAGACCATACTGTGATAAGCCAAATCCCAGGCGGCAAACCAGGGATATTCCCAACTGTCCGGCATGGATATGATGTCCGATGCCTTTAAATGACGCCATTTCCGGTTCCGTCCCTGTTTCCTTCCTTCAGGAGGGGGAACCAGGTCACCCTCCAGCCATCTACAGCCTGACGAAAAACCAGAGAATCTTCAGCAGAGGCACTTGGAAGCAGATCCTCTAAAAATCGGTCTGCTTCTTTCTTTCGTTCCCTGACGACCGACTCGATTCGTTCAAAAGGGGATGTCATTTCCCTGGAAGAAAGCACCAGTTCTATAACAGAGGTTCCGCCGACTTCACCGAGGACCTTATGCCAGGCAGCCCCTTTGGATCCAAATTGGTCCGGGTTGACCGCACATCGTTCCCCCTGGATTACCAACCGGTGGAAGGCATCCTTGACATAAGGTGATCGATTGGGAACACCGAAAAGGCGCAGAAAATTGGTTTCATTTTCGGTAAAGAGGCATTCGGCTTTCTGACGTCCATAAATAAAATATTCTCCCAGGGAAGGATGGGTGGCTTTCATAGCCCAAGCGGCCTCTTTGGGTTCTGCAGCGATCAGCTGAGGCCTAGGGTTCTCGGGATCTTCCCAGGACCAGGTATTTCTGAACCAAATTGTAGGAAGTAAATGGAGGGTGGCCGGCTCCGGGCCTCGATTGGCGGCCGTAATCCGGATAAAAAGACTCTCAGGATCCTCCTTGGCATAGGTCACTTGCACATCCCAGTAACGGTTTTCGTCAAAAACTCCGGTATCGAGCAGACTGAAGGGCGGATCCAGCCTTGTCCGACGCCTGTTTTCTTCAATCAGGGAGGTGTATGGAAATTCAGTCTGAGGATATTTATAAAGATACCTCAAAAAACTGTGACTCGGGGTGGCGTCCAGGTAAAAATAATACTCTTTGACGTCTTCACCGTGATTGCCCTGGTTTCCGGTCAACCCAAACATCCGTTCTTTTAAAACAGGATCCCGTCCATTCCATAAAGTTATCGCCAGACACAACCGTTGCTGTTCATCACAGATTCCCCCCATCCCGTCTTCATTCCAGCGAAAGGCGCGCGAACGGGCCTGGTCATGATCAAAATATTCCCAGGCCTCGCCGTTGGGACTGTAGTCTTCCCGGACGGTCCCCCAGGACCGCTCACTCAAATAAGGCCCCCAAAGGCGCCAGTTTTCCTTTCCAAGGCGTTGAGCTTCCAGACGTTTTTTTTCAGCGTTCATAGGTTTTTCTCCTCTTAAAGGTCTAATAGTGATGCCAATACAAAAAGCTATTGGATAACCGACAGAGCTTGGTTAATGTACGCAGCCAGTTGTTGTAGACCGGACTCCGGGTCTCTACCAAGATGTACCCTGAGGACCCGGCGGCCCCTTTCAGCCAACACCTGAAAATCCCCCTGCGCTTGGGCCGCCTTGACCAGGCCAAAAGTGTATTTCTGCCCCGGCACGGGCAGGTCCACGGCATCCTCACAGGTAATCTGGAGGAAGACCCCTGTGTTGGGTCCTCCCTTGTAAGCCTGTCCGGTGGAGTGCAAAAACCGCGGACCGAACCCCAGGCAGGTGGCCACGCGTTTTTGGTTTCTTACGGCCTTTCGCAATGTCTGTAAGAGTTCCTCGTGAAGTTCATTCATTTCCAGATAGGCTAACAGAGCGAAGTAGTCACCGGGCTTAAGCTGATCCAAATGGGCCCTCAGGTACCCCGCAATTGAACGATCGCGATTCAGGAACCCATTTAATAAAGTAGCATAGGTTTCGTCGGTAAAAAGCTGGAGGCCCTCTTCTTCGAAAAAAGGAAGTTTCGGGAGAAGCCGGCCTGTTTCCTCATAGGTGGTCGTCAATTTCCGCGTTTCGATTTTGCTGGCCTCTACGTCGGGTTGATCGAAGGGATTGATCCCCAGGATCGAACCGGCCACAGCCGTAGCAAACTCCCAGCGGAAGAATTCTTCTCCCAGGCCATAGATTTCATCCACGGTGATACGAACAACCGGATGTCCGGCCTGTTCAAAGGCCGCCACTGCCGCATCCTGAGAGTCATCAGGAGCTTTGGCCAAACGGATATAGATAAAAAGCCGGTCCCGGCCATAGACTTCCGTTGACCCCAGAGGCTCCCGATCCACCGGGATCAACCCCTTCCCCTCTTTGCCCGTGGATTCCGCAAGCAACTGCTCCAACCAGGCGCCCAGGTTATGAAGGCCGGGGGAGACGATTATCGTGACCTTGTCCCGTCCCTGGTTGGAGGCCGTCCCCAGGATCACACCCAGAACCACTCCGGGATTTTCTGAGGCCGGAACACAGGTAGAGCAGGTCTGGACCATCGCTTGCGCCCTTTCCAGAAATTTCGTTAGATCAATCCCAATGATGGCCGCTGGTACCAAGCCGAAATTTGAGAGGGCAGAGTACCTTCCGCCGATGCCGGGTACTCCGAAAAAAATATGGCGAAAGCGGTCCTTCTCCCCTACCGCCTGCATCTTTGACCCCGAATCGGTAACCGCGATGAATTGATTGCCGGCTTCCTTCTGGCCCACTGCTTTTTTGACCCGTTCAAAGAAATATTGTTTGAAAATATTAGGTTCAAGGGTGCCGCCGGATTTGCTCGATACGATGAAGATCGTCTTGGTCAGGTCCAATTTGGCCTCAACGGTTTTAATCTGGGCCGGATCGGTCGAATCCAAAACGTGCAGATCAGGATACCCCGGTCTTTTACCGAAGGTCATCTTTAGGACCTCCGGGCAGAGGCTCGACCCCCCCATGCCCAGGAGTAAGGCCTGAGTGAATCCCGACCCCTTCATTTCTTCTGCCAGATCTTGCAGGTCTTTTAGATGGGCCAGTTGATCCTCGATAATTCCCAACCAGTCCAACCAGTGGGCCTCGTCGGTATTCGTCCAGAGAGCGGCATCCCGCGCCCAAAGCAGACGTACTTTTCTATTCCTTTGCCAATCCTCCAGTGAAACCTCAACGACTTTGGCGAGCTTTTCTGGAAGAACATAGGTTTGGAGGTTGATTTTAGCCTTTTGGGGTTGCCGACATTGGTTTTGAATAGCTTGGAGCAGCTTTTCGTAAGGGTCGACAAAAAGCCCAATCCCTTCCTCAAGCAATTTATCGGTCACCTCGTCGAGAGAGATGCCCACCTGAGTCAAAGTTTCCATAATTGAACGGACACCCGTGATATCCTCGGATAGGCTTAGCCGCGGTTGTCCATGATCCCGGAAGGCCTCCAGCGTTGCCGGCGGTATGGTGTTGACCGTATCCGGACCGATCAGTTCTTCGACATACCTGACGTCCCGGTAATTCGGGTTCTTGGTCCCGGTGCTGGCCCAAAGGATCCGCTGCGTATGAGCCCCTTGGTCGGCAAGCTTCTGCCAACGCTTACTGGAAAAGATCTCTTGATATTGTTTATAGGTCAGCTTGGCATTGGCAATGGCGACTTTCCCTTTGAGGCTTCGAAGTAAATCCTTTTCTTTACGATCGCTGGCATTTTTCAGCCGATGGCTTAGGAGTCCATCCACAGCGCTATCGATACGGCTGACGAAAAAACTGGCCACGCTGGCCATCCGGGTTAAGTCTTCTCCGCGGACAGCACGCCTTTCCAGCCCGGCCAGGTAGGCTTCAGCTACTTGGACATAGGTTCTCTGAGAGAAAAGCAGCGTAACATTAATATTGATTCCTTCGGCGATCAGCGTCTCAATGGCTGGAATGCCTTCCGGGGTGGCCGGAACCTTGACCATCAAGTTGTCACGGTTTACAGTTTTCCAGAGCCTTCTGGCTTCTTCTATCGTCCCTAAGGTGTCCTGGGCCAGTAGAGGGGAGACTTCCAGACTGACATAACCGTCACGCTTTCCGGTCTGCTCATAAACGGATTGCAACAGGTCGGCCGCATCCTGTATGTCGCATACGGCCAAACGCTCATAGACCTCCTGAGGATCAAAGCACTTGGAGGAAAGTGCGGCTATATCTTTCTGGTAATCCAGGCTGCCCTGGATCGCCTTTTCAAAAATAGCCGGGTTCGAGGTCAGACCTTTCAATCCATCCTCCTCGATCAACCGTTTCAGCTCACCACTTTGGATCAAGTTTTTCCGGATGTAGTCAAGCCAAACCGCCTGACCATAATCCTGCAAAGCCCGCAGGGAATTTTGTCCGGTTGGATTGGTCGATTTCATCATGGGTCCTCCGTTAGAATATGGTTTCCCTCAGGTAACGATTTTCCAGAGATTGCACTTTTAACAACCGACGCCGGTGTCGCTCTTCGCCGGTGAACCCAGCCGTGAGGAAGGCTCGGACCAATTCAGCCGCCAGTTCGGGACCGATGACCCGGGCGCCCAGGACCAGGATATTCATATCATCATGTTCCACCCCCTGGTGGGACGAATAGGTATCATGGCAGAGCCCGGCCCGAAGGCCGGGTATTTTATTAGCGGCGACCGAGGCGCCGACCCCGCTCCCGCATACCAATATTCCCCGGTCTGCTTCGCCCCGGAGGACAGCAAGCCCCACGGACTCAGCATAATCGGGGTAATCAACCGGATCGCGACTATGGGTTCCGAGGTCGGAATATTGGTGCCCAAGCTTTTCCAAAGAAACAATCAGATTTTGTTTCAGCTCAAATCCCGCGTGATCGGAACCAATAGCCACTCTCATAAACCATCCTCCATCTTTCTAAATGATCGTTCCTGCTTTCGAACCCGGTGAAGAACAACTCAGGAGGATCGTTCTCTCCCGCGGATGAATTCAGCGGCCTCAACCATATCCCGGGCTATGAAAATATGGGGGTCCCTGCCCAGTTTTTTTACCTTGTCCTCTTGACCGGGTTCGTTTTTGAAAGGGATGAGAATTCCTGTTCCCTGAATATTTAAGGCAGTCTGGACGTCGCTGGCCCTATCCCCGATCACATAGACTCCGGCATTGTCCGGGGTGATGTTTTCCGCTTCAAGGGCCTCGAAAACCATGCCCAAGGCGGGTTTCAAACAAGCGCATTCACGGACCAAGGCCGGGTCGAAACGAACATCGGGTTTGCTGTGTACATATTCCAGTGTTGCGTGAGGACATAAGAAGTAACCTTTGATTTCAGCCCCCCGGTTTTTTAATTCTTCCAGAACATAGGAGCAGACTTCCTGGGCCCTTTCCAGGGTAAGAAGCGGGTAGTCGGTAATCGCCACCCCCGCCTGGTTGGTTATCATATAACAGACTGAATGCGGGATAGCTGCCAGGATTTTCAGGCCTTCCATCACCCGAGGCAGGAATTTTACCTTTGACCTCCAGCTCTCGTCCCGGCCAAGGAAAAGATGTTCCCGGCTGTCATAAATAAGAGTGCCGTCCCGGTCCAGACATATGAGTGTTTTGCCTGCCATTCTATCCCTCAAGGGCTAATTTATTAAGTTGTTAACCAGGCTGCAATGCCGCCCCTCCTTATCTCGGACCATTTCGACCCTTGGCCTTTAACCGCTGGACGCCACGCAGGGCAGCCCCCCAAAGGCCGCTTTCTTCGTTCACATTGAGAAAAACCGGGATCTTGTTCAACAGAGACTCCATGGTTTTTGAATAAGTAAACTCGGCTTTAAAAGATGGGTGGGTGACCAATTGCGGGGTCCTGGCGGCTACCCCCCCGGCGACATACACCCCTCCCCTGGCTACCACCTGAAGGGCCGCTATTCGGCAGGCCCTTCCGTAGAATCGGGCCATCCAGGTCAGGGTTTCGGAGTCTTCCCTCAGCTTAACAGCCACTTCAGCCGGCTCCAGCTTTTCCCCGGTCAGGTACTCATGGATCAAGCTAAGCCCTTTTCCGGAAACTACGGTATTCGCCAGCACATAGGGATCCTTCCCTTCTCGAAGCAAAAAATTCATATAACCAAATTCTTCGCCTGAAACGAAGGGAAACGGGGTGTGCCCTACCTCGGAGGGGAAGGCTTCGTACCCGTCACGGCAATCGGGAACCAAGGCTGCCTGTCCCAGGGCCGTACCGGCACCGATCACGACCAACGGCATTGTGGGGTCCACTTCCCCGGGTATAATCTGAAGCGCTGCTTCAATAATGGGGGAACGGCAGGCATAGGCTTGGGCCACGAAATCGTTGATAAGCTCCCACTGTTTCAACCCAAACTTCTGGTCTGCGTTGGAAAGATCAACCTCCCAGGGTATATAGGGAGGATGGCTAAACCGCCCCTGTTCAACCGGACCGGCTATGGCAAATACCGCGATATCCGCCTCCCTTACCGGCAGAGGAAACGTTGATGATTGAAGCTGGTTCAATAACCGGCCAAAAGATGAAACCTCCCGGGTCTTAAGCCATTTTGATTCCACCAGGGAAAGGAATTGGTCATCGGCCCATTGAAAATAGGCAAAGCGGCTGTTGGTTCCGCCGATGTCGGCAGCTAAAATTTTTTTCATGGATGCTCCTTGGGGTCCTATATGTTCCGACCTATCCCCCTTCGGCAAAGGCCGGATAAAGGGTCATGCCGCCGTCCACAAAAAGCGTGGTCCCGTGGATATAATCCGACTCGTCGGAGGCCAGCCAGACAGCGGCGTTGGCGATGTCAACCGGGTCGCCCACCCGCCCGTAGGGGATAAGCTTCAGCAAATTTGCCTCGGCTTCCGGGGTTTCCCAGGCCGCCCGATTGATCCGGGTCCTGATGGCCCCCGGGGCAATGCTGTTAACCCGGATTTTGTAAGGGGCCAGCTCCTGAGCCAGGCTTTTCATAAAAAGCATAATGCCTCCCTTGGAGGCGGCATAGTTTACGTGCCTGGACCAGGGTATGACTTCATGGACCGAACTCATAAAAATAATCTTGCCGGCGGCCCGGGAACGCTCCGGGACCACTCCCCGGCGAAGAAACTCCCGGGCTGCTTCCCGGGCGCACAAAAAAGACCCGGTTAAATTAATGTTCAAAACCTGCTGCCAATCATCAAGAAGCATTTCCAGAAAAGGGGCGTCCTTTTGAATCCCGGCGTTGCTTACCAGGATGTCGACCGTCCCGAATTCCCGGATAGCGGTCCCAAAGAGGGCCTGAACTTCTTCTTCCCGGCTCACATCCGCTTTAAAGGCCAGGGCCTGGCCACCCTGATCTAAAATACTCTGAACCACTTCCTCGGCCCCGGCATTGGTTCTGGAATAATTCACCACTACCTTCGCCCCGGCGGCCCCCAGGCCCTGAGCGATACTGGCTCCAATCCCCGACCCTCCTCCGGTTACAATGGCGGTCTGCCCGGGAAGTAGAAGTCGGCAGGCTATTGACGGTTCCATTTTTTTCTCCTTTTGTAAGAGATTAAACGTTCTCAATAGCTTTTACGAATGACTTATTGATCAAGGTTCTTTACTCAGTTTCTTGATTAACTTGGGAATGAAAAATGAAAAAATAAAAAGCCCGATAGAGAAAAATACCTTAAAAGAGAAAAGTTCAGCCCAATTTCCGGAGGACCAGACTTCTTTCAAGGTTCCGATAAAAAAAGTGAACACAAAAGTCCCGACCAGGATGCCTAAACCCGTCCCTAATAAATAATCTCCAAAACGCACTTTGGTTAAACCCATACCGAAATTCATGGCCGTGAACGGAAAATAGACCAAACGAAGGTAAAGCACGGTGGCAAACCCGTTGCGCTCGATGGACTCATCATACTTCTTGAGTTTATCTCCGATCAATGAAGCGGCAAAATCCCTTCCCAGCGTGCGGCCGATAAAGAAGGCCGCGCCGGCCCCGATCATCGCCCCTATCCAGACATAGACAAACCCCCAATAGGCCCCGAAGATCGCCGCACCCAGGCCGGTCAACAGGGTTCCGGGGACAAAAAGACAAACCCCAGCGGCATAGAAAAGCATGAAAAACACCGGGGCCCAAAATCCGGCCCGCTCGAAATAGGCTCCCAGCACCTTTAGGGAGAGGATATTTTTTACCGGGGTAAAGCGGACCAGATAAATGGAAAAAAGGATAAAGGCCACCAAAACAGCCGCCTTGATCAATGCTTTTTTACGGCTATTGATGGCTGGCGATGTGTCTAACTTCATGTTTCCCTCCTTTAATAAACCATGTAATATTTGGCCTCTGTTCTAAGCTTGACTATCTCTTTCAGGGTTATGGGCTTAAAAAATTTGGCCGATATTTTTTCCAATAAATTATCCGGTTTCCCTATCCCTGAAACAATGAGAAAACCAGAGTTAATGTAGAATTCAACTCCCCCGTTTTTGAGCATCTCCAGGAATTCACCGTAGGTCTTCGGAACGGATTCAAGTTTAACTCCGAACTGACCGGCCAATGCGAATCTCAACCTGTCCGGAACCTCGTACTTCTCAATATGATCCTTACCACGCCAACCGACTTTGTAGGTGTTAATGGCATCGGCATCCACAAGGACCTTCACCTTCTTCCCCTCTCTCAGAGCAGCCCACATGAGGTTATAGGCTACACAAATCTGAGCATCATCTTTTTTCAGGCTGGTTTTCAAATGAACAAGAAATATCTCCTCGCCTTCCGCCGCTATCAGGGATACCGGGGCGATTAGCAAGGTACCTATGGCAACGGCCATTCCCAAAATTAAAAGTCTTTTCATTTTTATACCCTCCGATCAGATTGCACAGCAACTCAGTTTGTTCAAATCTTTTTTAAACATAATAGCCGCCAGCTTGACTCCCTCGGAAAGAGTCAAGTAGGGATGAAAGAAAGAAGCTGTCTCTTGAGCAGTCAGGCCGAATTTGAGAGCCAGGCTTATCTCCATCAGGAGTTCCGATCCTTCGGGAGCAAGGATCCTCGCCCCAATCAACCGGTCGGTTTGGCGATCCCGGATAAGTTTGATGAATCCTCTGGTATCACGAGCCGCCAGAGATCTGGGTACCTGGCTGAGGGGCAGGCTGGCCACCTCAGCATCAATCCCTTGTTGTCGCGCCTGCGCTTCATCCAATCCTACGCCGGCCACCTGTGGATCCGTAAAAATAACCCAGGGAAGAATGGAATAATCCCGCACCTTCGAAGACCCCGACAGGGCGTTTTCGGCGGCAAGAGCCCCTTCATAGGCGGCCGTATACACGAACATGGGTTCCCCGATAACATCCCCCGCACCGTAGATGCTTGAAACCGAGGTCTTCAAGGTCTCATCGACCTTAAGAAAACCTTGTGAATTCAGCTCTACGCCGACCTTTTCAAGTCCCAGTCCTTCCGTATTCGCTTTTCGTCCCGTGGCGGCCAGGACATGATCCGCCTTGAAAATCTTTGGGGCTCCGCCCACCGTCGTTTCAACCACGACCTGATCCCCTTCCTTACGAATAAGGCCTATAGTCACCCCGGTGGCTATCTCGATGCCTTCTTCTCTGAAGTAACTTGACAATGAATCTGTGATGTCCGGTTCCTCTGACGGAAGGATCCGGGTGGAACGTTGAAGTATGGTTACCCGACTTCCGAAGCGGGCAAACATCTGGGCGCATTCCAGGGCAATGGAGCGGCCTCCCAGAACAATCAACGATTCCGGAAGTTCTTCCAGTTCAAAGGCGGTTTCATTAGTCAGATACCCGATTTCCGATAGCCCCGGCACCGAAGCGAGCAATGGTCTGGCGCCCGTTGCAATCAGGATATTATCCCCTTTAAACTCTTCTCCATTAACCGTCACCCTGTCGGGGGCGGCCATGTACCCTCTGCCTTCGATAAACTGAATATTGGGGATCAGCTGAATGACATTGAGGTATTTTTCCTGCCTAAGGTCTTCAACCATTTGACGCTTCTTGCGTATAACCGCCTGAAAATTCACAAGACCTCTGTCTGCTTCAATCCCTGAAAAATTATGATGAAGCGTGCGGTGATAGGCCTCTGCGGCCCGAAGCAGTGTCTTGGACGGTATGCATCCTACATTGACACAGGTTCCACCTATGGGCAGCCCGTCATTAATCATGGTTACCTGATCACCCAGGTCACTCGCCCGGAGGGCCGCAGCGAAAGCTGCGGATCCGCCTCCGATAATAATCAATTTTTTTGTTGTCTCCGTAAGCATTTTCTATTTCTCCTTAGCCGGCCTCACAGGGGGACGAATTAACAGCGTTTTAACAACTGCAAGGCCTTTTCTACAACGCGCCTGACGGTAATCCCAAATTGTTCATAAAGAATCTGATAGGGGGCGGAGGCCCCGAAGTGATCGATCCCGATCGCCTCGCCCCTGTAATTCAGATAACGATGCCACCCCTGGCTGACGCCTGCTTCGATGGTCATCCGGACACGGGCCGTTTTGGGCAGCACCTGTTCCCGATGGTCTTCGGGTTGTTTCTCAAATAACTCTTGGGAGGGCATGCTCACCACCCGGATTGAAAACCCATTTTCTCGAAGCTTTTCGCCGGCCTCAAGGGCGATCGAAACTTCGGATCCGCTGGCGATCAAGATCAGGTCCGGCACGGCTTGGCCCATGGCATCGTTGAGAGTATACCCCCCCCGACACAACCCCTCCGTCAAGGCAAATTTTTCCCGGTCCAGGGTAGGGAGGTTTTGTCTGGATAAACAAAGGGCCAGGGGACCTCCCTTATATGCCAGGGCAAACCGCCAGGCCACGGCAGTTTCGTTGGCATCACCCGGGCGGATAACTACAAGATTAGGGATGGCCCGAAGTGCAGCCAGTTGTTCGACGGGCTGATGGGTGGGTCCGTCCTCACCCAGGCCGATGCTGTCATGGGTAAAGATATAGATAACCTTCAATCCCATTAGGGCGGCCAGACGGATCGGGGGCCGCATGTAATCAGAGAAAATAAGGAAAGTCCCCCCATAGGGAATGACCCCGCCATGCAGGGCCAGGCCGTTAAGAATGGTCCCCATCCCGTGTTCCCGGACACCAAAATGGAAATTCCGGCCCCCGTAATTTCCGGCCTGAAAATCCCTTTCCCCTTTCATCAAGGTCTTGGTGGAGGGAGCGAGATCCGCCGAACCCCCGATCAGGTTGGGGAGTCTGGGGGCCAGGGCATTTAAAACCGTTCCCGAGGCCGCCCGGGTGGCCAGGCCCTTTGAATCCGCTGGGAACGAGGGAATATCCTGGTCCCAACCAACAGGTAATTCTTTATTCAGCCATTGCCTCCACTCCCGGGCCAGTTCAGGATAGGCCATTTCATAGGCCGTAAAACGCCCGGTCCAATCCTTTTCCCACTGCCGGCCCTTGGCCAGGGCCTGCCGGAAGTGCTTCAAGGACTCCTCCGGAATGAAGAAGGAAGGCTCCAGAGGCCAGCCGAGATTTTCTTTAGTTAGTCGTAGTTCATCAGCACCTAAAGGTTCTCCATGGACTGAAGCCTGGTCCTGCTTGTTGGGGCTGCCAAAACCGATATGGGTTCGCACGGAAATGAGTGAGGGCCGGCCTTTTTCCTCCTGGGCGGCCCGGATCGCTTTTTCGATGGCTTGGATATCGTTTCCATCATCGATCTTCTGAACATGCCAGCCGTAGGCTTCAAAACGAACCATCCGGTTTTCAGTAAAGGCCAGTTCGGTACTTCCCTCTATGCTGATGCGATTGTCGTCATAGAAATAAATCAGCTTTCCCAGCTTCCAGTGGCCCGCCAGGGAAGCAGCCTCATGGGTAACTCCTTCCATCAACTCGCCGTCGCTGCAAAGGGCATAGGTATAATGATCGACGATTTCATGGCCGGGACGATTGAAATGGGCGGCCAAAAACCGCTCGGCAACGGCCAGGCCCACACCGTTGCCAAAGCCCTGACCCAGGGGACCGGTGGTGGTTTCCACCCCCGGGGTAGTGGAAGATTCAGGGTGCCCTGGCGTCTTACTGCCCCACTGACGGAAGTTCTTTATTTCCACCAGTGGCAGATCATATCCGGTAAGATGCAGCAGGCTGTAGAGCAGCATGGATCCGTGACCGGCGGAAAGGATAAAGCGGTCCCTGTCGGGCCACTGGGGGTTGGCGGGGTTATGCTTTAGAAATCGGGTCCATAGAACATAGGCCATCGCCGCCGCCCCCATAGGCAAGCCGGGATGACCGGAGTTGGCGGCCTGGACCGCGTCTATGGCCAGAGTGCGAATGGTATTGATGCACAACTGATCAAGGTCTTTTGTCTGAATCATACGATACTCCCATCTCGTCTGTAGTTTGCTCCCCTACTGTGATCGACTGCTCCCGGCGGAGTCATTGCCGCCGCATCCACAAACCAGAGAAGATCCCCGCATTCAATTTGGATAATCCATGGGCTTTTAAAAGCGCACTCCTAAAGACTTCGGAAATCCTCTCCAATTGCTAAGGCGGCCTGATCCCCTGATTGCGGAGTAAGTATGGCAATATCCTGGGGTTCCGATAGAATCAAATCGAAATTTTCTTTTTTCAGCAGCAGGATCGCTTTGTCGAAAGTTACGGTCGACTTGATAAAAAGTCCTTCTTGAATAGTAATATAAGCGACCTGCCAATCACGATCGATATGCAAGATCTTGATGGGTTTTTTCACTCGTTTAAGCCCCTAAGAATAGTTAGTCATCCAGCTCCGCTTATTCTGTCAATCAAAAAAAACCTGAACTCAGGGTCTAATGGTCCCTCCTCAGGTAAATCCCATCCCGGCCGTGCAGGCATAACAATGATCCGCCACAGCAATAGGACTTCCCGGTTTCGGAGGTCCCGGCATTTCGGACACATGGATTTTCTTCCCTCCCAGGTGGAGCCCCAGGGCCAGGTTGAAATCACAATCATAGAGGGTCCCGTCCCAAGAGACCGAGACCAGCGTTTTGCACATCACCCCTTCCAGAGCACAGGCATTGAAGTAAGAGGCCAGTTTTTCCAAATACCTTTCCAGGTTGCCGGACTGGATCAACCACTGACGAAACCTCCCCAGGGGAACATTAGCCAGCGAAAAAAGCTGATTAAAAACAATCCCCCATTTTTGTTGCAGGACCTCTCGGAATCTCTTCTCGGCTTGGGACTGGGAAGAGGGTAGAAAGGCTCCGGTTGGATTGGTTACCAGATCAAGCTCCAGTCCGGCTCCTTCCTGTCCATAGCCAAGGCTATTTAGTTTATTAAGGACTTCAATACTGTCTTTAAATATTCCGCTGCCTCTTTGGGAATCGGTCTGACCTTCCAGGAGGGTGGGAAAAGAGGCGATAAGGACAACACCGTGTCTCTTATAGAAATCAACGAGAATATCTCCCGCGGTCACCTTCAAAGCGGTCAAGTTGGAACGGACTAAGAGCCGGGAGGTCAAAGGGGAGAGCCCCTCAACAAGTCTGAAAATATTCGGGTTAAGCTCCGGGGCCCCTCCGGTAAGATCGATGACCTCGAAATGGCCCCGTTGGGCATAGGAGATCACCGCCTCAGCCGTTTCTGAATCCATAATCTCCTTTCGATTCGGCCCGGCACTCAAATGGCAGTGATGACAGCTCTGGTTGCACAACAGCCCCACATTGATTTGCAGGGTGGTGGTCTTGCCCCGTTCCAGACTTAACTTGTTTTTCATAAGGGTTTGGGGAAACGGATCCACCCCGATAATCCCATTTAGGGAAACATTGGCAGTCTCCGGTAAACTTTGTTCAGGCATCATTTTCTTTACCTCTCGTCTATGGCTTCCTAAAAGGAGAGTTTTTGGGCAACGTTACGCATCTGGATACCATGGATGAGGGAGGCGCCCCCTCTTATGGCTGTGACCACATGTACCGCTTCGGTCATCTCCGCCAGGTTAGACCCTTTTTCCAGACAAGCCTGGGTATAGGCATCGATACAATAAGGACACTGGATGGCATGGGCCACGGCCAGGGCGATGAGTGCCTTCTCCCTTTCCGTGAGTTCCCCCTCGGCCATGACGGCTCCATAGTAATCAAAGAACTTTTGAGACAGTCCCGGGGCCTCTTGGCCGATCTCTCCAAATTTTGGCAAATCCTCCGGTTTATAATACGTTTCCATTTCCTGTTCCTTTCTTGTTTTTGATTGTATTGGAAAATTGAAGCCTTTTATTTATCAATCCCTCTTTGCCTCTGAATAAAGATCCCCCGGGGTTAGGCATTCATTACCGAATGCATTAATCAGTTAAATCCGGAAGCTTTTTCATGGCTTCAGGGCCCCAACTTCCCGACGCATAAGGGCGAAGCATTTCCGCCCGGTTGTTGCAGGTTTCGCAACTCCAAAGGATTGGGGTCAAAAAAGCCCAGCAGGCCTCAATCCCATCCTGTCGCCAGAAAAGCAGCTGATCTCCCAGCATGCAATCCAACAAAACCTTTTCATAGGCATCAAGAAAGGGTCCTTCGTAATTCTGATAGTAGGAGAAATCCATGGTCGAAGATCGTAAGGTCATTCGGGCCCCGGGCTTCTTTGTCTGGAAGGTCAAGGCAATCTTCTCTTCAGGATAGATCCCGAGAGTCAGGCGATTGGGAGAGATGTGTTTCCCGAGAGTTTGACGAAACACGGAATGAGGAATCTCCTTAAAATGAATGGCGATTTCGGTCTGTTTTCGGGCCAGCCGTTTGCCGGAGGTCAGGTAAAAGGGAACGCCTTGCCAACGCCAGTTATCTACAAAAACCTTCAACATGGCGAATGTTGGCGTGAGGGAGTCAGAGCGCACCCCGGGTTCATCCCGATAGGCCGGGACCTCTTTGTCGCCGATCCTCCCCGAGCCGTATTGGCCTAATACGGTGTAGCCCATAAAATCTTCCGTAGGGAAAGGCCTTAGGGATCGAAACACCTTGACCTTCTCATCTCTGACCCGATCGGCGTCAAGAAAGGAGGGGGACTCCATGGTGGTTAGGGCCAGAAGTTGCATTATATGATTTTGAAACATGTCCTTCAAAACTCCCGCCTGTTCATAGTACCCGGCGCGGTGCTCAACGCCTAAGGTCTCGGCTGCGGTTATACTCACCTGGTTGATATAATTTCTATTCGACAGGGGTTCAAAGATGGAATTGGCGAACCGGAGCATTAAGATATTCTGCACGGTTTCTTTGGCCAGGTAATGATCGATTCTAAATATCTGGTGCTCTTGAAAATATTCATGAAGACTTCGATCTAAAACCAAAGCAGTTTCCAGATCCCTGCCAAAAGGCTTTTCCACCACAATCCGGGCCCATCCCTGACCATTTCCATTTTCCACCCCCAGACCGGCCTGTCCGATCATCCGCGCCGTGGTCTCGTAAAGGGAAGGGGGGATGGCCAGATCAAAGATCCGGTTCCCTTGGGTCATAAATTTCCGATCCAGCTCTCTGAGGGACTCAGCTAAATTTTTGAAAGAAAAGAGGTCATCGTATTCAATGGTTCGATAGTTAAGGAAGGGAGCAAAAGCCTCCCATTTTATCGGATTGAAGGTGCCGGCGATTTCGAGAGCCTCCT